>NZ_JADQDK010000001.1:2509291-2822953 GCF_019263705.2 Pseudonocardia abyssalis
GGGCAGAGCGGCCCGTCACCCGACTGCGGGTACGTCTACGAACAGCGGTCCCTCCCTGAGCGCACCTCGGGAACCGGAGCGTGGGAGATCGTCGCCACGGCCGTCTGGACGGTCGCCTGGAGCGGGGTGTCCGGCGGCGAGCCGGTGGACGGGCAGGAGACCGTCGAGGTGCCCGCCACGACCACCCTCGAGATCGGCGAGATCCAGATGCTCGTGACCGGGGAGGCCCGATGACGACCGCGGTTCACACCACCACGACCAACGGCCAGGCCGTGCCGCGCGCTCCTCGACGAGGCGGTCGAACCTCGAAGTTGCTCCTCCTCGCGGTCCTGCTCGGTGTGCTCGGTGCGCTCCTGGCCGTCTTCGCCTTCCGCGGTGCGGTGGCGAGGGAGGGTGTCGTGGCTCTGGCCCGCCCGTTGTCCTACGGCGACACCATCGACCCGACCGCATTGCGCGAGGTTCTCCTGCCATCCGACACCGGGTTGGCGACGATCGCCTGGAGGGACGTAGAAAGCGTCATCGGCACGATCGCCGCCACCGACCTCCGCGTCGGCCAGACCCTCACGCCGGATGCCGTCACGAGCACCCGAACGCCGATGCCCGGAGAGGCCGTCGTGGGGATCCCCGCCGAACCCGGACACGTTCCCACCTCACCGTTGACCCCGAGGGACGCGGTGCTGGTGGTGTCCGCCGGGCGGCCAAGCCTGCTCGCCACGGTCGTCCGGACCGGTGAGACGGATCTGAGCGGACGCCGCACCGTCGATGTCGTGGTGCCCCAGGCCGAGGCCGAGGCGGTCGCCCTCGCCGCGCTCGACGAGCGCGTCGTCCTCGTTCTCGTCGGTCGGGGGTGATCGAGGTGCTGATCGCACTCGTCTCGGCCAAGGGCAGTCCCGGGGTGACCACCAGCGCACTGGCCATCGCGTCGCAGTGGCACCGCGCCGCCCTCGTCCTCGACGCCGACCCCTTCGGCGGTGACATCCGTGCGGGCCTCGGAGCAGGCGAGTGGCCCTCCCGCGCCGGACTCGCCGAGCTGGTGGTCGACCTGCGGACCGGGCCGGTCGAGCAGAGCCTGCATCGGCGGGTGCACCGTCCTGCCGAGCACTGCCCGCCGGTCATCGCGGGGTTCGGGTGCGTCGGACAGGCGAGCAGCGTCCCGTGGAGTCGGCTCGCACCGGAGCTGGCCCGGCTGAACGGGGGCGACGTCATCGTCGACTGCGGGCGGTTCGTCGCGGTCGACGGAGTCGTCGAGCTCCTCCGGGTGGCTGACCTGGTCCTCCTCGTCACCGGATCGACGCTGCGCGCGGCACGCTCGGCGAGTCGGGTGGCGCCACTCCTTCGAGAGGAACTCGACGCCGGCGTCGGCGACCCGCGCGTATCGCTGCTCGTGGTCCGCGCGGGCGATCCGTACTCGGCCAAGGAGATCGCCGACGGATGCGCGCTGCCCCTCCTCGGCACGGTGCCCAACGATCCGCGGGCCGCCGAGGTGTGGAGCGATGGTGCCCGCCCGACGCGGTCGTTCCCCCGGAGCGCCCTGCAGCGCGAAGCCCGCCGTCTCGCGAGCCTGGCGGCCCGCCTGGATCCGACGTGGAGTGCGGCGTGACCCGCCCGGTCAACGGAGCACCGGGCCAGACGACCCATCAGACACTCGCTCGACGCGTCCACGGCGCTGTCCTGGAGCGGCTCGCCATTCATCCCGGCCGGGAGCGACTCGACCGCTCGGACCAGCGACAGCTCGTGCTGGCCTGGATCCAGGCAGAGCTCGACAGCGAAGCGCGTCGGCGAGTGGCTCACGGGGAGGAGCAGCTCGGCCCGGAGGCCGAGCGGGCGGTCGTGCGTGCCGTCGAGAACACGGTGTGGGGGCTCGGGCGGATCCAGGCGCTGCTCGACGTACCCGGAGTCGAGGACATCCACATCGCCGGATCGGAGGTGCCGCTGCTGAGAATGGCCGATGGCTCGGTGCGGAGGGCCGAGTCCGCGATCGCCGAGTCCGACGAGGACCTCGTCCAGCAGATCCAGTTCATCGCGGCGCACCACGGGAGCTCCGAACGTGCTTTCTCCCCCGCCCAGCCCTTCCTCAACATGCAGCTCCCCGACGGATCCCGCCTCGCAGCCATGCGTGACGTGGTGCCCCGGCCCGTGGTCACGATCCGCAGGCACCGCCTGGTCGACGTCACGTTGGCCGACCTCGTCCGGAACGGCACGCTGTCCGAGCCCCTCTCGCGGTTCCTCATCGCACTGGTCCGCTCTGCGGTGAGCATCCTCGTCACCGGTATGCCGGCAGCGGGGAAGACCACGTTGCTGCGCGCACTGGCGCGCGAGATCGACCCGACCGAACGCTTCGCAACCCTCGAGACCGAGTTCGAGTTGAACCTGCACGGCCTCCCGAGCAGCCCGCCGCTGATGTATGCGGCGGAGTGCCGGGGAGGTTCGACGGAGCGCGATCCCGCCACCGGCCGGGCCGCGGGAGAGAAGACCCTGTCGGACCTGCTCGTCCAGACCCTCCGGATGTCGGTCACCCGGGTGATCGTGGGCGAGGTCCGGGGCGAGGAAGCGCTCCCGATGCTCGAGGCGATGAACGCCGGCATGCCCGGGTCGATGTGCACCCTGCACGCCGGATCGGCGGCTGAAGCGTTCGAACGGCTGGTCACAGCCGCTATGAAGGGCGCCGGATCCGGCTGGTCCGACGGATTCGTCACCCGTCTCGCGGCCCAGGGGATCAAGTACGTCGTCCACATGCGCCACGTCCGCGCCCCGGACGGCACCCGCTCCCGCTTCGTCGCGGAGGTCGCCGAGGTCTCTGCCGTCGCCGAGGACGGCCGGGTGGCGCTGAACCGCATCTTCGCCCCGGCCGGCAACGGCGACCCGCGGGCAGTGTTCCAGCTCCTTCCCCAGGACCGGCGTCCCTTCGTCGAGGCAGGCGTGGACCTGTCCTTCCTCCGAGCCCAGAGCACGGCCCGATGAGCGCGACCGAACTCGCCGCGGCCCTGGCGGGCGGGCTGCTGCCCGTGGCCGTCATCGTGTTGATCACCGCATTCCGCGGCGGAGACGTCGAACGGCGGATGCCCGGACCGGCCGCGCCGGGCATGCAGGCCCTCGACCGGATCCGGCGCGCCACCGCGAACAGCCAGACACGGAGGCGCGCGGCGGTCTCGTGCCTGCTCGGCCTCGCGGTGTGGGCGGCGAGTGGCTGGCCCGTCGCGGGAATGGCCACGACGATCGCCGGCATGCTGCTGCCGTGGCTGCTCGGTGGCGGTCTTGTGGTGGAGAACCGGCTCGCCACCTTGGAGGCGTTGGAGGGCTGGTGCCGGCGGATGGGCGACATGCTCGCCGGCGGTGGCGCGATCGGGCTCGCGCAGGCCGTCATCGTCTCCGCGGAGCGGACGGACGGCCCGATCGGTTCGGCGGTGCGCGTGCTGGCTCGGAACCTGCGCAACGGCGACACCGAACCGTCGGAGGCGCTACGCGGGTTCGCTGACGCGGTCGACGATCGGACCGGGGATGCGGTCGCCGCCGCTCTGCTCCTCGCGCTGCACGCACAGAGTCCTGGGGTCGGGCAGGTCCTGCGACAGCTCGCCGACGGTGTGTCCCGTGACGTCCGTGCCCGCCGCGACATCGAGGCGGCGCGGGCGGAGTCCCGGCAGTCGGTGCGGATGCTGCTGATCATCCAAGCCTCACTGCTGGTCCTGTTGGCCCTCGTCCCCGGATTCGCCGCGCCGTACGGGACAGCCGTCGGGCAGGCCGTGATGGCGGTGCTGTTGGCCGGCACAGGGGCAGTGCTGGTGTGGATGCGACGACTCGCCGTCGGTCAGCCGGCTCCCCGGTTCCTCACCCGCTCGGGAGGCTCATCGTGAACAGCGTGTGGGTGCTCGTCGCCGGTTCTCTGGTCGGGGCTTCCCTGGCCACCGCGGTAGCCGCCCTGATCCATCGACACCCGGTACTCGCCGACGCCCTGGTCGCTCTCGATGAACGGATCCCGCCGCCCGCACAGCATTCGACACCCCCGGCGGGCAGCGCCCTCCTCCCCCTCCTGCGCAGGCTGCCGGTCAATGTGCCGGCCGCCGATCTCGACCTGGTCGGCCTCGATCGGGATCGGTTCCTCGTCACCGCGGCGGGTGCGGCGACGGCTTACGCCTTGAGCGGGCCGGCACTCGTCGCGGTGCTCGCCGTCGCCGACGTCTCACTCCCCCTGGTCGTACCGGCCGGGTTCACCGTGCTCGGAGCTCTCGTGGGCTGGACCAGCAGCGCCCGGCGCGTCCGCGACCGAGCCGACGCAGCGCGGGACGAGCTGCGGTCGGCGCTGGTCTCGTACCTGCAGCAGGTAGGGCTGCTGCGGCGCGGCGGCGCGGGGGTGTCCACCGCGCTGACCCTGCCCGGGCGGCTGCTCAGGGGCAGCTGGGCACTGCGGCGGCTGGGAGACGAGCTCGACCTCGCCGAACGCTCCGGCGAGCTCCCCTGGGAAGGGCTGCGTCGGTTCGGCGATCGCGTCGACATCGACGAGCTAGCCGACCTCTCGACGATCGCGGCGACGGCCGGACAGGACGGCGGGACCGTGGTCGACACGCTCATGGCCCGCGCCGACAGCCTCCGCGACGAGTTGCTGGCCGACGAGCACGCCGCGGCCCATCGGGCCAGCGCACAGATGAGCACGCCCGGCGCGGTGCAGGTGTTCCTGATCGCGGCCTGGGTGCTGTTTCCGGCAGGTACCGCGCTGCTCAGCAGCGTCTGATGATGGGAGCCCGACGATGTCCGACCTGACCACCCGCGCGTGGGCCCAGCTGTCCCGCGCCGTCTGGCTGCTGTCCTCCCGGTGGGAGCCGCTCGACGAGCGCGGCGGCGGCCGCAACACCGACGAGGGCTTCCACATCTCCGCAGGCGCGGTGATCGCCGGCGTCATCGCCACCGCGGTCGGGGCCTTCATCGCCAAGAAGCTCGGCGCACTGGAGTAGCGGGCCGTGGACGAACGGGGCGGATCGACCGGCGTCGAGATGGCACTGCTGTGGGTGACGATGTTGTTGATCATTCTCGCTGTGGTGCAGGTCGCGCTGCTGTTCTACGCCGGGCAGCTGGCCCTGACCGCAGCCCAGGACGCTGTTCGCACGGGGCGGCTGTACGACGCCGATCCGACGCTGAACGCCGCCCGCGATCAGGCGACGTCGTTCCTGGACCGCGCCGCCGGGACTGCGCTGCAGAAGGTCGTCGTCACCGCTGACGTCGTCACCGCAGGAACGGTCCGGGTCCGGGTGGAGGGCGAAGCGCTCTCCCTCATCCCCGGGGTTCCGCTCTCCGTGGTGCGCGAGGCAGTCGGTGGCTTCGAGCGGCCTGCCCCGTGACCCGCGTGGTGCCGCCGGAGGCGGAGCGCGGAGGCAGCCCGTCGGTCGAAGCAGCGATCTTCGCTGTCGTCGCCGGTCTCCTGATCGCATTCGCGATCGCCGGCGGACGGCTCGTGACCGTCGAAGCGGTCGCGGACCACGCAGCCCGGTCGGCAGCCCGTGTGGCGTCCCTGCATCGTGACGCCGCGAGCGCACAGGCCGACGCCGGGTCGACCGCCCAGCAGATCCTCGATGAGCAGGACATCCGCTGCATCACGTTGACCGTCCTGATCGACACCTCCGGGTTCGGGACACCTCTCGGCCAGCCCGCGTCCGTGACGGCGACGGTGCGCTGCGACGTGGACTGGTCGGACCTCGGCCTGCCGGGAACCTCGGGAGGTCGATCGGTCGAGGCCACCTTCACGAGTCCGATCGACCGCTGGCGGGAGCGCGCATGACCGGCGACGAGCGGGGCGGCGGCGCCGTCACCGCGCCGATGGCCATCGCGGTGCTGGCGCTGTTGGCCGTGATCGGGCTGGGCATCGACGGCGTCCGCGCGGCACAGGGCCTCGCACGTGCCGATGCGCTGGCGGAGGAGGCGGCTCGCGCGGCTGGCCAGATCCTCGACGTGGCGGAGCTGCAACGCGGCGTGGTCGTCATCGACGACGGAGCTGCGGCGAGCGCAGCCCTCGCCTACCTGCGCCAGTCGGACGCCGAGGGAACCGCATCGATCATCGGTGACCGGGTCCGGGTGGAGGTCCGGATCTCGCAGCCCACGGTGCTCCTCGGGCTGGTGGGGCGGACGGAGATCGTCAGTACCGGCTCTGCGGATGCGCTGCTGGTTACGACCGTTCCCACGGAAGGGGCTCCATGAGAACGATGGGTCGGATTCTGGCAGGTGCTGCGGCGACAGCTGCCGTGCTGTTCATCCTCCTCGGCGTCCCCGCCGTGCTGTGGTCCCTCGCCCAGCAACTGGCGACCTCCGCTGATTGGTCATCACGACCAGACCTCCTGGCGATGCTGGTGCGTCCGGACGACGGCACCGTGCTCATGGCCCTCCTCCTCGTCATCGGCATCGTCGTTTGGCTCGTCCTGGCGCTGTCGATCCTGGCGGAACTCGTCGCCGTCCTGGGCAGTCGCCCGAGCCGGCGGATCGATCTTCCGGGTTTCCGGCTGGGCCGGACCGTCGCCGCTGCGTTGATCACCACGATCGTCGGTGCCGGTCCGGCGATGGCGGCGGCGCCGGCCGCGATGGTCGTCCCCGTCTCCACGGTCATCGAGGAACCACGACAGGTCCCCGACGTGGGACCGGTCCACTTGGTCGCACCTCGAGACACGCTGTGGCAGATCGCCGAGACAGCTCTCGGCGACCCGCTGCGGTGGCGGGAGATCTTCGACCTCAACGTCGGCAGGCCCCAGGCCGACGGATCGACGCTGACCGAGGCGTCGACGTTGACCGTCGGGTGGGAGCTCCGCCTGCCGACCGACGCGAGAGACGCGGTGCGGGTGGAACCCGGCGACACCCTCAGCGCCCTGGCCACCGACCATCTCGGAGATCCAGGCAGGGCACCAGAGCTGTTCGAGGTCAATCGCGGGGTCGACCAGGCCGGCGGTCCCGGCTTGGTCGACCCGGACCTGCTGCGGCCCGGCTGGTTGCTCACCCTTCCGCGCGGGCTCGACACTGTCGAGCCGCCGCAGGCTGAGGTCGTTCCACCGCCGGCTCCACCCGTCGAGCCCCGACCGGCCACTCCCGTCACACCGTCGACTCCGGCGCCGACGTCCCTCCCGACCTCGTCGCTGGACCAGGCGGATCAGACCGATCAGGAACCTGACAAGGACGTCGTCGCCCCGGCCGCGATTGCCGCCGTATCCGCGATCGTGCTCGGAGGCCTCGCGACGGCCCTCCGAGTACGCCGGCGGCGGCAGCAGCGCTTCCGACCTGCCCGCCACCGCATCGCCGTCCCGCCCGATACCGCTGGACGGGTCGAGTGGCTGACCTCCCAGGCCCCGGTCGACCTGACCTCGGCCTTCCTCGACGCCGCCCTGAGGTCACTGACCCTCCAGGAGTGGGACGACGCCACTCCCTCGCTCCGGTACGTGGTCCTCGACCGCGGACAGGCGACGCTCACCCTCGCCGAACCCGCCGCGCCGCCCGCCCCGTTCCTCGGGCTCGACGTCGACGCCTGGGAGCTCGACGCGGAAGCCGAGCTACCGCTCCCCGTCAACGAGGCGGGCGGGTACTGCGCGCCCTTCCCTGTGCTGGTGTCCGTGGCCACCGACGGCGAACGGACGCTCCTGGTCGACCTCGAACAGGACGTCGTCACCCGGGTCACCGGTGACGGAGACCGCGGAGCCGCGTTGATGCGTCACGTCGTGGCCGAGCTCGCCACCGCACGGTGGGCGGAGGATGTCGAGGTCCTGATCGTCGGGCTCGGGGACGAGCTGGTCGCGCTCGACCCGGATCGGCTCCGCACGGTGGAGACCCTCGGCCACGCCCTCGACGAGGTCGAACTCTGCTCCTCGGCCAACCGGGATCTCGTCGCCCGGATGGGCGTCGGCTCCGTGCGCGACGGGCGTCTGCGGGGCGTCGCCGCCGACAGTTGGCTCCCGCTGGTCGTCATCGCAGCCGTCGATCCTGCCGAGTCCGACCGGCGAAGGCTTCAATCGCTCGCGCCGTCCGGAGTCGTTGTGGTCGTGGCCGACGATGCCGACTACGGCGTCGAGCTCTACATCGATACGGACGGCCGGCTCGGTGCACCGCATCTCGACGACGGTCCGTGGCGGGCCGCTGATCTGTCCGAGAGCATCGGCGCACAACTCGCCTCCGTGCTCGGCGCGACCGGCGATCCGTCCGAGCCGGTCCGGCCCGCCCCGGAGTCCGAACCCTGGGCCGAGGGGATGGACGAGGACGGAGCACTACCCGACCTGCCACCCCTACCGGTCGACCGACCGACCGACCCCGACGAATCACCACCCGAGGTGGACGCGGAGGCGGTGCGACGCCTGCGCATCGTCGACCACCAGGACCCGCGTCTGGACGACGACCTGGCCGCCTGGAACGCCGAAGACTCGCACCCGCTCGTCCCGATGATCGCGGTTCTGGGTGGACCGGCGGTCCGCGCTCCCGGTCCCCCACCGCAGGCCCGCCCGAGCTGGTTCGTCGAGGTGCTCGTGTACCTCAGCCTGCACCCGGCGGGTGTGACGGCGGAGAAGGCTCTGACGGATCTGTGGCCCGACGGGCGTCGGGTCAACGCCGCGACCGTGCGGCACGCGTTCTACGGGGCGCGCCGGTGGGCGGGGCGCGGGTGGGGTGGCGACGCGGCAGCCGCATTCGTCAGCGACATGCAGACCGACAGCACCTACCGTCTCCGCGGTCACCTGCTCGACTGGGACCTGTTCCGCCGGCTCCGCAAACGAGGTCAGGCCCGGTACGCGGCGGGTCACAGCGGGGCGGTCAAGGACTACGAGGCCGCGCTGGCGCTGATCCGGGGCCCGGTCCTGTCGGGTCTGCGGCCCGGCGGATACGCGTGGCTCAACAACCACGACCAACGTCACGACCTGCAGATCCCGGGGTACATCGTCGATGCCGCACACGAGCTCGTCGACATCGCGCTCGCTGCCGGCGACACCACCCGTGCCCGGCGCGCCGCCGAGCGGGCACGCGCCGTCGACGTCGACGTCGCGTTCGACCAGCCGCTGACCGACCTGATGCGCATCGCCCACGCCGAGGACAACCGGGCCGAGCTCGAGCTGCACGCAGCCCTGTTGCTGGACGCGAGGGGGTTCGAGGTCCCGGAGGAGCTCGCGCCGGAGAGCTTCGCCGTGCTCAACGCGCTGTTGCCGGCTGGGCCACGCCGGGCCCGGCCGTGAACGTCGTGCTCGTCGGAGCCTGCACGGCGGCGCTAGCCGGCCCCGCCGTCCTCACCCTGGCCCGGCGGGCCTCGTCTTTGAGCTATGCGCCCGGTCCGTGGGACGTAGCCGCGGCGACCGCCGTCGCCGGTCTGACCGCCACCCTGGTGCTGGCCCGCCAGCCCGCGGAGCTCGCGATGCTGCTGCCGGTTGTCGTGCTCGGTGGAGCAGCCGCTGTAGTCGACGCCCGGGAGGGACGGCTGCCCGACGCGCTGACGGGTCCTCTTCTTCTCGGGTCCCTGGTGGCAGTTCTTGCCGCAGGCCGCAGCCTGGTCGGGGTCGCGGCCTCCGTCGCGATCCTCCTCGTCCTCAAGATGACCGCCGCGGCAGCCGTGGGCTGGGGGGACGTCAAGCTGCTACCCAGTCTGGTGGCGGTCCTGACCGTGCAGGGTGCCGTCCTGACCGGGATCGTCCTGATGGCGTTGCTCGTGGCACTGTCGGCCCTGCTCATCAGGTTATCCCCCGGGCGTCGGTCCGCCGTGGTTCCGTACGGGCCGGCGCTGGTCGTGGGCACGCTGGTGGCTGCTGTCGGCCTGTGACCGGGCGGCACGATCCGACCGCTCGCCGGAGGGACGCGCCGGAGCCGTCTGCGACCCAACGAGGTCCACGTCGGCGAAGCGGCCCTGGATGGCGGCGTCGGTCCGGCGGTCGGTGCCACGCAGTTCTGCCGCGACGGCCCGATCCGTGGCCCGCGACGGATCGAGGTGCTCGACGAACGCGGCCAGATCAACGCGCCCGGCCAACGTGGGGATGCGCGTCGGATGCGCGGTGACAGCCCAGGGCGAGAGCTCCCGAACCGGCTGAATCATGAAGTGAGCACGGAGCGCGTCAGCGATCTCGCGTGATTCGGTCCGCGCGCCGACCGCGCCGAGGCCGGGAACGTGTCCGACCACAGCCCACCCCGGCTGCCCCGTCGCGGCGAGCGACACGACGTCCGCTGCCCGAGCACCGCCGGTGATCAACCCTGTCGCGGTGCGGTAGGTCGCGACGTCGAGCGGGGCCGGGAGCGCTCCGGACGACGGGACGTCGACGAACCCGTCCAGCGCCGCAGCCGCCCCGGCGAGGTCACGCACCGCCGTCATCCGCTCGACGCGACCGCCCCTACCGGGGGCGGAGCGGCGGTACCGGGCCAGTCGTTCCGCGATGTAGGTCGCGATGTGCGCGAGCTGGTAGGTCTCGTAGCTCGGCAACCCCAGGACCGGGTAGTCGGGACCGGACATCAGGCTTCCCTCCGCATCTGCTCGCTGACCCGGGTGATAGGACCGATTCGGGATGCCGCCGCGCCCGGCTCCCTGCCGGACGTCCGGCGAACTGCCCGTGGCGCGACGAACAGGCGCGAGGCCTCGTCGGACGCCAGCTGCCGGACTGTCTGCCGATCAGCGCCGGGGAACGCTGCGACGGCCAACTCAGCGGCGCGGCGGAACGCGGCCGTGGTCGAGCTGTACGCGCCGAGATCCCGCACCGAGAACATGACCCGGCCGAGCACGAGCCTCAGGTGCGGATAGGCACCGACCGGGCGCTCCACCCGTCCCAGCATCGGAGGCAACCCGCCCGCCTCGATCAGCACCGCCGGCTCGGCCATCCCCGCCAGCGGAGCGACGAGCGCCGAGCTGATCTCCCTGGGCAGCAACCGGGCGTCTCGGGCCAGGTCCTTCCAGGCGAAGGCCAACGCGTTCGCCGTCGGACGGTCCTGCAGGTAGATGAGCGCCTTCCCGAGACGGACCGCCACCGACGCCTCCGGCGTACCGGCATGCTGCACGGTGACCGCGGTGTCCTGGACCCCGACGAGCGTGAGGACCACCCCGACCGACTGGCGTTGCCGCTCCTGCATCTGACCCGGGCCTCCTGCTGGGGGTGCGCGACCCGGTACGGGATCGCATCACCCCGCACCCTCACCGAGCGGGTGTCTCGGCCCGTGGTCGCCGGTCGACGCCGGCGTGGTCGAACAGACCCGGCTCGTGCGACTCGTCCCGTTGTCGAAGTGACCACGTACCGACCCACCGCCCCACCTGCGTCGCCGCTGCGTCGGCCGCGCGTGCCTGGTGCGGTCGACCGACCTCCCGCTGCCAGAGCGCGATCTCCCGCAGCAACGCTGCGACAGCCACCGCCAGCGCGACCGACGCCGCGGCCGGGTCACCGCTGACCCGTACCGTCCGGCGCTGCCGCAACAGCTGACGTGCCACCCGCCGCAGACCCACCCCCGAGACGCAGTCCCCGGCGCGGTGACCACGCGGCGATCGCGCCGCCCGGTCGAACTCCTCCGCTGCTGACGCCAGGGCCGGGGACCAGCCGCCGACTGCAGTGAGCACGTCCAACGCCGCGTGCGCGATCTCCCCTGGGTCCTCCCTGCCCCTCCCCCCGCGCGCCGCCCGCACAGCACCCCGGGCTCGGTCGACCCGGATCCGGGCGACGTCCACCGGCGCCCGCACCTCCCGCCCACCGCCCATCTGCCGCCAGGACGCCATCAGCCTGGGCAGCGACAGGTCCGGAGCTAGCTTGCTGCCGCTGTAGAGCACCTGATCCCCCGCCGCCGTCACATCTCCGCGCCGCCCAACCGTGAACCCGAGCGGATCGCCCGATGGCGCACGTCGCAGCGCCACCACGTAGCCCGCCGCCTCGAGCGCTCCGACGAACTCCTCGACACCCGTCGACGCCACCGCCGCCTTCCGCACCGCACGCGCCAGCTCGACCCGAGCCGGCTCCCGCCCCTGACGCAGCGCCTTCTCGGTCTCTCCCCGCCCGGGCGCCTTCGCCGCTGTGCCGTCGGCGGCCGCGGTGATCGTCAGGCCGAGTCGCTTCTCGATCCGGTTCGCGGTCGCCCGCAACCGCGGGTAGTCCCACGACGGCCAGAACCGCCGACAGTCGTCCTGGCGTACCAGCACCACCGCGATGTGGATGTGGTCATCGGCATGCCGAACCGCGGCCCATCTCGGCCCACCCGCGTCACCCCGAGCAGCGACCCCGGAGCCATCCAGGAGCTCCCGCGCGATCTCCGCCCACTCCCCGTCCGATAACACCCGGTCCCCGGCCGCCACCCGCGCCGAGCAGTGCCACACATACCCGCGCTTGCCCTCGATGCTCCGCGATGGCAGACCAGCAGCCAACGCCGGTGCGTTCAAGGCCCGGATCAGCGCAGCCGGGCCACTCTCCGGTTCCGGCTGCCAGACGGCTTCGCGCCCATCCCAGGTCGCGATGACCCGGGGGTCCACATGTTCCTGCGCCCGTCCCGGCCCCATTAGATAGGTGACCAGCCCGCCGACGTTCCAGCCGTGCACCACCCGAGTGATCACGGCTGCTCGTCTCGCCGGTTCAAAGCGACCGCGTCGATGGCGGCATCCAGCCGGATCAGGAGTCGGTGCGCGTCGGCAGCGTCGGAACCTGTGGCCCGCGAGGCGAACCCCACGACGTCCGCATGGAGCCGAAGCAAGTCGATAACACCGGTTCCCTCGCCGCGACCGTCGGCCACCCGTAGGGCCGCATCCCCGATCCAAGCTGCGAGCGCGGAGCCGGCCAGGCGTGCCGCATCGTCGAGCTTGCGACGCTCCGACTCCGAGAACCGAACGACCACCCGGCAGGCCCGCACCTCGTCGACGCGAGTTCGTCGACGTCCCGCACTCCGGCCCGTTCCGTCCACGGGGATAGGCGACCATCGCGACTGGATCGAAGCGTGGTCACGCCAGGCGCCGGGTCGTCTGCGACGACCACGCACTGCCCGCTTGCGCCGTCGGGAACGCCCCCGTTCCCGCCCTTCCGAGCCAGAAGGCTGCCATCGGCATATCTCGCTGCTGCGTTGGCCGCGGGTTCAGCCTGAATGAACTGTCGTCAGAACGAACCCGACGCCTTTGGTCGCTGATGATCGCCATGGCGTCCGGTTCGAGCAGGCTGCCCGGTCGGGGAACGGCGTCGGCGTCCGGGTCGCTGCCCGCAGGCGTCATCGATCGAGCGGGGGCGCCTCGACGGGGCGTTCGAGCAGGGCGCGGGCGATGTCGGCGTAGGTGATCGCGGTCGACGTGCTCAGGTTGAACACCGCGGCCAGACGCAGCGGGTCGGCGCGGGCGGCGAGGGCTTCGTGCAGGACGCGATCGGCGCGGATCTGCTCGAGCTGGACCCCGCGGAACAGCAGATGCCAGCTCAGGTGGTAGTAGTCGCTGACCGGTGCGGTGCCGGTCGCGGTGACCATGGAGATCAGGACGTGCCGTGCTGCAGATCACACGACTCGAGCTCGTCACCGTGCTCGTCGCAGAGGTCCGCCGTGCAGGCCAAGGCGGTGTCGAGGGACTCGATCACCGGGTCTCCTTCATCAGGCGCCGGCGCCCTCGGCCGGCTCCCCGTCGGTCGGCTGCTCGGCCCACCGGCCCCGACGGCGCAGCGAGGTGCGGCCGGAGCGGATGTGGGCCCGCATGACCGACTCCGCCCAGTCTCCGTCGCGGGCGGCGATGGCGTCGAGGATCTCGCGGTGCTGGGTCATGCTCCGCTCGATCATCTCGCGGGTGCGCTGGTGGTAGCCCTCCCGGGCGAGCGGGATCTCGATCAGGGCCGGCATCACGGCCAGGAGCTGGCGGTTCGCGGAGGCCACGTAGAGCGCTGTGTGGAACTCGGAGCTGAGCTCGCCGATGCGCGGGAAGTTCGACTCGTCGTCGATCTCGAGGAGCCGCTCCATCTCCGTGCAGAGTGCGGCCAGTGCCGCCAGGTCCGCGTGGCCGCCCTCGGCCACGCGGCGGACGGCGTAGCCCTCCAGCATCGCGCGCAGGTCGTGGATGTCGTCGAGGTCGCGCGTCGTCCACCCGAGGACGAGTGCTCCGCGGTTCGGCACGATCTCCACGAGGCCCTCGATGCCCAGCCTGCGCAGCGCCTCCCGCACCGGCGTGCGGCTGACGCCGGCGCGGTCGGCGATGTCCTCTTCCCGCAGCCAGCTGCCCGGCGCGTACTCGCCCGTGGCGATCGCGCCCTGGATGACCTGGTAGGCCACCTCCGCCGCCCGCGGCATGGAGTCCTCCTTGCGCCGTCCGACCCGGCGACATCATCGCGCATCGTCGCTCGCGGTCGGGAACCCACCGGCGCGGCCGAGCAGCGCAGGCGGGTCGATCCCGAGGAGGCCGCACACCCACGTCCCGGCCAGTGCAGCCGCCGCGAGGTCCACCCCGGTGCCGACGCCCATCCTCTCGAGGAGGTACACGAGGTCCTCGGTGGCGATGTTGCCGGTGGCGGCCGGTGCGAACGGGCAACCGCCGATCCCGCCGAGGCTCGCATCGAGGAGGCGGACGCCGGCCTGTACCGCGGCGACGGCGTTCGCGTACCCGGTGTTGCGCGTGTTGTGGAAATGGAAGCGCAGCGGTGTGCCCGGCGCGTTCGCGGCCGACTGCTCGGCGAGCTCGGCGACCTGCGTCGGCACACCCACCCCGACCGTGTCGGCCAGCGCGATCTCGGCCGGCCCCTCCCCCGCGACGCGCCGGACGACCTCGCCGACGCGAGCGGCGGCCACCTCGCCCTCGAACGGGCACCCGAAGGCCACCGCCACGGTCACGGTCGCCGGCATCCCCGCCGAGTGCGCGACCCCGGCGATCTCCCGCCACACCGCCACGCTCTCCTCCGACGTGACGCCCTGGTTGCGCCCGCCGAAGGTGTCGCTGGCGACCACGACGGCGTTCAGCTCGTCCACCCCGGCGGCGACGGCCCGCTCGGCACCGCGGCGGTTGAGCACGAGCCCGGCGTAGCGGACCCCGTCGACGCGTGGGACGCCGGCCATCACGGCCTCCGCGTCCGCCATCTGCGGGACCCTCCCGGGATGGACGAACGAGACAGCTTCGATGCGGCGCAGGCCTGCGGCGATCGACCGCTCGACCAGCTCGATCTTGGCAGCGGTGGTCAGCAGGGCGTCCTGGTTCTGCAGCCCGTCCCGCGGTCCCACCTCGATGATCTCCACGGCGGTGTCCGGTGCGCTCATCCGGACACCGCGGCGTGCCGGTCGTCCACCGGCGCCGCGGGCACCCCGAGATCGCCGAGGATCTGCGCGGTGACGAGTTCGGCAGTGCCGTCCGGGACGGCTCCACATCGGATCTCCCGCCCCGAGGCACCGCCCACGTACACGACCACGCCACTGCCGTCGGCGGCCACGGCGGCCAACGCCGCCTCCAGCCGATCTCGGCAGCCGCACAGCCGGGAGCCGAAGACGTCACCGAGCCGGCACTCTGCGTGGAGCTCGACGCGCACCGCGCGGCCGGCTCCGACCTCCCCGAGCACCAGCGCGATGTGCTCGCTGCCGTCGAGCGTGCAGGAGTAGCCGATCGCGCGGAACGTGCCCTGCAGCGTCGGCAGAAGTGACTCGGTCGCCCGCACGACGTGCCGCTCGCCCCATCGGCGGTGGGCGACGACGTCGCCCACCGTGACCAGCGCCAGCCCGTGGACCAACGCGAACGCCGCGAGCTCTCGGGCCCGCGCCATCGCGCCCGGCCGCCGCACGGAGACGATCTCGCACAGCGCCGCCGCGGGCTGCTGCCCGGCGAGCCGCACCAGGTCGACGGCCGCCTCGGCGGGCTCGGCGCGGCCGAGCACCCCTCCCTCCGCGGCACGCAGCGGCAACACGTGACCCGGCCGGACCAGGTCACCCGCCACGGCAGCCGGGTCGGCGAGCAGTTGCAGCGTGCGGGCGCGGTCGCGGGCGGAGATGCCCGTGGTGATCCCGGTGCGGGCATCGACCGTCACGGTGTGGGTGCGGCCCCGCTCCTGGCGGTCGGCCCCGTGCATGGGAGGTAGGCCGAGCCGCTCGCACGCTCCGCCCTGCAGCGCCACGCAGACGCACCCCGACGTGTGCCGCACCGTGAACGCGAGCAGCGCGGGCGTCGCCGCGGCGGCCGCGAAGACCAGCGTGCCCTCGCCGCGGTCGTCCACGAGCACGACCGGTCGGCCGGCCGCGAGGTCGACGAGCGCCGTGCCGATCCCGTGTCCTTCGACCATCACACGACCCCTCTGCTGCGCAGCCTGCCGAGCTCCTCGGCACCGATGCCGAGCAGGCGTCCGAACACCTCGTCGTTGTCCTCGCCCAGCTCCGGCCCCAGCCGCGACACCCGCCCCGGCGTGTCCGACAGCTTGGGGACGACGTTCTGCACGGGGAACTCGCCCAGCTGCCGATGCACGAGCCGCACGACCGCATCCCGCGCGGCCACGTGCTCGTCGGCCAGCACGTCCTCCGCCGTGTACGCAACCCCGGCCGGCACGCCGCCGTCGTGCAGGCGGCGCAGCAGGTCGTCGGTGGGCAGGCCGGCCGACCAGCCGGCGACGATCGCGTCGAGCTCGGCGGCGTGTTCACCGCGGGCGCCGTGGTCGGCGAAGCGCGGGTCGGTGGCCAGCTCCGGCCGGCCCATGGCCTCGCAGAGTCGCTCGAACACGGTGTCGCGGTTCGCCGCGATGAGCACGTCGGCGCCCTCGGCGCTCGGATAGACGTTGCTCGGCGCGATTCCGGGGAGGACGGCCCCGGTCCGCTCCCGGCGGATCCCGCCGACCTCCCACTCGGGCAGCAGGCACTCCATCATGGCGAGGACCGCCTCGTAGATCGCCGAGTCGACCACCTGGCCGCGTCCCGTCGTCTGCCGCGCGAACAGCGCCATGACCGCGCCGAGCGCGGCGAACGTGCCGGCCAGCGAGTCGCCGATGGAGATGCCCGCCCGGCTCGGCGGCCGGTCCGGCTCTCCGGTGACGTAGCGCAGCCCGCCCATCGCCTCGCCGACGGAACCGAAGCCCGCGCGGTGGGCGTAGGGCCCGGACTGCCCGTAGCCCGTGACGCGCACGAGCACCAGCCTCGGGTTGATCCGCTGCAGCTCGTCGAAGCCGAGGCCCCAGCGCTCCAGCGTGCCCGGCCGGAAGTTCTCCACGAGCACGTCGGAGCGCGCCACGAGCTCGCGCACGAGAGCCTGGCCGTCGGCGTCGCGCAGGTTGCAGGTGACCGACCGCTTGTTGCGCGCGATCACCGGCCACCACAGCGACCGACCACGGTCGTCGGTGCGCCACTGCCGCATCGGGTCCCCGCGCACCGGATCCTCGATCTTGATCACCTCGGCGCCGAAGTCTCCGAGCAGCTGCCCGCAGAACGGGCCGGCGATGAGCGTGCCGGCCTCCAACACCCGCACCCCGTCCAGCGGCCCGCGCATCGCTCCCTCGCTGTCCGAGGTCGGCGCTGCGGACGGTTGCTGCGTCGATCGCTCGCTCACCACCCCCGCTCCCGCCACTCGGGCAGGTGCGGCCGCTCGGTCCCGAGCGTGGTGTCGCGCCCGTGGCCGGGATAGACCCACGTGTCGTCGCCGAGCACGTCGAACAGGCCCGCCTCGACACCGTCCAGCAGGGCGGTGAACAGGGCGGGCTCGCCGTGGGTCTTGCCGACGCCGCCCGGGAACAGTGCGTCGCCGGTCCAGACGTGGTGTGCCCCGCCGGGCTCGCTGTAGACGAGCGCCAGCGACCCGAGGGTGTGACCGACCAGGTGCACGGCCCGCAGCAGGACCTCGCCGACGCGCACCTCGTCGCCGCCGCGGACGGGTGTGTCGGTCGGCACGGGGATGCCGACGGTGTCGGCGGGATGCGCCAGCGTCGTGGCCCCCGTCCGCTCCACCACCTCGGCGAGGGCGCCCCAGTGGTCGAAGTGGAAGTGGGTGGTGAGCACCCGGCCCAACCCGGCCGGCCCGATGAGGTCGAGCAGCGTGTCGGGCTCCGCCGCGGCGTCGATCAGGAGCCGCTCGCCCGTGGCCGTGCACTCCAGCAGGTAGGCGTTGTTGTCGTAGTCCCCCACGGCCACCTTGGTGACGCGGAGGCCGCGGAGCTCGCGGCGGGCGGGCGGCCCTCCGACCGTCACGTCGCCGGAGTAGGCGGGGCCCGCCGTCACCGCCGGGCCTCGTAGGTCGCCGCACGCTCCGCCATGTGCCACAGCGTGCGGCCCATCGGGGCGCGCGCCTCCTCCGCGAGGTGTCCGACCACGCCCGCGGCGCGCGACACGACCGCGACGCCGCGCAGTACCGCGGTGTCGATCGCGAGGTCGGAGAGGAGCGCGCCGCAGGCCCCGCCGGCGTTGAGCGCCAGCTGCCTGCCCGACGGCGACGTGGCCCGCTCCTGCACGCGCAGCATCAGCCGCGTGTGCGGCCCGAGCAGGTCGTGCTCGCGGGCCAGTGCCAGCAGGCGCGCGGTGCGGGGGTCGCCGTCCTTGTGGAAGGGGTGCCCGAGGCCCGGGATCCGGGCCCCCCGGCCGCGATGGTCCTCGATGATCTCCGCCGCCATCCTCTCGAGTTCCTCCTCGCCCGTGTCCGGGGTCGGGCCCGCGGCGGTGAGCACGCGGCCCGCGTCCTCGAACACCCCGAGGAACACCGACCCCGCGCCGAGCACGCCGGCCGCGATCGCGCCCTGGATCGCATCCGGCGCGCCCGTGTAGGTGAGCCGTGCGGCCAGCGCGGTGGGTGTGAGGCCGTGGTCGGCGAGCGCCACGAGCACGGCGTTGAAGATCCGCGCCTCGCCCGCCGTGGGCAGCCGGCCGGTGATGAGCAGGTAGAAGACGCTGCCGAAGTCGACCTCGCCCATCAGCTCGCCGGCGAGGTCGTAGCCCTGCACCCAGATGTCGTCGGCCGTGGAGCGCCCGATCGACGTGGTCATCGGAGGCATGTCGGTGTCGAAGGTCGTCATCGGGCTCAACCGGCCGACGACGTCTCCCGCACGGCGGGAACGGGGTCGGCGTCGTCGAACCACGGGTCGGCGTCGAGGTCGCGGGCGGGCACCGAGAACTCGATGGAGATGCCGTTGGGGTCGGTGGCGTAGACCGACCGGAGCAGGCCGTGGTCGACGACCTCGCTGACGTCGGCGCCGGAGTCGGTCAGGCGCTTGCGCAGGTTCTCCAGGTCCTCATCGGAGTCGACGCTGATCGACACGTGGTCGAACTGGATGCCCGAGGCGGGGACTCCGGAGTCCTTGCGGGCGGGCAGCTCGACGTCCTTCCACTCGAAGAACGCGATCGAGGCGCCGCGGCCGATGCTCAGGAAGTAGTGGCGGTGCGGGTAGTTCTCATCGCGGTTGCCGGTCGTGCCGACCAGCGGCATGCCCAGCACGTCGCGGTAGAACCGCACCGTCTTGTCCATGTCGTCGGTGACCAGCGCGAGGTGGTTCAGGCCGGCGAAGTTGATGGCGGTCATCGTGTCCTCCTGCATGTGCGGCGGAGCGGGTGGGCCGGGCCCCGGGCGGCCGGACGGTCACAGGGGCCGGAGCGGGCTCGAGGGCAGCTCGGGAACGGCGACGGCCGTCCCAGCGACGGTGCTGATTGTATGCGAGCTTCGGTTGAGGACACAAGTACTGGGCGGCTACAAGTCGCCCTCGATCACTCGGATTCGACGGTAATTCCAGCTCAGCTGGCATACGAAGCCGTGGCCTTGGACGCCAGGAGCGTCAGGGGAGATCATCGCTTGTATCCAATCAAGGTTCCGCCACCCCGGATCCTCGTGATGGGATGATGCCCGGAGCATCAGCTAGAGGAGGTCGGAGATGGCGAGGTCGGCCCGGGCGGTCGCGTACGAGGTGCTGCAGCGCGGCATCGCGAGTGGCGAGTACCCCCCCGGGAGCTGGCTGCGCGAGGAGGATGTCGCCGCCGCGGCGGGAGTGAGCCGCACTCCCGTGCGCGAGGCGCTGCACCGGCTGCAGGCGGAGGGTCTCGTGCAGATCCTGCGCAACCGGGGGGCCGTCGTCGTCGGATGGACGGCTCGGGACCTCGACGACATCTACGACCTCCGCGTGCTGCTCGAGGGCTACGGCGTACGCCGGGCCGCCCAGGCCCGCGAGAACGTCGACTTCGACGGTCTGCGCGCCATGTGCACCGAGATGGAGCTGCTCCTGCCAGGGGCGGCCGAGCCGGAGCTGCAACGCATCGGCGGCCTGTGCATCGACTTCCACGTCACGCTCAACCAGGCCTCGCAGAACCGCCAGCTCATCGCGATCATCCCGACGCTGCTGGCCACCCCGTTCGTCCGCGAGGCGTTCCACCACCACACGCACCACGACCTCGAGCGGGCCTTCGCCTTCCACCGCGAGATCCTCGAGGCCCTGGAAGAGGGCGACGGTGAGTGGGCCGAGGGCGTCATGCGGGCCCACCTGCGGGCCGGGCGCCGGTCGCTGCGACAGATGGAGCAGGAGCAGCGCACGTCCGACGTGGGCGACCCGGGCCGCGCCAGCGCCTGACGCGGCGGCAGATCGTACACAACTCCTGTCGGGCTGCCTGCGCCCGCGAACCGTCGTGCACGGCGGTTCGTACACATCTCGACGCGCCCCACCGGTGCCAAGGACTGCACACCCACCCACGGCGATCTCGCCGTCCAGCGTGCGGTAAGCGGCTCGCTCGACGTACCTTCGTGCTGCTCACAGGGGTGATTGCACCAGCGATCGACCCCATGTTGCGCACTGGCGAACGATGGAATGCGGCGATTCCGACGACACCCTTGACGCATCCTGAGCAGCGCCGCTACCGTCCGGTCGTATACAAAGCCACGTGAGCAGTTGTGGCTCCGGACACAGCCGGAGCCCCGACCGCCCGGCGGGCGCTCGATCTCGGATGCACATCCTCCCGACATCGCCGCGCCTCCTCGATCGATAGACACCCCCGGGCCGATGCCCGGGTGAGTGCCGCTGCGCCCGAACCGGGGCGATCCCGTCCCGGCGCGTCCACGAAGGAGTGGGACATGACTGACGTGGCCGACCGGCCGACCACCATCCCGACCGGCACCGAGCTCGTGCAGCGCGCGGCGGACCTGGTACCCCTGCTGCGGGCCAACGCCGCGCAGGCCCACGCCGAGCGCCGGCTCCCCGCGGAGAACCTGCGAGCCCTCGAGACGTCGGGGATCCTCCGGGCCACCCGCGCCGTGGAGTACGGCGGATCCGAGATCGACAGCCACTCGAAGATCGCCATGTTCGGGGAGCTGGCCCGCGGGTGCGGCTCCACCGCGTGGGTGGCCACCCTCTACTCCGACGCCGACTTCATCGTGTCGCACTTCCCCGACGAGGTGCAGCGGGAGATCTTCAGCGACCCGAACGTCCACTGCACCGCCACGCTGGTGCCGACCGCCCGTGCCGAGCGCGACGGCACCGGGTTCCGCGTCAACGGCAAGTGGCCGTTCAACACGGGCTGCCTGGACGGCACCTGGGTCGCCGAGCCCGCCGTGGTCGAACTCGAGGCGGGCAAGCCCGAGGTCTGCCTGTTCCTCATGCCCTACGCCGAGCTGACGATCCTGGACGACTGGCACGTCAGCGGGCTGCGCGGCACCGGCAGCAACAGCGTCGTCGGGGAGAACGTCTTCGTCCCCGAGGAGCGCATGCTGCGTCTCGAGGAGTTCAAGCTGGGCCACGGGCGCAGCGAGCAGAACAAGGACCGGCCGATCTTCCGGATCCCCGCGGTCCCGTACGTGCTCACCAGCGGCGGTGCCACGTTCCCCGGCCTGGCGAAGGCGGGGATGGAGCTGTTCCTGGAGCGCCTGCCCACCCGCGGCCCGATCGCCTACACCGGCTACGGGCAGCGCAGCGAGGCGCCGATCACGCACCACCACGTGGCAGAGGCGTCGATGAAGATCCGCTCCGGCGACCACCTGATGTCCGGGGCCGCCGACATCGTCAGCCGGCACGCGCAGAGCGGCGAGCCCTACGAGGCGGGTGAGATCCCCGAGATCTGGGGCATGGTCTCCTACTCCACGCGGCTCTACGGCGAGGCGATCGAGACGCTGCGCCAGGCCAGCGGGGCCAGCGGCATCCACGAGAGCCAACCCATCCAGCTCGTCTCGCGCGACGCCCAGGCGCTCGCGACGCACGCGGTGATGATGCCGACCACCGGCATCGAGATCTACGGGCGCTCACTGTGCGGGCTCTCGCCGAACACCCCGATGCTGTGAGCGCCGACGCCCTCACCGTGTTCACCCGGTGGTACGACGCCCACGAGGCCGGGGACGTCGCCGCCCTGCGCGAGGTGTTCGCCGACGACGTCGAGGTGCACTCGCTGTTCCGCACGGAGCCTGCCCGTTCGCCCGACGCCGCGGTGGCGCACTTCCTGCGCACCACCACCGAGACGTTCGCCGGCCTCGCCATGGGGCTCGTGTCGACCCCGGCCGCCGCGGCGAACGGGGCGGTGCTCGCCGAGGTCGTGTTCACCGGGGCGTTCACCGGTGAGCTCGGCTGGCGCGGGCGCGTGCACCGGGGCGCGGGCCAGCGCTTCTCGCTGCCCGGCGTCGTGGTGATCCGCACCCGCGACGGCGCGGTCACCTCGGTGAAGACGCTGTACGACCGCGACGACTGGCTGCGCCAGATCGACGTTCCCACCTGCTGACCCGACACACACCGAAGGAGTCCACCATGACGTCCACCCTCCCGACCCGCATCGACGTGACGCAGTTCGCCGGCAAGGACACGCTCATCCGGCTGATCCGGCAGGAGTACCAGAAGTCCTTCGACATGATGGTGGCCGCCAGCGAGGAGGAGTGGCACGCCCAGACCCCCTGCGACATGTGGGAGGTCCGGGACATGGCCGGGCACCTGCTCGACGCCGCCTACGGCTACCTCGGCTACTTCAAGCAGGGTGAGCACGGCTTCCCGACCGAGGAGCCGCGCGGCATGCGCGCCTACGGCGAGGCGCTGGGCGAGAGTGCGCGGGAGTACCGCAGCGTCTACCGCTGGGAGGTTCTCGGCCGCCTCGACGCGTGCGCCGAGCTGATGTTCTCCTACTTCGACCGGCTCACCGAGGAGGAGTGGGCCGGCCGGCTGGTGCCGCACAAGTGGGTCGGCCCGGTGCCGGCGTTCATGATGGCCGCGTTCCAGCTGATGGACTACTCCGTCCACAACTGGGACCTGCGCAAGGCGCTGGGCAAGGAGGCCTTCGTCGACTCCGAAGCCGCCGACACCCTGGTGCCGTTCATGTTCGGGCTCCTGCAGATCTGCTTCGCCCCGGAGCTCGCCGAGGGCGTGGACCTCACCATCGACGTGCACATCAACACCTCCGGTGACGAGCACTGGACCGTGCAGGTCAAGGACGGCGCGCTCACCTTCGCCCCCGGCGCCCCGGAGCAGGCCGACGCCACGTTCTCCTTCCCCTGCAACGAGTTCTGCCTGGACGTCTACCAGCGCCTGCAGGGCGGTTCCGCCACCGGCGACCAGAGCGCCATCGACACCTTCCGCAGGCTCTTCTTCACCATCTGAACCAATCCCCCAGCGGCCCTGTGCTCGGGCCCCGCCGCGTGCGGGGCCCGGGCCGGGCCGCCGTGCCCGGACGAGGAGTACCTCCCGTGACGACCACGATCGACAGCCGGACTTCGACGGATGTGCCCAGCCGCGAGGAGCTCGTCGCGCGCGCGGCCGCACTCGTTCCACTCCTGCGCCGCAACGCCGAGCGCTGCGAGCAGGAGGGGAAGCTGCCCGAGGAGAACGTCCGGGCACTCGAGGAAGCAGGCCTGCTCCGGCTCACCCTGCCCCGCCGCTACGGCGGCTACGAGGCCGACACCCGCACCAAGGTCGAGGTGTACAGCGAGCTCGGCAAGGGCTGCTCGTCCACGGCGTGGGTGGCCGGGCTGTGGAGTGACGGCACGCTGTTCACCTCGCTGATGCCCGACCACGTGCAGGACGAGGTCTTCGCCGACCCGAACGTGCGGATCACGGTGTCGTTCCCCCTCGGCGGCACCGTCGCGATCTCCGACGGCGACGGCGGCTACCGGCTGTCCGGGCGCTGGCCGTTCAACACCGGCTGCGCGCACGCGACGTACGCGATCCGCAGCGCGGTGATCGACCCGGAATCCGACGCACCCGGCTTCGGCATGTTCCTCACCCCGTACGAGGGCATGACGATCGTCGACGACTGGCAGGTCAGCGGCCTGTGCGGCACCGGGAGCAACACGGTGACGGGCGAGAACATCCCCGTGCCCGGCGACCGCATGATGCACTTCGGCGACGCCCAGCAGGGTCGGTTCCGCACCGAGCGCAACGCCGCGACCCCGCTCTACCGCACGCCGATCATCTCGACGATCCTCACGACCGGCTCGCTCGGCTTCCCCGGCGTCGCCCGCGCGGCGCTCGACTTCTTCCTGGGGAAGATCGGGGCCGGCCGGCCGATCACCTACACGACCTACGGCGACCAGAGCCAGGCACCGATCCGCCACCACCAGGCCGCCGAGGCCGCGCTGCGGATCCGGGCCGCCGACGCACTGACGTTCGAGGTGGCCGACATCGTCGACCGACACGCCGCGGACGACACCCCGTACGCCGAGGGCGAGCACTCCCAGCTCTGGGGACAGGTCGCCTACGCCACCGAGCTGTACTCCGAGGCCGTGGAGATCCTGCGCGCGGCGTCCGGTGCGTCGGCGATCCACAAGAGCTCGCCGATGCAGCGGCTCGCGCGCGACGCGGCCGCCCTGAAAGTGCACGCGATCATGTCGCCCACCACCGGCCTGGAGTTCCACGGCCGTGCGCTGGCCGGCCTGGCCCCCAACTCACCCCTGCTCTGAGACGGAGTTCCCCATGCTCGCAACCGAGAAGAACCAGGCCTGGCTCCGCGACTACTACCGGGCCATCGACGCGATGGACACCGAGGCGTACATGGCGATGTTCGCCGAGGACGCCCGCATGGTCTTCGCCAACGCCGACCCGCTCGAGGGCCGCGACGCGATCCGGGAGGCGCTGACCGGGCTGCTCGGCAGCGTCGACGGCATCCGGCACGTGCTCCACACGGCCTGGCAGGTGGAGGACGACCTCGTCGCGTTCGAGTGCGACGTGATCTACACGCGCAAGGACGGCAAGGAGGTGGCCGTGCGCGGAGGCTGCTTCTTCGTGTTCGGCGAGGACGGGCTGTGCCGCGAGCAGCGGATCACCGTCGACACCTCGCCCGTCTTCGCCTGAGGAGCCCGCCCGTGAACGACATCCTGACCTTCTCCGAGTTCCTCGCCCAGGGCGCGGCCCGCTGGCCCGACGAGCCGTGGTGCCGCACTCCCGACGGGGAGACGACCCGCGCGGAGATGCACGCCGACGCGCTGCGGTGCGTGGGCGGGCTGCAGGCCCTCGGGGTGTCACCCGGCGACCACGTGGTGATCGTGCTGCCCAACGGGCTCGACTTCATCCGCGCCTGGCTGGGCGTCGTGCTGGCAGGCGCGGTCAGCGTGGCCGTCAACCCGAAGGCGGCGCAGTCGGAGCTCGCCGCCGTGGTGGAGGAGACGGGGGCGAGGATCGTCATCGCCCCCGTGGACACGCCCGTGCCGTCCACGGTGAGCCGCGTCGAGGTCGCCGGCCTGCTGCGGAGCCTGCCTGCCGAGCCCGTGGCCCGCACACCGGACGATCCCGCGTCCTACATCCAGAGCTCGGGCAGCACCGGCCGCCCGAAGTTCATCATCGAGACCCACGGCATGTACACGATGGCCGCCGAGGGCTACCCGTACTGGCTCGGTCTCACCCCGGACGACGTGCTGCTCACGACGCTGCCGCTGTCGCACCTGAACGCCCAGGCGTACTCGACGCTCGGGTCCTGGGGCTGCGGTGTCCGGCTCGTCCTGCTGCCGCACTTCTCGGCGAGCACGTTCTGGGAGACCGTGCGCGACACCGGCGCCACGGTGTTCAACGCGATCGGCGCCATGGTCGAGATCCTCATGGCCCGCGACCCGTCGCCGATCGAGCGCGAGCACAAGCTCCGCTACTGCTACTCCGCACCGGCCCCGCACCGGGAACGGCACGAGGAGATCGAGAAGCGGTTCGGCTTCCGGCTGGTGATCGGCTACGCGCTGTCCGAGTCGCCGTACGGGCTGATATCACCGGTGGACGAGCCGATCGCATACGGCTCGATGGGCCGCCCGCGCCAGCACCCACGACTGGGGCGGATCAACAGCTCCCGCGTCGTCGACCCGGCCACCGGCGACGACGTGGCTACCGGTGAGGTCGGCGAGCTGCTGCTACGCAACCCGGCCACCACGCCCGGGTACTTCGGGATGCCGGAGGAGTCGGCGGCCGTGCTCCGCGACGGCTGGCTCCGCACCGGCGACCTCGCCCGCCTCGACGAGGCCGGCAACCACTACTTCGCGGGCCGGGTCAAGGAGCTGATCCGCCGCCGCGGGGAGAACCTCTCCCCCGCCGACGTCGAGGTCGTCCTCGACGCCCATCCGGCGGTGTCGTCCAGCGCGGTGATCGGCGTGCCGTCACCGCTGACCGAGGAGGACGTCAAGGCGTTCGTCCTGGTGCGCCCCGGCGCGGACGTCTCGGCGGCGGAGCTCCGCGACTGGTGCGCGGAGCGGCTTCCGCCCTACAAGCGGCCGCGCTACGTCGAGTTCATCGAGGCGTGGCCGCTCACCGAGACCCAGAAGATCGCCAAGAAGCAGCTCCCGACCGGGCGCACCGCCGCCGAGGTCGACTTCGACGAACGTGCACGCGCCTAGCCCACCCCCGGATCTGTGAAACGAGACGACCATGTCCCTGCTCGACGCCGTCCGCACCGCGCACCTGGCCCCGAAGAAGGTCGGGCCCGGCACGTACGTGATCCAGGACGTGCAACACGCCCTCGGCGCCCCCCTGTCGGTCTACCTGAACTCCGCGGTCATCCAGGGCGCCGAGCCGATCATCGTGGACACCGGGAGCGCCCGGAACCGTGACCGTTGGCTCCAGGACGTGTTCGGCCTGGTGGAGCCCGAGGACGTCAGGTGGGTCTTCCTCACCCACGACGACTCCGACCACACCGGCAACCTCAGCCAGGTCATGGACGCCTGCCCGAACGCGACACTGGTGTGCAGCTGGACCCTGGTGGAGCGCTTCGCCAACGCCTACGAGTTCCCGCTGAAGCGCTGCCGCTGGCTCAACGACGGGGAGTCGCTCGACGCGGGCGACCGCACCCTCGTCGCCCTGCGTCCGCCCGTCTACGACTCCCCCGCCACCCGCGGGCTGTTCGACACCTCGACCGGCGTCTACTGGGCCGCCGACGCGTTCGCCGCGCCGGTACCCGGCGGCCCCGGCGTGACCCCGGTCGACACGATCGCAGAGGTCGACCCGGAGGCGTGGTGGGGAGGCATGGTCATGTTCGGCATCCACGCGCTGTCGCCGTGGTTGAGCATGGTCGACGCCACGCGCTACGCGGCGTGCGTCAAGGCGGTGCAGGCCCACGGCATGTCCACGATCATCTCCGGGCACAGCCCGGTGATCGACGGGCCGCGCGTGGCGCAGGCGTTCGAGATGATGGGTCGGCTCGCGGGCGCCGAGCCGCCGCCCTGCCCCGACCAGTCCGTCCTCGACATGATGGTCGCCGCGATGGGCGGGGAGTGACCGCGGCGACGGCGGCGCTGACCGACACCTTCCGCGAGGTCATGGCGGGAGTGTGCACGCCGGTGTCGGTGGTCACGGCCATGGTCGACGGCCATCCGCACGGCACGACGGTCAGCGCTTTCGCCTCACTGTCACTGCGGCCGCCGATGGTGCTCGTGTCGCTCGACGCGGGTTCCGATCTGCTCGCCATCACCCGCGAGGTCGGGCGGTTCGGGGTCAACATCCTCGGCAGCGACCAATCCCCGCTGGCGATGGGCTTCGCGCGGAAGGGCAGCACCAAGTTCGACGGCGTGCCGTGGACCGTCCGGGACGGCCTGCCCCGCATCGGCAACGCGCCGGGCTGGCTGGCCTGCGATGTGCAGACGTTCGTCGATGGCGGCGACCACGTGGTCCTGCTCGGTTCCGTCGTCGACGCCGAGGTCGCCAACGGGATGCCACTGACCTATCACGCCCGCACGTTCGGGACACACGCCGCGGCGCGGCAACCAGAATCGTGAGCGGTTCGGCGCATCCGGCGACGTGGATTTGACCTTGGCGATCCACCCGGACCGAGCCATCACTCGATGACCTCGCCTCCGACTTGGTGTCAACTGCGAAGGACGTGAGCGTTGCGAGACAGACCGGCTAGACGCGGTGTGGCCGGCCGAGGTCGTCGAATGGCCGGCATCCGGCACCCGATCCTGAGAGACCACGCAATCACCACGCCGCGATCACGCCACCCGGTAGAAGGCAATGACGTCGCTAGGTGACCAACTGAGTGACAACCATGGCGAGCGCGGACACACGTCGACGGACGTTGCCGGACATCGACCACGCGTTGACCTGCATGGTCGACGTCTTCCGCACGCCCTACGTCTGCTTCGGGACGAAGCTTGAACCGTCAGCCGTGAACGAATCGGGCTGATGAAGGCCGTGCCCACTTCGCGCAAGATTTGCCTCACGCAACATCCGGGCGGGCGGCGACCCGCACGGTCAGGTCCGCGTCCAGCGCACGCGCGATCCGACCCAGCACCGGCAGCGTCGGCACCGTGCCCCC
The DNA here is from genome assembly GCF_019263705.2 of Pseudonocardia abyssalis. Taxonomy (NCBI): domain Bacteria; kingdom Bacillati; phylum Actinomycetota; class Actinomycetes; order Pseudonocardiales; family Pseudonocardiaceae; genus Pseudonocardia; species Pseudonocardia abyssalis. The sequence goes on from NZ_JADQDK010000001.1 coordinate 2,537,822, forward strand.
CGCCTCGAACCGCGCCACCGCCGACTGCGTCATCCCCGCCGCCGATGCCAGCTCGGCCTGGCTCCACCCGCGGGCCAGCCGGAGCTCCCGCACCGCCGCCCCCAGCTCGAACGCCAGCCGGGCGGCCTCGTACGCCTCCTCGGCGCCCGGCTCACTCATCCGGCGGTCCCGCAGCGCCGACCACGACTCCCGCCCGTCGCCCGTCGTGTCAGCCATCGTCGTCCTCCACCGTGTGCTCCTGCGCCATGCAGCGCGCCATCGCCCGACGCGCCCGTTCGACCTCCCCCGCCTCCCGCATCCGCGTCTTCGCGAACACCGTCAGCAGGACGATCCGCCGCCCTGACGCGATCCAGTACGTCACCCGCACCGGCCGACCGTCCAGGTGGAACCGCAGTCCCCCGGAGCTTGCCGTCGAGCTGACGCGTGTACGGCTCGCCCAGCAACGGACCGCGATCGGCCACTAGGTCGATGTAGAACGCCGCCGTGGCGAACTGCGGCGTCGACAGCGATTCGAGCCAGTCCCGGACCTCCGGTTCCAGCTCGACGGTACCCCAGGTCATAGCGACGATGCTATACGACGTCGACCACGGATCGACCACGGATCGGCAGCACCCGCTGGGTGACTAACTGGGTGACTACCGACCTGCACAGAGGTGGTCACCCGCGGACGAGCATGGACGACATATACCCGTTGACCTGCGAAAACCCAAAGTCCAGCACCCGCCCAACCGCCTTGACACGGAACTGGTCCTCGGAATCCGAGAGCTCGATTGTCGCCGGCCCACGAGTCGTAGGCCGGCGAGCAGGTCCCGGCGCAGTTATCGAACGGCGTCTGCGAGCTCCTGGAGGGTGTGCTGGAGCAACGTTGCCAGCTGTTCCGTCGCGCTCAGGGCGTAGCCGATGTCGGCGTTGGCGGCGGCGTAGGCGAGGTCGTCGCGGACCTGACAGACCTGGGCTTCGAGTACCCGCAGGCGAGTGGCTCGAGTGTCGGTCTCGGTGATCTCGGTGTCAGCGGTGATGGGGTCGGTGGTGGTGATCATGTTGGCCTCCGGTGCTCGGTGTCGCTGGAACGCGGCATGGCCTCAGCGCGCCGGGGTGGGGGCCCGTAGGGCCGGCGGGGGTTCCGGGCTCGGCGGATCGGGTGGGAACGCCGTCAGGCGTCCGAGCGCAGCGAGGCCCGTCCCACCCGATCGGTCGGGCACGGGTTCATCGCCGCTCGCCCCGCCCCGGTGTGCTGACCTCCGGGCGGTCCATCGCCGCCGTGCTCCGGAGGTCCGTCACCGGCGTCACGTGGCTGCACGGACAACCATCACGGCACTGTTCGGACCGATGGACGAGCACAGCTGTGAGGGCGCGAGGTGCTGCTGATCAGCCCTTCGACGGGCGGCTGGCGATGTTGTCGACGTAGCGGGGGCGGTGGGCTCCGTAGGCGAGTCCGTCGGTGATGTCGCGGTCGATCTGCCGGGCGGTGTAGCCGGCTACACCGAGATGGCGTGCCGCGGCATCGGTCAGGGCAGTGCGTGCGTCAGCTTCGTCGAGTGCACCGCCGCCAACCCAGTGCCCGAGACGACGTGCAGCGCGCAGCAGGGTGGAGTGTCGGTAGCCGATCTCGGCCGTCGTGACCGCATGCCTTTCGCCCTCGACAACGGCCCGCAGGTAGGCCTGCGTCCGGGGTGCGCGGGCAATGGACCCCCCGGCGCGCGCCGGCGGAGCTGGGTCCGAGGTGTCTCGACTCGGTGGTGGATGGCTGGGCGTCAGAGCTCGGACGAGCCAGCACGGCAGGTCCACGACGGGGTGGGCGTTCGCTACGCGGTAGCTGCGTCCCGCTGGCCCGCGAGATCCGGCGGCGAGGATGTAGCCGCCGTGGCCTCGGGTGTCGATGCGCCAGCCCAGCTTGCCTTGGGTGTTGCGTAGCTGCGCGCTGTCGGGCTGGTGGAAGTAGAGGTGTCGCCCTCCCGAGGGGGTGGCGACGGTGAAGGTGTCGGTGGGAGCCGGTTCGGCGGCGTCGGCGGCGAGCCGGATCAGGACGTCAGTTCCCTGTCGGGCGCCAGCCCATCGGTCGGGGGCGGGTACGCCGTGGCTGGGGTCGAGGTCGATGACGAGGAGCCCGGAGGGGCCGGTGCTGATCCCGATGTTGAAGGGCCGGCGTTGCCACCAGGCCGCAATCTGGTCGAGGTCGGTGGTGGCGGTGTTCTCCCAGTCCCGGATGGCGGGGACCTTGCTGCGGGGGTGGACGGGAAACACGTGCCAGCCGCGGCGCGCCATGCGCAAGGCGGCGGCACCAAGTCGTCGCGGCGACGGCGTTGAGTGTGGGTGGTGGGGCACGGTGGTCTCCTCGCGTCGGGGGCACCGAGAGGTCCGCGGGTCCGGATCGCGCGCCACACCGTTACCGATGGGTGTGGCCGATGCGTGGCTGGCGCGTGGTCCCGGACCCGTGGAACGGTGCGATCCCGACGCGAGGCCCACCGCAACGCCCACCCCGAGGAACGGCTCCGTGGCGGGCCCCTGGGCCCGGGCCCGCCACGGGCGCTGCTCAGTCGGAGCCGACCACGGTGAGCTCGGGCCGCTCGGCGTCGAGCGACTGCGTGGTCTCGTCGTCGCGGTCCTCGGGCCCGGTCGGGTTCGAGGTGGTGCGGCGGGTCTTGGTGAGGGTGGCGGTGGCGTAGCGGAGGCTGGCGGCGACGTCGGCGGCCTCGATCTGGGTGCGGCGCACGGTGGTGCCGTCCTCGCGCTTGTAGGTGTCGTCGGCGAACTCGCCGGTGACCGCGACGGTGGCGCCCTTGGTCAGGCTGGTCGCGACGTTCTCGGCGAGGGCGTTGAAGCAGACGACCCGGTGGAACACCGAGGGCAGGTCGGTCCAGGTGCCGGTCTGCCGGTTGAGCCGGCGGCGGTTGGTCGCGACGGTGAAGGTGGCGACCGGGACCCCGGAGCGGGAGAACCGCAGCTCGGGCTTCGCGGTGATGTTGCCGTGGATGGTGAGCTTGTTCATCAGGGTCTCCAGGTGCTGGTGGTTGTGGGTGACGCGGCCCTGGCCTCAGCGCGGTGCGGGTGGGGTCCCGCAGGGACGGCGGGGGTTGCGGGCTCGTCCGAGCGGGCGGGAACGCCGCCAGGCGTCCGAGCGCAGCGAGGCACGTCCCACCCGCTCGGACCGGGTCCGTGTTCATCGCCGCTCGCCCCGCCCGTGCTGTGCTGACCTTCGGGCGTCTCCTGGCGAGCACCAGGCCTCGGAGACAGTGATGGATTTGCTCGCTACGGCATCTCCGGCAAAGCGTCGTGTAGCCGACCGGGGCCGTGACCTCTTGCGCTTAGTCTCGCGATGACGGCTGACGTGCCTGGTGGGCCGCCCCCGGAGAGCGACCCACCAGGCCTGCTGTCAGTCGGTCGTCAGCGTCTCCGGCTCGGCGAGCTCGTCGCCTCCGGCGGAGTCGCTGTCGGCGTCCGGTGTGGGGTCGTCGGGCCGCGGGCGCTCGGGGTCGGTGAGGACGAGCTGTTCGACCGTCGAGAGCGGGTAGCCCCACCGGCTCAGCGTGGTGAAGTAGGCCCGGTGATCCGACGTCGGGTTGCGCCAGGTCTGCCGGTCGGTGGCGTCCTCCGCCGATCCGAGCAGCACCGCCAACGCCAGCACCGTCGCCCGCGGGGTGGCCGCCGTGGCCGCGGCGTCGGTGATCGGGTTCGCCCGGCCGGTGTAGACGCTGCCGACCGGGGCCATCCCGAGCAGCTCGCAGGCGCTGGGGTGGCCGGACTCCATCGCCCGGCGCAGGTCGTGCCCGCCGCGGGCGAGGGTGACCGCCATGTAGGTCACCGCGTCCTTGGGTGCGGTGCGGCGGGCGAGGAACCCGCGCAGCCAGTCGCGGCGCACCGTGGTCGCGGAGTCCCATTCCCGGTTGTTCGCGATGACCAGCCGACGCTGCGCCTTCTCCTCCTCGCTCATCGCCCCCGACCGGGACCCGCCGGTGTGGGCGGTCAACTGGTCCCAGCGGGCGATGTGGCCGTGGGTCTCGGGGTCGGTGCACCAGTGGGTGACCCGGACCTGGGGCTGGCGATCCCAGCCGCGGCGGATCTCCACCTGCGCGGCCTGGCCCGGGCAGGATGCGTGCTGCTCGGCGGTGAGCTCAGTACCGCTGGGCAGGTCCGCGTTCGCCCGCAGCCCGCTGATCTGCAGGGCTCCCCCGGCGGCATCCGAGTCGAGGATCGACACCCCGGCGGTGGTGAGTTCGGCGACCTGCTCGGCCACCAGGGCCGTGTCGGTGCGGTCGTCGCGCAGCCGCTGCGCGACGTGCTCGAACTGGGCGGGTTCCTTGGCCGCGGTCACCGTGAGGACCTTGGCTGCCTCGACGCCGGCGTCGGTGCCGTCGTCGAACTCCGCGATGACCGCGACCTGGTCCAGCGTCACCTCGTAGCGGTCCAGGACTGCAGCGGCGAGCTTGCTGCGCGCGACTGCGGCGGTGGCCTTCACCCGAGCGGTCGGGACGTGGGTGCGGCGGGCGATCTGCCCGGCGGTCAGCCCGAGGTCGAGCAACTGCTGATGGGCTCGCACCTCGTCGGCCTCGCTGGTGCCGGTGCGGTGCTGGTTCTCCTCGAGCTGATCGACGATCCGCTCGATCCGCCCCTCCGTCCCGGCGGCGTCGGTGTCAGGGTCGTCGTCGGGGGTGCCGGGTTCGATGAGGACCGGGACGCTCGGGCGTCCGGTCTCGACCGCGGCCAGGGTGCGGCGCTTCCCCTTGCGCACGACCAGCCCGCCGTCGGCACGGCGGCGGACGGTGATCGGCTCCCGCACGCCGCGGTCGGCGATCGAGCGCAGGAACGACTTGTCCAGCGCGACCTCCCGGCGCACATTGGCGCCGATCACCAGCGCGGTGGGGTCGACGACGAGCAGTTCGCCCCACGTGTCGGTGCTCGCCTCGGGTGGGGGCGTGCGGTCCGGGTCGTTGTCGGGTGTGGTCGGTCGGGTGTCGGTGATCGTCACGAGGTGCTCCTCGGAAGGGCCGAGCGGGCTCGGCGCTGCAGGTGCCCGGCGGATGCGGGGCGCACTCGACCAGGGCAGCGACGACCGGACGGGGCGGGGGTCCTGCTTGCGCCGGCCGATGTGGACCGGCGCGCCGCCAGCCGATACCTCGCGCAGGACCTCTCGGCGCCGGTTCACCCGGGCGGCAGCGAGCGGGTTCATCGCCCGACGAACGGACGGCGCTGCCAGAGTGCCCGCCCCGCACCCCCGGGACCGGCTCTAGCCAGCTGGCCCATGGCGCGCCGCGGAGCGACTGCCCGGCCTCCGCCCGTCTGAACTCAGCCGTCGATCACACCGGCAGCAACGATCCGGCACCGCCGTCGACCGCCGATGGCACGAACCGAGCCTGATACGGCTGCTGAGCGGTCCCGAGCTCGTCCCGTCGAGAGGTCCCGGCGCGCTGCAGGTTGATGGGTTGCCCTAAAGCCGGATCTCGGCGGTGGTGTGTAGCCGGTTCCATCGGTCACGGGGCCCCACACCGGTCGAGGCGGGGACGAGTAATCGGTCGGCCGCTACGAGAGGACCCAGGTCCAGGCCGGTCAGGGTGGCGATGTCGGTGATGGGCACCTGGAAGGTGCGGTACGGACCCAGCGGCGGCGGGTCGCCGACCTGCCGCGTGCCGTCGTCGGGGAGGTCGATGTCGTCGAGCTGCGGGGTCTGGTCCAGCACGTACCCCGTCGCCGCCAGCTGCGGCTCCCCACCCGGTTCGGGGCCCGTGGCCCAAGCGGCCACCTTCCAGAACAGCCGCGGGATCCCCACGCCCCGGTACGGCGGGTCGTCCGCGGCCAGGACGGGCGCGGTGAACACGCTCAGCTTCGTGTCGTAGGTGTCGGCGTGGGTCAGCAGGTAGTCCTCCAGCCCGAGCCACAGCTCCATCGACTGGTTGAACTGCGCCGCCTGCGGGGCCGCGTTCGGGTAGACGAACGTGTCGCTGTTGGCCTGCTCCGCAACCTCCGGCGCACCCCACACCGGGTCACTGCGACGCACCAGGTGCCCGCGGTCGAGGTCGTTGGCCGCGTAGACGTCCGCACCGACCTGCTCGTCGGCGTCGACCCGGGGGTCCAGGCGCCAGTCGTCGCTGCGGTCGAGCTCGCGCAGCTGGGCCCCGTCGATGTTGACCCCGGTCGCCACCGCCAGCCGCCGCGCCGGGTCGAGCAGCACCGTGAAGTGCACGTACGTCAGCTCCCGCACCACGCGCCCGTCCGCGGGCAGCGGCACGGCGGTCGAGGCACCGAGGAAGACGTCGTCATATCCAGGTGGCTGTGGTGCCGTCATACCGCAGACTCAACCACCACGACGTGCGGCCGCCGTCCAGTGGCCGCGCGGTCCCCCACTGCTCCTCCGAGCTCGGCTCCCGTCAGCGGTCGGTGGTGCGCCGGTTCCCGGTCAGCCGGTCGACCGCAGTCACCACCGCCAACGCCTCGGTCGTGATCTCGCGGGGCAGGGTGGCGACGTGGCGGCTCACCGCGTCGAGCACCGAGGCCTGGGCCTTGCCCAGATCCCCGCGGAACGGGTCGGTGTGCGAGTCGTACTGAGCCACCGTGCGCAGGATCTGCGCGGTCTCGGCGATCGCGCGCGCGTTGGCCCGGTTGTACGCACCACGGCGCTCAGACGGTGTCATGTTCGCCGACACGAAGACCCCTTCCCTGGACGTCGATGAGATCGCGGTAGCCGGTGCGCCCTTCCCCGACGCCCGGCCACCGCGACCGCCGACGCTACCGCCTCAGCGAACGTATGTTCGATACGCGGACGGGTGACTCGCCCAGGGTGACGTCGCCACTACCCGTGCCGCCACCATCGGGGGTCGGCCCGGCAGGGCGCCGGACCGACTCCTCCGGACCTCAGCCCGCGTGGGCGGCGGCCAGCGCCATCGCCTTCAACCCACAGCGCTCCAGGTCGTGAGCGACGTCGGCGTCGTCGATGGTCTGCGCGGCCGAGGTGACCGCATGCAGCACTCCCCCACTCGTGACATCCGCGCCCTGGATGAAGTGGGCGAGGATGGTGGCCTGCTGCTCGGCGGTGAACCGCAGCGCTTTCCCGACGTGGTCGAGCGTGGCCTGCGGGTCGCTGATCGCGATCCCGGCCTGGCGGGTGATCTCGACGAGCGCGGCCCGGACGTAGCCGTGGTCGAGGAATGTGGCGACGGCGTCCCGTGCCTGCTTCACCACCAGATCCAGCAACGCACCCTGAGTATCAGCCGCCCAACGGATCACCCCGTCCGACATCCGCGCCCCGAGATGGACCTCGCGCATCGCGTCCTTGGAGATGGTCATCCCGTTGTCGCAGACCTGCACCGTGAGCTGCGGGGTCAGCGAGAACGACCCGTGCCCGGTCTCGGAGTTCGACACCACGAACCCCGCGAACACCGTCGGGTTGTCCGCGCCACGGGCCCCGGTGAACGGGCTGCGGTACCCGGCCAACAGGTCCGGGGCGTACTCGGCGATCTGCGGAGCCCGCACCTTCACGTACATGCGACGCTCGGTCAGGTCGCACCGCGCAATGTCGACCTCGACCCCCGCGGTGCGGATGCCCTCGAGCACCGCCATCAGGACGTCGAGGTTGTCCACGACCCGGTAGGAGTCAGACAGCAGCGCGCGGACGACCCCGGTCCCGCCGTCCGGGTCGCGCAGACCGCGGACCAGGAACCGGCGGTCGGGGTCATCGGCCAGCCAGGTGTTGACGTTCGCGTCGTAGAGGCCGATCTGCTCGATTCGCAGCCGACGCAGGTAGGTGCCCGGGATCCCGAGCTTGTCGGCGATCGCCGCGTCCGCGAGGGCGGTCGGGCGCAGCCGCGTCTCCCCGACGGTCACGCCGTCCGGGGTGAGACTGGGCTCGCCGACGCCGACGAGCCGCAGGTCGCCGCGCTCGGCGATCAGGCTCCGGGCCGGGGCGACGACGTCGAGCTTGCCGGCGTGCTGGACCTGCAGCAGTCGGGCGAGGTCGGCGACCGTCGCGTTGCGCGTGGTCAGGAACGTGTCGGACTGGGTCACGATGACTCCACGGTGTGGCCGGACACCCGAGACCGTCGCCCGGATGGCCCCGCCGAGGGGCGGTGGGGCGCGACTCGGACAGCCCGACGGCGCAGCGCGTGCGAAGGGACCCGGCGGCTCGGCCGATCGACCGTGAGATCGCCGCGCAGAACCCCGCCTTAGATCGGATTCGACGACGATCTCACTCGCATCGGACGGGCCGCCGGCCTTCGCCGACGCGAGGCGACGTCGGGCAGAGTCGACAGCCCCACCCCGACCGGCGCGACATCACCGGCTGACGATCCGCCGGCTCAGCGCGGGGAGCCCTCGTCCTCGCCGTCCGAGACGAGGAACGGCTGGGCGAGGTCGTACGCCGTCGTCTGCCGGATCCCCGTGACACGAGCGATAGCCGGCCAGGACAACCGACCCCGACGATGCAACTCAGCCAGAAGGCGCCCCGTCCGCTGCCGCCCGGCACGGCGGGCTTCCTCCGAGCGTTGCACCGCGTCGAGCAGCTGGTTCTCGGACATACCGCTGAGGTCGTCCGAGGGCGTCTCGTCCGCGGCCGAAGTTGTCCCCATAAACGCAGTAGACCTGTACCGCCTTTCGGTGACCCGAAAGGCTGAGAGGATGAGCAACGCCGACGACAACATGTCCGACACCGTGTTCACCGTGCACGTGATGCGGCCTGACGACGTCGGCGCCGTCGAGATCGTCTTCGTCGATCAACTGCGCGCCTGCGCCTACGCGGCAGACCGGTCACGAGATCATCGTGTCCTCTCGGCATCCGTGACACGCTTCGTGGTCGGTCAGCTCGGGACGCGCCACTCCGTGGCCTGGTACGTCGACGGCATCGAGCAGCCACAGCGGTTCGACAGGCAGCTCTACCCGACCTCCGGCGATGACCACGGCACGACCACGACTCCGAAGCGGCGGCCATGACGCGGAGCCACGCCGCGACCTACACCCCTTGCGACCCTGCGCAGTACCTACTGCGAGGAGGCCGAGATGCCGGTCACGGGCAATCCAGTTCGAGAATCGGTCGAGCAGGCACACACCGCCGACGCGAGTCGGCGGCTCTACCGAGTGCCCGAGGCGATGGCGCAGTTGTCGATGAGCCGCACCGTCATCTACGAACAGATCCGGTCAGGTCGACTGCGCTCGGTGCGGCAAGGGCGTTCCCGTCTGATCCCTGCTCAGGCAATGGCCGACTACATCGCTCTTCTCGTCGAAGAGAGCCAGGCCGACGATGACGGCGCGGCGTAGCCGCGGCGACGGCGGCCTGCACTGGGACGAAGACCGGCAGCGCTGGATAGCGAGCGTCACGGTGGGCTTCTCGCCGGCCGGGAAGCGGATCGTCCGCAGAGCAAGCGGACGGACCAAGACCGAAGCGCGGAACAAGCTCAAGGAGCTCATCCGCGACTCCGACGACGGTCTCGCCTCTGCCTCGCGCGCCTACACCGTCGCGCAGGCTGTCAACGACTGGCTCGATCATGGCCTCGGCGGTCGCGGTGCGAGCACAGTGGAAACTCGACGCATCCTGGCGCAGGCACACGTGATCCCTGCCCTCGGTTCTCGGAAGCTTATCGAGCTATCCGCCGAGGACGTCGACCGTTGGCTTGCCACCAAGGCACGGACACTGAGCACGCGCACGCTGAGTGACATCAAGTCCATCCTGCGTCGAGCAGTAACCCGTGCCCAGGCCAGAGACAAGGTCAAGCGCAACGTCGTCCTGCTGTGCGAGACCCCTACCGGTCAGCTCGGCAGACCCTCGAAAGCCCTGACCCTCGATCAGGCTCAGGCACTCATCGAGAAGGCTACCGATTCGACGATGGGCGCCTATGTCTTGGTCTCCCTCCTCACGGGCGCCCGCACTGAAGAACTCCGACCACTGACGTGGGACCACGTCGACCTCTCCGGCAGTCCGTCCACGAACCCGCCGACCCCGCCACACGTCATGGTGTGGCGGTCCGTCCGCGCAGGCGGAGACACCAAGACCAGGACATCGCGACGTACCCTCGCCCTGCCCGAGCGCTGCGTCGTGGCTCTCCGAGAACAGCGTGATCGCCAACGCGCTGCGCGCGATCTTGCCGGGGCTCGATGGAGGGACAACAACCTCGTGTTCGCTTCCGAGACCGGCACCGAACTCGATGCCGCGAATGTCCGGCGTGGCTTCCGCCGCGTCGCCTCGGCCGCGGGCCTAGATGCCGCGGCCTGGACGCCGCGGGAGCTGCGCCACAGCTTCGTCTCCCTGCTCTCCGACGAAGGCGTGCCCATCGAGCAGATCGCCCGGCTGGTCGGCCACGCCGGCGGCTCGGCCGTGACCGAGACGGTCTACCGCAAACAGCTACGGCCGATCATCGACGATGGCGCGACCGTCATGAACCGGGTCTTCCCCATCGGGAGCGGTAGTCACTCAGTTAGTCACTCACCCCGTCCCAGAACGGACGAACGACCTGGTCAGCAACTTCCTTAGAAGCTGTGACCAGGCCGTTCGGCTGTGGGCGATACTGGGATCGAACCAGTGACCTCTTCGGTGTGAACTGCGGGCGGCGAAGTTGCTGAGAGCATCTGCGCAGTTCAGAGGGCACGATGAGGTTGGCAGAAGATGCCTGCGGCGGCTGGCGTAGCTGTATTTCCAAGCTGTACTTCGTATCGCTGATCTGCTCCCAGGCTCAGCCCGCGCGTCCGCCAAGCCGCTGACGCCAGGGGAACGACGGCACGCTCGTGCGCTCCGAGGACGACGAGCGGAGGGGACCGTGCGTGGTGCACTCCGTAGCCGCGAGGTGATCGCCGATCAACGCGGCGCGAGACAGGGGCCTGAACCTACCGGGCAGATCAGTGCGTCGTATGGCGGCAGGACGCTCTCGATCAGGCGCCGGTGGTCGTCCCATCGGTAGCTCAACCACCGGGCTACGCACAGCACGGTCACCCGCTGTGCACCGGCCGTCTTGAGCGTCAGGGCAGCCGACTGCGACTTGGAGCCGGAGACGTAGGTGTCATCGATGACCAGGACGTGTCTGCCGCGCACCCTCGCTACGACCTCTGGCGACAGGGTGAACATGTCCCGGCGTGGGTGGCGGTCCGTGGACGCGATGTGCTCTGTGGGCGTCAGCAGCACGCGGTCGACGTTGTTGCCGTGCTCGAACACCTGCTGCGCCAGGCCGACCACGGGATGGTCGGCACCCAGCCGCGTCGCCGACGGCACGATTGTCATCACCTGCCACCAGCTACCGGCCGCCGCCGCGATGCACGGCCCGTGGATAGCGGACGCCGCGTGGATCATGAACTGGAGGAGTTCGGCGCACCATCGCGACGGCTGCACCGGCGACTTGTAGCGGCGCACCAGGTGCTCGGACTGGTGCTGCGGTGTCATCCACCCGCGCACGTAGGCGAGCGGCACCACCAGATCGGCGAGCCCCACGCCGAACTCGGCTCGCTGCCGTGAGCACTGCCCGCACAGCTGCACCTCGGCGATGCCGGTTGGCCCCGTGCACACCAAGCAGCGGCCAGGCCCGCGCGATGTGTTGGTAAAACAGTCACCGACCTGCGAAAATAGATACGCCCGCGCCTGCTCCGAGAACTCGGCGAGACTGCTGGTCACCCGGCAGCGACCCGCAGTAACGACAGCATGTCCGACGGTCGCGCCGTCACCTTCTCCACGATCGACATCACCTCGGCGGTGCTGGTCGCGACGTGGACACCGGGGCGGTCGAGCAGCGCCTGTGCCCACTTGTTCACCCGCACCACCATCTCGGTGAGGATCACCGGGCGGGCGTGGGCGACCGCTCGACGGGCTTGGATTCGGGCGCCGCTGTGCTCCCCCGCCTCGACGATGATCGTCGCGCGGCCGAACCCGGACATCACGGTGTTGCGCATCGGGAAGGTCTGCTTCGTCGGGGGCGCCTCCGGCCAAAACTGCGAGAGCAGCAGCCCAGAGTCGGCGATCTGGTCCTGCAACTCGCGGTTGTCCGCCGGGTAGTACTTCCGGATCCCAGTGCCGATCACCGCAACAGTGCGCCCGCCCGCCTCCAGCGCAGCCATGTGACCGGCCGTGTCGATTCCGGCCGCAAGCCCGCCGACCACGGTGATGCCGCGCTCCACCAGGCCCGTCGCGATCGCACGCGCGGCGTCGAGCCCCTGCCGGGACGCCTCCCGGGACCCGACCACCGATACGGCGATCTCGTCGTCGAGGAGCCTGCCCCGGTGGAACAATACCGGCGGCAGGTCGTGGATTTCGCGGAGCTGCGCCGGGTAGTCGGCGTCCAGGAACGTCAGAAACCCGAGGTCGGCGGCCCGCCACTCGTCGATGTCCGCGCGTGCCTGGAGCAGCCCAGGCACTGCGGAATCGCTGAACAGGTCGGCGGGGTTGTGCTCGTTCCAGAGCGCGAGCGCGCTGGAGCGGGCGTCGACCTCGGCCACGATCTGCGGCCACTTCATCCCGCCGGGCCGAGTGCGCAGCAGCGCGACAAGCGCCGCACGCTCGTCATCGCTCCACCAGGTACCCACGTTGGGCAGCGTAGGGCCGTCACCGACCGCGGTCAGTACCCGCTCCCGGGCCCACGACCGAGCAACATACTCGAACATAAGTTCTATTATGATACCTGAGCAGGCAAAAGGCCACCCCGCATGTGCCTGTCCATCCAGGCGTTGGCCAGATTGTTAATCTGCTCGTCACGGCGGATAGTCCGCACGGGCGTCCCATTCGGTTGCTGGGCAGCCTGGCGGCCGGCGGACTGGGGTGATCATCACTCGCCCGGCTCGGACCACCCTTTGATACCGGGACACCGTGCACTGCACTGCCTGTGACCGTCGTGAGCGAGGTGAGTGCGACCGATGTCAGGTCAGGATCGCGGCCATGCCGCAAACCGGACCGCGACCGTTTGAAGTAGCCAGCTGTCCCGGTGGCGCCTCGTCGACCCGCCGCACGAACGTCACCCGGCCCGCCTACTCGCCCGCTTCGCGGTTCTGCGGGGCGGCAGGGGATCAGGGTCCCGGATGCATGCGGTCCATCCTTTTCGAGACCGCACCCTGCCCGGACGCAGCCGCAGTCGCCACGACCGTCACCGCCCGCCCAGACCCGGGCGGGCCACGTGCCCGGGGGCGGTCAGCGCGGGCTGGTCTCGACGCCGACGTGCGCGAGCTCCTGCAGGGTGTGCTGCAGGAGCGTGGCCAGGGACTCGAGCGCGTCGAACGCGAGGGACAGGTCGTCGCAGAGGCGGGCGACGCGAACTTCGTCGCGGGCTTGGCAGACCTGCGCCTCGAGGACGGCGAGTCGGGTCGCGCGGGTGTCGGACTCGGTGATCTCGGTGGTGGCGGTGATGGTCATGAGGGCCTCCGGTGCTCGGCGTTGGGGGAACGCGGCGAAGCCTCAGCGCGCCGGGGCGGGGGTCCCGCAGGGACGGCGGGGGTTCTGGCTCGCCCATCCCGGTGTGCTCGCCTTCCCGACCGGCGGCCGATGTCGGATCCGCACGCGATCTCACCGGGATGGGCGGGCCGGGTTCATCGCCGCTTGCCCCCGCCCCGGTGTGCTGACCTCCGGGCGATCCACCTGAGCCGAGCACCGGAGGCCCGACCCATCGCGGCTGCCGAGCTCGGGGGCGTGCCGGACCACCACCCCGGGGATCCTGCGGAGAGCTGCATGACAGCGGCATCGTGCGATGGGAGGGCGTCCCTGCGGCCGAGCCGGTCGCGGATGCGGCGGGACGTCCGGAGCTACATCCGGTTGCCGATGTCGTCGAAACAGCGGGGGAACCGGGCGCCGTAGGCAAGTCCGTCGGATACATCGCGATCGACCTGCGCGCGGGTGTAGCCGTCGACGCCGAGGTAGCCACGGGCGGCATCGATGAGCGCTGCGCGGGCAGCGGTCGCGCTGAGGGCAGATCCTCCGACCCAGTGCCCGAGCCTGCGCGCCGCGCGCAGCAGCGTCTGGTGGCGATGTCCGACGGTCGCCGCGGCGACGGCGGCGCACTCGCCGTCGACGACGGCACGCAGGTAGGCCCCCGCCCTCCCGTCGGGCAGCGGCGTGTTCGAGATCCGGTGCGGGGTCCGTGGGGCAGGTGCGGGTGCGGGTGGGGTGAGCGCAGAGACCAGCCAGTCCGGAAGCTCGGCCACCGGGCGGCACCTCACGACCCGGTAGAAGCCTGCGGCCCGGACGGACCCCGCAGCGACGACGTACCCACCATGGCCGCGACTGTCTACGTTCGCCCCAAGTGCACCCTGGGTGTTGCGTAACGCCGCACCGTCTGGCTGGCGGAAGTACAAGTGCAGCCCGCCCGGCGTCGCGACCGTGTACGTATCGGTGGGTGGCGGCTCGCCGGCCGCGGCGGCGAGCCGACGAAGCATGTCGTACCCGTCCCGCGTGCTGGCCGACCGCGACCGCACGGAGGCGCCTTGCCGGGCGTCGAGGTCGATGACGAGAAGCCCGGATCTTCCCGTACTGACGGCCACGTTCCACGGCATCGCCCGCCACCATGCCGTGATCTGGTCGGGGTCGGTCGTGGCGGCGTTCTCCCAATCGGCGATCGCCGGCACCTTGCCACGGGGAACGGCGGGGAACACCCGCCAACCGTTCCGGGCGGCGCGTGCAGCTGCCGCGCCGAGCCGGCCCAACGCAGGCGTCGGCGCAGCGGGTGGACAGTGCTGATGGTCGGTCACGATGTTCTCCTCGCGTCGGAGCACCGGGGCGGTCTGCGGTTCCGGACCGCGCGCCGCATCGTGTCCGGGTGTGGGTGCTCGGGTAGCGGCTGGCGCGTGGTCCGGGTTCGCGGGCACGGTGCGAAACCGACGCGAGGACACCCACAGGTAGGTCGTCTGCGAGCACATCGGCGGGCCCGGACCGCTGAGGTCCAGGCCCGCCGATGATCTGACTCAGTCGGAACCGACGATGGCGAGCTCGGGCCGGGTGACCGGCTCCGGCGCGGGCTCGTCGGCGGGCGCGTCGCCGTCCGGCTGGGCGGCGTCGGGCTCGGTGCGATCAGCCCGGTCCGCGTCGTGGGCGGGGCGGGAGTTCTTGACCAGGGTGGCGGTGGCGTAGCGCAGGCTCGCGGCGACGTCGGCGGCTTCGAGCTGAATCCGGCGCACCTGGGTGCCGTCGTCGCGCTTGTAGCTGTCGTCGGCGAACTCGCCGGTGACCGCGACGGTGGCGCCCTTGTCCAGACTGGCCGCGATGTTCTCGGCCAGGCCGTTGAAGCACACGACCCGGTGGAACACCGGGGGCAGGTCGACCCAGCGGCCGGTTCCGCGGTTGAGCCGGCGCCGGTTGGCCGCGACGGTGAAGGTCGCGACCGGGACCCCGGAGCGGGAGAACCGCAGCTCGGGCTTGCCGGTGACGTTGCCGTGGACGGTGATCTTGTTCATCGTGGTGTCTCCTCGTGAGGTGGGTGTCGGTGGGTGACGCGGCCCTGGCCTCAGCACGGCGCGGGTGGGGTCCCGGTAGGGACGGCGGGGGTTCCGGGCTCGTCCGACCGGGGTGGGAACGCCGCAGGCGTCCGAGCGCAGCGAGGCTCGTCCCACCCGGTCGGACCTGGGCCCAGGTTCATCGCCGCTCGCCCTACCCGTGTTGTGCTGACCTCCGGGCGTCCCCCTGGACACCCCCCGCGGGATGACCGGCGATGAGGAGCACTGGCCCGCACTGCCATCATCATGAGGAACCGTGATGCCCGAACCCGCTCCGTCGCCCTTGGGTTCGACCGTTGCCGCAGGTAACGGCACCGTGCCCGGAGCGCCGTGGCTGCGCGACCAGACCCGGGCCAGTTCAACCCGGACCGCTTCCACGCGACGCGGTCCGCCGTGGTTGGTGCGAACGGACGGCCGCCTGCCGCCGGGGTCTGCGCTGTTCGCCCTGCTACGCCACCCCGTGGCTCGGACCGAGCCTGCGCGGGCTAGCTAGCTCGCCGTGGGTGTGATCACCTGATCTGGCCCCACTTCGGCCGGTTGTCGTCACGAATTTCGGCCCCACCGGGGTGGTGACGTTCCCGCTGTGGGTGGGCCGGTGTGTCGTCACGAATGTTGGCCCCACCCCGGTTCAGATCTTGCGTGTCGGTGTCGTCGGCGCGGGGGTCGGTCAGGATGGGTTCGCGGGTGGAGCTGTTCGAGAGGATCCGGCGTGAGCGCCGGCTGGAGGACGTGTCGATCCGGGAGCTCGCTGATCGATATCAGGTGCATCGGCGCACGGTGCGCCAGGCGCTCGAGGACGCGGTCCCGCCACCGCGCAAGGCCTATCCGCCGCGACCGCGTCCGGCGATCGACCCGTGGACGAAGGTCATCGACGGCTGGCTGCTCGCCGATCGGGACGCGCCACGCAAGCAGCGCCACACCGCACGCCGGATCTGGCAACGCCTGGTCGCCGAGCACGGCGCGACGTGCTCGGAGGTGAGCGTGAGCCGCTATGTCGGGACGCGGCGTGTCGAGCTGGGCCTGGTCCGGGTCGAGGTGTCGATCCCGCAGACCCACCCGCCCGGCGCCGAGGCGGAGGTCGACTTCGGGGAGTTCCACGCGGTCCTGGGCGGGGTCGCGGTGAAGTGCTGGATGTTCGTGATGCGGCTGTCGAACTCCGGGCGGGCGTTCCATATCGCGTTCGCCACCCAAGCCCAGGAGGCGTTCCTCGACGGCCATGTCCGGGCGTTCACCCACTTCGGCGGGGTCCCGGCGCTGCTGCGCTACGACAACCTGAAACCGGCGGTGGTCCGGGTCTGCAAAGGACGCGACCGCACGGAGTCCGAGCGGTTCATCGCGCTGCGCAGCCACTACGGGTTCGACTCGTTCTTCTGCCGCCCGGGCCTGGCCGGCGCGCATGAGAAGGGCGGGGTCGAGGGCGAGATCGGCCGGTTCCGCCGCCGCCACCTGGTCCCGGTCCCGAACCTGGGCTCCCTCGCCGAGCTCAACACGCTCCTCGCCAGCGCTGACGTCCTCGACGACGCCCGGGTGATCACCGGCCGGCCGGTCACCGTCGCCGCCGCGTTCACCGCCGAGGCGCCGACGCTGATGGCGTTGCCGGGCGAGGGGTTCGACTGCGCCCGGCTGCTGTCCGCCCGGGTCGACGCGAAGGCCCGGGTGTCGGTCCGGCAGGTCAACTACTCGGTCCCGGCCCGGTTCGCCGGTCGCCGCCTGTCCGTCCGCCTCGGCGCCACGACCGTCGAGGTCCTCGACGGTCCGACGGTCGTGGCCCGCCACGAACGGGGGGTCGGGAAGTTCTTCGACGTCCTGGCCCTGGATCACTACCTCGAGGTCCTCAAGACCAAGCCCGGCGCGCTGCCCGGCGCCACCGCCCTGGCCCAGGCCCGGCAGTCCGGGGTGTTCACCGCCGCCCATCAGGCCTACTGGGACGCCGCTCGCGCCGCGAAGGGCGACACCCTCGGAACCCGGTGGCTGATCGAGATCCTGCTGGCCCACCGCACACATCCGGCGCCTGCGTTGGCCGCGGCGATGGGCCGGGCGGTGGCCTCCGGCGCACTCGACCCGCACGTGGTGATCATCGACGCTCGCCGCGGGGCCACCCCGATCGCACCCGTGGTCGACATCGCCGCGCTGGCCCGTTACGACCGCCCGACACCCATCCTCGTCGACTACGACGACCTGCTCACCGGAAGCGGCACATGACCACCACCCCCACGACCACCCCGAACGGGCGCACCGCGAGCGAGGGCACCGTCGACGCCGCGGCGCAGGCCTCGATCGGGGCGGCGACCCGGGAGCTGCACCTGCCCACCGTCCGCGCCGAAGCCACCCGCCTGGCCGACATCGCAGCCCGCGAACGCCGCACCCACCTCGGCTACCTCGCCGAGGTCCTCGCCGCCGAGGTCGACGACCGCACCGCACGCCGCCGGGCCCGCCGCATCGCCGACGCGAAGTTCCCCCGGCTCAAACGGCTCGCGGAGTTCAACGTCGACGCCGTCCCCACCATCCCCGCCGCGACCCTGGGCCACCTCGCCGCCGGGCACTACATGAACGCCGGTGAACCCGTCGTGCTCCTCGGCGATTCCGGCACCGGCAAGTCCCACCTGCTCATCGGGCTCGGGCTGGCCGCCTGCGAACAAGGCCGCCGCGTCCGCTACGTCACCACCGCGCACCTGGTCAACGAACTCGTCGAAGCCGCCGACGAACGCGTCCTGTCCCGCGTCGTCGCCCGCTACGGCCGCCTCGACCTGCTCTGCCTCGACGAACTCGGCTACGTCCAGATCGACCCACGCGGCGCCGAGCTGCTGTTCCAGATCATCACCGAACGCGAAGAACGCGCCTCGATCGCGATCGCCACGAACCTGCCCTTCTCCGAATGGGGCACCGTGTTCCCCGACCCGCGCCTGGTCGCCGCCATCGTCGACCGCGTCACCTTCAACGCCCACATCCTCGAAACCGGCACCCAGTCCTACCGGCTCCGCACCAGCCGCACCGCGACCCGCCGCAAGCGCACCAGCTGATCAATCAGACCACCGCACGCTCAGCCCGGGGCCGAACTTCGTGACGACACCCATCGCCGTCCTGGCCGGACGCCTCGACGCGATGTGCTGCACCCGACCCGTCCTGGCCGCAGCGCTACTACAGCGTCGACGAGAAGGCCGCCGCCAACAACGCATTCACCGACCACCGGAGGCCACATGACCGGTTCCCGATCGACTGGCGGAGCGGCGGGAGCGAACCCGACGCCGCGCCCGGGCGGGGCGACGGCGGGCGGCGGTCAGGTGATGGAGATCGGCGCCGGTGGGCGTTGGGCCAGACGGGCCACCATGTGGCCCTGCATCGGCGGGGACGGCGGCCAGGTCCGGTCCTGCTCGACCTGGTGCACGCCGTCGATCCTCAGCGTCCAGTCCCCGACCCGGTCCGGTGGACAACGCCGGGCCCGGGCTGTGGTGGCGACGACCAGGGGTGTCCCGTCGGCGTGACGGGCCGTGGCGGTAACGGCGATGGCGATGTCGCCGTCGGGCAGCACGGTCTCGCGGTAGTCCAGCGCGACCGGGGTCGCGTCGGCGTGCCGGCAGATCTCGACGAGCAGGCCGCGGGCAGCGTTGTGCGCCCCGAGCATCCCAACACTGCCGGTGCGCGGGATCGTCGTGAGGACGTGGGCGGGCAGGACGTAGCTGCGGCACCAGTCGTAGCGGGTGAAGCACTGCGGGAACATCATCGATCTCCTTCCAACGAAGCGAGTGGTTGGCCGGTGGGGCCACCGCCGCGGGGGTGGCCCCACCGACCCGCGGATCAGCTGCTCGCTTCGCCGTCCTGCACCGGCCCGGCGTCACCGCTGCCGTCAGTGCGCTCGGCGTCGTCCCGGTCGTCGCCTGGCTGGTCGGGGTCGGGAACGACGAGCTGTTCGACCGGGGACAGCGGGTAGCCCCAGTCGCGCAGCGCGGTGAAGTAGGCGCGGTGCCCCGGCTCGGGGGATCGCCAGGTCTGCCGGTTGGTGGCGTCCTCGGCCGCGCCGAGCAGGACCGCCAACGTCAGCTGGGTGGCCCGCTGGGGCGAGGCGGTCGCGGCGGCCTCGGTGATGGGGTGGGGCCGGCCGGTGTACACGCTGCCGACCGGGTCGTGGCCGAGTACCTCCAACGCGGTGGGGTGTCCGGACTCCATCGCGCGGCGCAGGTCGTGCCCGGCCCGCCCGAGCGTGGCGGCGATGAACACCGCCGCGTTACGCGGCGGGGACTTGCGGGCCAGGAACGTGCGCAGCCACTGCCGCCGGACGGTGGTCGCGGAATCCCACTCCCGGTTGTTCGCGATGACCAGCCGCCGCTGCGCCTTCTCCTCCTCGCTCAGCGCGCCCGCGCTCCCGGCTCCCCCATTCCCGGCGGCTGAGGTGCCGGTGCGGTCGCCGCCGGCGTTGAGCTGGGTCCACCGGGCGGCGTGGCCGTGCATGTCCGGGTGCAGGCACCAGTGCACGATCCGCAGCTGAGGCTGCCGGTCGAAGCCGCGGCGGACCTCGACACTGGCCGCGCGGCCCGGGCAGCCCGTGTGTGCCTCGGCGGTGAGCTCGGTGCCGCTGGGAGTCTCCTCGCTCGGGCGCAGCCCGCTGATCTGCCGGGCGTCGCCGGGCTGGTCGGGGTCGATCAACTCCAGGCCCTGGCCGGTCAGGTCGACGACCGCTTCGGCGAGCAGGGCGGCATCGGCGCGCTCGTCGCGAAGCTTCTGCGCGACGTGGTCGAACTGCGCGGGGTTCTTCGCCGCGGTCACCGTGAGGACCTTGACCGCGTCGGTGCCGGCGTCGGTGTGGTCGTCGAACTCGGCGATCACCGCCGCCTGGTCCAGGGTGACCTCGTAGCGGTCGAGCACCGCAGCGGCGAGTTCGCTGCGCGCCACTGCGGTGGTGACCTTGACCCGAGCGGTCGGGACGTGGGTGCGTCGGGCGATCTGCCCGGCGGTCAACCCGAGGTCGAGCAGCTGCTGGTGGGCGTGGACCTCGTCGGTGTCGCTCGTGCCGGTGCGGTGCTGGTTCTCCTCGAGCTGGTCGACGATCCGCTCGACCCGCATCTCCCGCGCGGCACGATCCAGCCCGTCCGGGACGTCGTCGGTGTCCGGTGATCCGGGCTCGACCAGTACCGGCACGCTGGCGCGGCCGACCTCGACGGCGGCCACCGTGCGGCGCTTGCCCTTGCGCACCACCAGCGCGCCGTCGGCGGCGCGGCGGGCGATGATCGGCTCGCGGACGCCGCGCTCGGCGATCGAACGCAGGAACGGCTTGTCCAGAGCCAGGTCGCGGCGCACGTTGACGCCTACGACCAGGATGCGTGGATCGACGGCGACCAGCACGCCGATCTCGGCGTCGGGCCGAGAGGTGACGGACGGGTCGGCTTCGAGGTTCTCGATGTCGTTGGAGTCGCCCGCGGTGGTCGTGTCGCTCGCGACGGCGGGGTCGTCCGGCACAGCGGCAGTGTTCGCGATGTTGTCTGTGTCCTGGGTGAGGTCGGTGATGGTCACTGGATCCTCCTTGACCGAGCGCTGCGGGCTCGGCGGTCCGGTGCTCCCGCGGGGTGCGGGGCGCGCTCGGCCAGGGCGGCGACGCCGGGCGTGGGAGGAGGGAGCCCGGGGCTGCGCCGGACGGCGTGGACCGGCGGCATCCAGGACGCAACGATCGGGGCGAGGTCATCGCGCCGGTTCATCCGGGCGGCAGCGGGCCGAGGGCATCGACCCACCGCCCGGCGGCGCTGCCATAGTGCGCAGCCCCGCCTCCCGCGGACAGGTCGCGACGTGCCGAGAGTCAGGCGAGGGACCTGATCATGATCGCGACGTCGGCGACGCTGCATTCCACCGACGAGGCCCTCACCGCAGTCTGGTCGAGCGCGTTGGAGTGGAGGAAGCGATCGCGAGCTCATCTGTGCCGGGGTGCCGGGGTGCGCCTACTCCCATCCGGGATCTGGCGTGTGGACGGGCTCGGCAGCGGGTCTCCAGGCATGACCGTGCCGTCGGGCGGACCGTGCCAGTCAGCCTCCCGGGCTGACGTGGACGCAGACATAGCGCTGCTGGTAGCCGCCCTCGACGCCAGCACCAACTGCGGCCCAGAACGCCCGAGAATCCGCGAGGTGTCCGCCGAGGGTGTGCCAGGCGAAGCCAGGGTGCTCGGCGCGCAGCGCGGCCAAGCCCGCAGCTGCCAGTCCGCATCGCTGATACTCGGGCGTCGTGTAGGGCTGCTCCACCCAACCCAGCCGGCAGCGACGGCAGACCTGGTAGTCCACGGCGAAGGCGCACTCGCCGCCCAGGTTGGCAGCGCGCTGACGCCAGCCGATGCGCTCACCCGAGATGGTGTCCTGCCACGGGGTGGACAGCTGGGGAACCACCGGCCATCCTCGCGACCGGCCCAGTCGCCCACGGCTGATCCACCGCAGGAATCCACGCCAGGGCTCCCGACCGGAGACGCGGCCAACCCGATTGGCCAGCTCGGCGAGCTCCCGCGCCGCCGCACGATCCACGCTCTACTCCGACTTGGACACAGACGTCGTCGGCCCGAGGTAGCCGATCGGTCCGCCGATGTAGACACTCATCCGGCTGTCCATCCTCCTGAACAACGGGGCTACAGGAACTCCAGCACCGCCGGGACCGGAGGTGATCACCCCGAGCACCGTGCAGGTGTCCTGGGCGTGAATCACCGCGTGTGCGCCATCCTCGGCCCCTCCGCCCCGCCTCCCAGTCGACCCCCGGCGACCTTCAAGCGCGCCGCTCGTTGCGGAACCGGTCGAAGTCCACGACGTTCCCTCTGGCGAGCGCGATAGTCCCCGGGACCGCAGCCGCCGACAGGGCGGGCCTGCGCTGGTTCGTGCCAGCGATCGATGAATTGTCGGACGGTGTGGTGGACGGGGCCGGGCGCTGCCCGGCCAGGAAGTCCTCCAGCAGGTCCGCCGGCCAGATCAACCGCCGCGGCGCGAGCATGGCCGCCGAGGTGGCGTGGAAGCAGCGCTCGACCCACTTGGCCAGCAGCCGAGGCTGCTCGGGGACCCGGGCGTCCCAGCCGGGCTCGGTCCGGCCCCAGGTGTGCCCGGTGGCCGGGTTGATCCGCGTGTAGAGCTGGCGACGCAACATGTCGTAGCGGTGGGAGTCGATCAGCCCGGACTCCGACAAGTGCCGCAGCAGCGCACCCAGCGAAATCCCCCACTTCAGCTTCAACGGGACCAGGTTGTGCAGCGACACGACCTTCGGCACCTCCTCAGCGACCGCCGCCGCCGGCGCGAGCAGCTCCGAGGCGAACCGCGAGGCCTCCTCCTCCTGGTCCTTGCTGTTCACCCCGTCGGCGTGCAACAGCAGATGCCCCAGCTCGTGGGCCACGGTCCAGCGGATCCGCTCCCAGGAATCCAGCGCTCGCAACACAATCAACGGACGATCCCCGTACTCGCCGACCCGGGTCGAGTAGCCAAGGTGCTTTTCCCGGGCGCCGTCGGATGCCCAGTTCAGCTCCCCTGAGGACTTCGTGCGTCGGGCCCGCATCACCACCGCCACCCCGGCCCGCTCCAGCTCGTAAGTCAAATACGGGATCGGCACGTCCGCGTCCATACCCATCCGGGCCCGGGCCGCGCGGGCCGCCGCAGCGACGCCAGTGCGACGATCCAGCGCCGGAAGCTTCACCGGCGGCAGCTGCGAGCGCACGTTCAGCTCCTCCAGGAAGTCACCCACCGCGACGGCGAACTGGGCCAGGTACTCCTTCTCCGTCGCCGAGGTCGCCTTCGGCGCCCGGAACAGCAGGCTCGCCGCAGCCACCCGCGACACCGGCGGGGTCGTGAAGAACTCCAGCGGGAACCGCAGCACCTCGGCCAGCCGCGCCGCCGTATCAGCGTCCAGGGCGGTCACCTCGGCCTGCTCGAGCCGGGTCTGCCGGGCACCTCTCCAGCCCATCTCGGCCAGCACGGCCTTACCCGTCATGCGTCGCAGGATCCGCGCCTGCCGCACCCGGGCCCCGTACATCTCGATCCTCGTCGTCATATCCGGCCCGATTCAAGTCTCGTCGCTCGCATCGCGCACCACCAACCACCCCCACCCGAACTACGCCGGTGTGATATCGCCCGTGCCCGCCACGTCGTCGAACTCGTCGAACTCGTCGAAGTCGCCGTGCGGCCCAGGATCTGCCGCGGGGGGCTCGGCCCGGACCGGCTCCGGTGCCGGCAACGGCGCGGTCGCCAGGATTCGCACCACCGACGACGAGTCGATGTCCGCCACCGCTGCCAGCTCCGCCCCCGCGAGCTCGACCTCGTCGTCGTCGGCCCACCACAGCACGAACACGTCGAACGGGCCTCCAGCCGACCGCGGCAGGACCAGCTCCTCGTGCCCCTCGTCCAGCGCCAGCTGACGCGCCTCCGCCAACGCCTCGCTCTGTCCCGAAGGTGGCACATCCACCACCCGGATCCGCCGCTTCAGGTTGTCCGTCGGCCACCTCCGGACCCGGATTCGGGTGCCCGACCCGTCCGACAACACCACGGACAGCCCCGGCCCCTCGCGAGCATCGAGCAGCGAGAACGGCCTCTCACCCCGGCCGTCGAACATGCTCAGCAGCGTCTGACGCACCGCAGTGCACCGGTTGTGCCCACTCATGTCCGCCGCGTTCGGGAATCGGTCCGCCCACCGTGACGCCACCTCGGGCAACGCCTCGCGCAAGTCGGCGTGCAGGAGCGCGAAGTCCTCGTCGTGCTGCCGCGCGAGACTCTCCACCAGCTCCTGGTGCTGTAGCTGCATCCGTGAAAAGTTTCATGCATCTAGCTACAACGCAAGTCTGTCCTGGAGCGTGTCGCGACGCAGTTCGGGGCGCAGCGTCATGTGTCGGCGCACGCAGGTCGCGGTCAGAGTCACCCAGCCGCCAACTACGGAGTCGGTCGCCCATTGTGAACCGTTGGGGAGAGCCCGACGTTGCGGGCGCGAATCTGGTCGATCAACGCGAACGCCGCGCCGCGGCGGTGCGCGCGGCGCCACCGCGCGTCGGTCCACGCGGTCAGTCCGTCGTCGGGTTCGATCAGGTCCCGGCAGGCGAGCGTCACCCGATCGTCGGGCCGGTGGGCAGCGGGAGTGCCGGTGGGGGTGGCCGGAGTCGTAGAGCGTCAGCTGCACGAGATCCTCGACGAGCGCGGCCCGGGCGACGAGCACGCAGCCGCGTCGCTCTTTCCGGGGCCGGGCACGGTGGATCAGGTCGCCGACGCGCAGCTACGCAGCCGGGATCGTCGCAAAGTGGGGTGCCGGGTGACCCGGCCGGGGTGATGCTGGACATGGAAGGTCCTCTCTGGGTGGGGCGGGCCCGGACCCGGCCAGGCTGGGCCGGGACCGGACCCGCGTCGTGGTCGACCGTGTTCAGCGCCTGGCTGCGCCGTGGTCGCGGGTGGGGTCAGCCGGCGTGGGCGGCGGCCAGGGTCATCGCGCGCAGCGCGTGGCGCTCCAGGTCGTGCGCGGCGTCGGCGTCGTCGAGGGTCTGCGCGGCCGATGTCACCGCGTGCAGCACGCCTCCGGAGGTGATGTCGGAGCCGGAGATGAAGTGGGCCAAGATCGTGGCCTGCTGCTCGGCGGTGAACCGCAGCGCCTTCCCGACGTGCTCCAACGTCGCGGCCGGGTCGGTGATCGCGACCCCGGCCTGACGGGTGATCTCAGCGAGCTTCGCCCGGACGTAGCCGTGGTCGAGGAACGTGGCCACGGCGTCGCGGGCCTGCTTGACGACCAGGTCGAGCACCGCGTCCTGGGTGTCGGCCGACCAGCGCACCACCCCGTCGGACATCCGCCCACCGAGGTGCACCTCGCGGACGGCGTCGCGGGTGATGGTCATGCCGTTGTCGCAGACCTCGACGGTGAGCTGCGGGGTCAGCGAGAACGACCCGTGCCCGGTCTCGGAGTTGGACAGGACGAACCCGGCGAAGACGAGCGGGTTGTCCGCCCCGCGTGCCCCGGTGAACGGGCTGCGGTACCCGGCCAGGAGCTCGGGGGCGTACTCGGCGACCTGCGGGGCGCGGACCTTGACGTACATCCGGCGCTCGGTCAGGTCGCACCCGGCGATGTCGACCGGGACGCCGGCGGTGCGGACGCCTTCGAGTGCGGCCATCAGGACGTCGAGGTTGTCGACCATGCGGTAGGAGTCCGACAGGACCGCCCGCGCCACCCCGCTCCCACCGTCCGGGTCGTGCAGCCCGCGGACCAGGAACCGGCGATCCGGTTCGACACCCAGCCAGGTGTTGACGTTCGCGTCGTAGAGACCGACCTGCTCCGCGCGGAGCCGCCGCAGGTAGGGCAGCGGGATGCCGAGCTTGTCCGCGATCCCGGCGTCGGCGGTTCTGGTCGGACGCAGCACCGTCTCCCCCACGGTGACGCCGTTGGGGGTGAGGCGGGGTTCGCCGACCCCTATCAGCCGCAGCCGACCGTTCTCGGCGATGAGGTGCCGGGCCGGGGCGACGACGTCGAGCTTCGCGGCGTGCTGGGCCTGTAGCAGCGCGACCAGGTCGGCGACGGAGGCGTTGCGGGTGGACAAGAAGGAGTCGGTGCTCGTCATGGTGGGGCTCCAAGGGAGATCCGAACGCACCCGACCACGAGCCGGGCGGCCCCGCCGGACGCGGTGGGGCGCGACGGGTCCGCCCGATGCCGGGCGAGCGCGAAGGACTCGATGCGCTCGCTCGATCGACGTGAGACCGCACGACATGACCGACTACCGGATGACTTGGTGGGCGGTCTCACTCGGCATCGGGTGGGCGCTCGGCCCTTCGCAGGCGAACCCGGAGTCGGGCAGGGTCGGACGCCCCGACGCATGGCCGCGGCGCCTGCGACCGCCGGTCCCACTACGAAGTGCGCCCGTCGACCGGCTGGGTACGTCGGCCTGGCGGACCTGGAACCGCGCGACCACCCAGTGCCGAGCTCGCGGATGCCGTGCACCACCTCGGTCAGCCTGTGTCGACCTACCTGACCGGACCCGCGTTCGACGACCGCGCTGGTCACGTTCCATGGGCAATGACCCCGGCGCGGCGCAGAGGTCCTGCATGGGTCGGGTTCGGGCCCGTTGTCACTTCGCCGCCGCTCGAGTGGAACCCGAGCGGGTCGGGAGGCAGCCCGTGCGAGAGGAGATCCACCTTCGGAGCGTCATCTCGAGTTCGCTCCCCCGCCCGGCGAACCGCGATACGGGGACCGCGAGTGCGACGATCAGCTTCTCCCAGCCGTCAGGTCGATCACCACCACTACCGAGCAGACGTCCTCACAGTCCTCCTCGTACTCGAACGCGACGCCCGAACCCGCACGTCGGCCAGCTGCGATCTCGGTCACCACCCGGCACCGGCAGCCGAGGTACTCCGCTCGATCGCCGGCGGGCGTGTCGACGGAACCCACGTGCCGCCAAGGGGTCAGTTTTCGGCCGCCGTTGACAGGGCGTTCGTGAGCCGGTTTCCGCGAGCTCCAGTGGACCACCGCCGCGTCGCTGGATCGCCGGCTCCCGCGGATCAGCCGCCGGGCCGGGCCTGCGCCAGGGCGGCGGCGGCGATGACGACAGGTGAAGCCCGGTCGTCGGGCGTCGCCGGCCGCCAGAGCCGCTTGATCCGGCCGTCCATGGCCAGCGCGTCACCGCCCATCTGCCGGGTGTCCTCGACAGGCTTGTTCAGGGTCGCGCCACGGAGCTTGAGCATCGCGTAGCGGGCGATCGTGCCGGGCGAGTAGACCTGCCAGATCGGTGCACGGCGTAGGCCGAGCCGGTGGTAGAGCTGCCGGTCGGGGTCCGACAGCACCAGCCCGGTGAGACCGAGGTACCGGGCAAGCGGAGCGAGCGCCTCGGCCGGGCTGAACCCGACGACGACGAGCGGTACCGCACCGTCGAGCTCCTGCTGCACCTGGACCAGGTGCTCTTGGCAGGGCAGTCAAAACCGGTGCCTGATCAGTGTCAGGATCTGTACCCCGGGCAGGTGGCCGAGGTCCACGGGGGACCCGGTCGAGACGTCGGTCAGCACGATTCCGTGGAGATCGGTGTCGATGTGCTGTTCACGCACGGGCTTCCTCGTTCCGGCTGGTGGTGGAGGTGTCGTCCAGGGGTGCGGCGGCGGGCAGTACCCGGCACGTCGACGGCGGCAGCTGCAGATGGATCCGGTCGCCCCGGTCGACCGGGAGGGCGGGTGCGGTGGAGGCGGTGAGCTCGATCCCGCCCGCCACGGCCACGACGGTGCGGTGGGTGCCGCGGAACCGCGTCTCGCGCACCGTGGCCGCCACGGTGTTCGGTGCATCTCCGGCGCCGAGGATGCGCAGCGACTCGGGGCGGACGACGAGCACTCCCGGGCCCTCGCGAGCCGGGGCACCGAGTGCCAGCTCGCCGAGGGCGCACGTGAACGACGACCCGCTCACGGTCCCGGGCACTTCGTTGACCCCGCCGAAGAACCGGGCGGCCGCCAGCGTCGGCGGGTCGGTGTAGAAACCCGCCGGCGTACCGGCGGCCTCGATCCGGCCGTCGAGCATCAGCACGACCCGGTCGGCGAGGTCGACGGCCTCGTGCTGGTCGTGGGTGACGAACAGCATGGTGATCGACAGTTCGCGCTGCAGGTGCCGGACCAGGTCGCGCATCCGGTGGCGCAGCTCGGCGTCGAGGGCGGAGAAGGGTTCGTCGAGCAGCAGCACCCGCGGGTCGAGTACCAGCGCTCTGGCCAGCGCCACGCGCTGCTCCTGTCCGCCGGAGAGCTCCCCGACGCGGCGCCGGGCGAGGTCGGGCAGCCCGACCAGGTCGAGCATCTCGGCCACCCGCCGACGCCGCGCGGCGCGCGGGACCCCCCGCATCCGTAGCCCGAACGCCACGTTGTCGCCGACGTTCAGATGGCCGAACAGCAGCGGCTTCTGGGACACCAGACCCACCGGACGCTTCTCGGCCGGGACCCCGAGCAGCGAGGTCCCGTCGACCGTCACCTCGCCCGCGCTCGCGGTGAGCAGCCCCGCGACGACCTTGAGCACGGTGGTCTTCCCGCAACCGGACGGGCCGAGCAGCGCGGTCAGGGTTCCACCGGGCACCACCAGGTCGACCCCGTCGACGACCGGGACACCGGCCCGGTAGGCGACTCGCAGCCCGGAGACGGCCAGCTCCCCGCCAATCACAGGCGCCCGAACCCGACCACGGCCGGCGAGGCGCCGGTGAGGAAACGCGCGGTGAGACCGACCAGCAACACCGGTGGGGCGGCGATCACGAGCGACAGCGCGGCGGCGGCGGTGAGGTCGGCCGACCCGATCAAGGCGAACAGCAGCAGCGGCAGCGTCCGCACGGTGCCTCCTCCTATCAGCAGGGTGAGGATGTACTCGCTCCAGGAGATCAGGAACGCGAACAGGGCCGCCACTGCCAGACCGGGCGCGACGGCGGGCAGGGTCACGTGCACCAGGCGGCGTACCGGTCCCGCGCCGAGCACCCGGCCCGCGTCCTCGATGTCGACATCGAGTCCGGCGAACGATGCGGCCATCACCAGGCTCACGTAGGGGACCGTCGGAATCAGCTGCACCAGCACCACCCCGGCAACAGAGTCAGCGAGCCCGTAGCGGATGAAGTAGACCTGGATGCCGAGGGTGACCGCGAGCGTCGGGACGATCACCGGTGCGAGCAGCAGCAGCTGGACGCCACGGCGGCCGGGGAAGGCATAGAGGCCGATCGCCCGTCCGGCCGCGGCGCCGATGAGGGTGGCGAGCACAGCGACCGTGAGCGCGATCAGCAGCGACGTGCCCACCGCCGATCGCACTGCGGGTTCACCCAGCAGTCGCAGGCCGCGATCGGAGAACGCCGGCATCACGGCCGGGTAGCGGAAGTCGCCGGCCACCGCCCACAGCAGCAGCGGGAGCAACGGCACGAGCAGGAACGCCACCAGGACACCGGCTCCGAGCCTCCTCATCGGCGGAGCCGATCGCTGAGCGCCAGGTAAGCCACGGCGCAGGCACCGACGAGCAGGGTCGTGAGGACCGCGATCGCCATGGCCAGCGGCCGGGCGGCGAGGTCGGGGTCGCGGAACTGCTGATAGGCCACCACCGGCAACGTCGCCGGGAACGGGCGGCCGAGCAGGAAAGGCACCTCGTAGGAGCCGAGTGTGAACGCGAACACCAGCACCGACGCGGCGCCCAGCGCCGGGGCCAGTACCGGGACGAGCACGTGTCGCAGGCGCTGCCACGCGCTCGCGCCCAGGGCACGAGCGGCGTCCTCCAGTTCGGCGACGCCGGACGACAGCGCAGCAAGGACGACGACCGCCACGAACGGCGCTTCCTTCCACACGTAGGAGGCGATGATGCCCCAGCCGAATGCATCCTGGGTCAGCACCGGGAAGTCGACGGGTGCGTCGACCCAGCCGAGGGTGGAGACCGCCCGCGACAGCGCACCGGACTGCGACAGCAGCAGGATCATCGCCAGCGCGGCGACCGCGTGCGGCAGTGGCAACGTCACCTGCAGCAGCGCGGCGAACGCCCGGCGGGTCCGGCACAGTGAGCGCACGAACAACGCTGCAGCCACCCCGAGCACTGCGGCGGCCAGGGTCGACACCGTCGCGACCCGCAGCGTGATGCCCACCGACGCCCGCACCGCGGGATCGGCCCACACCGTCCGGTAGGCGTCGAGCGACGGGCCCCGGGCGGGGAGGAACGGCTGGTAGCCGATGCTCTGGGCGACGGCCTGGACGAACCCGCCGCCGAAGAGCACGACGACCACCGTCAGCGCGGGGGCGAGCAACAGGGCGACCCGCAGCCCTCGCGGGAGTCGCGACGGCCGGGTCGCCACTCCCAACGCCACGCCACGCAGGTTCACCGCTGCAGCACCGCGGCGGTCCACCCGTCCTCCACCGCCGTGGCATAGCCGGTGTCGAGCTCGGGCAGGGCGCGGGCGGTCAGCTCGTCGAGCGACAGCACCGACTGGCCGAGCACCACCGCGTCGAACTCGGCCCGCTCCGGCGCCGCGAGCCGGTTGATGTCGATCACCGGGTAGATGCCGCCTTCGGCGTAGAAGCGCAGCTGGGTCTGCGGGTCCTGCAGCAGGTTCGCCAGCACCAGCGCCGCGGCCTGGTCCGCGGCGTCGGCGGGGATCGCGAGGTAGCTGGTGTTGGCGATGTTGCCGACGCCCGGCACGGCGGTGCGAGTGGTGGCCGGGAAGGCTCCGTCGGCGACCTTCGCCGCGACGGTGCCCGGGCCGTAGGTCAGGTACGCGGCGATCTCCCCGGTGGCGTAGAGCTGCTCCACGGCGTCCTGGCTGGTCGGGTAGGTCTCCCCGCCTCGCCACAGCGCGGGCTCCAGCGCGTCGAGGCGGGCCCAGAGCCGGTCGGCGAGCGGCGCGAACGTCGCCGCGTCGTAGGTCGAGCCGGCCAGCATCGCTGGATCCCCGGCGGTGTCGTAGAGGAACGTGCGCACCGCCATGGAGCCGGTGAAGTCCGGCGGAGCGGGGTAGGTGAACTGCCCGGGGTTGGCCCGAGCCCAGTCCTCGAGCGCGGTGAGCGAGATGACGTCGGCCGGGGTGAGGCGGGCGCTGTCGTAGACGAGTGCGGAGTTCGCCTGCTGCCACGCCGCCTCACAACCGTCCACCGGGACGCCGAAGTCGGTGGCCACGACGGGCGCGGTCAGGTCGACGTACTGCGCGTTGGGCAGGACCTCGGGGTAGCCGCAGGCCCAGAGGTCGGCCTGCTGGCCGGTGGCGAAGTTCTCCCCGTTGATCCAGATGGCGTCCACCGTGCCCGAGCCGGCGCGGCCGGCCTGGCGCTCGGCGAGGACCTTGTTCACCGCGTCGGCGGTGTCGGCCACGCCGACCACGTTCAGCGTGACCCCGAACTCCTGAAGCAGGCGCGGCGCGACGTATCCCTCGACGACTCCGTTGATCGCCTCGTCCCCGGTGTACATGTACCAGTCGAGCGTCTGACCCTTCGCCGTGTCGAGCACGGACGCCCAGTCAGTGGGATCGGGCGAAGCGCCGCCACCGGTCGGCGCCGACGTGGCGCACGCCGTCAGCATCGCGGTGGCGCCACAGAGCAGCGCCATGAAACGGGAAGCGGAGCGGGGCACGTGAGATCCTCCAGGGGCCGCGCGGGGGAATCCGGTCCGTGTCCGAGGGCCGGCGCAGGTCGGGAGGGGAACCCGGTCGGCGAGCAGCTGATTCCGCGATCGGGGAAGCAATCGGCGGCACCAGCGGGTTCCCTGACCCGTGAGCGACGACCGCGTGCCGAGTACCCGACCCGACCGCTGGTGGATCCGGCCGCTGATCCTGGTGGGCGTGCTCGGGATCGGCGTCGCCGTGGCGGTTTCCGTCGGAGTGCCTCCGGTGGAGGACGTCCGCACCTGGGTGGACGGAGTGGGCTGGCTCGGTCCCCTCCTCTTCGCCGCGCTCTACGCGGTACTGGCCCTCACCCCGGCCCCGGCCACCGTTCTCAGCATCGCCGCCGGGGTGCTGTTCGGGCTGGCCGGCGGGCTCGCCGTCGTCATGGCCGGCGCCCTGCTCAGCGCGGTCGGGGCGTTCGGGCTGTCCCGCGGCCTGGGGCGGCGCGCCGTGGAGCGGGTCGACAACGACCGGCTGCGCCGCCTCGACGCGCTATTGCGCCGCCGCGGCCTGCTCGCCGTGATCGGCGTGCGGCTGGTGCCGCTGCTGCCGTTCAACGCGCTCAACTACCTGTGCGGCCTCACCGCCGTCCGCACCCGTGACTACGTGGCGGGCACCGCGGTCGGGATCCTGCCCGGGGCCACCGCCTTCGTCGCGATCGGTGCGTTCGGAACCGAGCCGGGCTCGCTGCCGTTCCTGCTCGCCGTCGGCGGGCTCGTCGCGTTGTCGGTGGCCGGGCTCGTCGTCGCTCGCCGCCGCCGGGCCGAACCGGCCACCTGATGTTCGACGCCCGGGCCCGCCGGCTGCTGGAACACCCGCTGGACCGCGCGGCCGCCGCGCTCGACGTCGCGGCCGTCACCCCGGACCGGATCACCGCCGCCGGACTGGTGCTCGGCCTGGGCAGCGCCGGGGCCGCCGCGGCCGGCTTGTGGACCGCGGCAGTGCTGCTGTGGCTGGCCTCCCGGCTCGCCGACGGGCTGGACGGCCCGCTCGCCCGGCGCCGGCGCACCAGGGGTGAGGTCGACGCGGGAGCGGGTGGGTTCTTCGACATCACCGCGGACTTCACCGTCTACGGCGCCACCGTCGTCGGGGTTGCGGTAGGCAGCAGCGCCGAGCTCGGCGGCGGACCACTGTGGCCGTTCCTGCTGGTGCTGCTTGCCTACTACATCAACGGTGCGGCGTTCCTGGCGTTCTCCTCCATCGCCGAGCGCACCGGCGCCACGATCGACGACGGCCGGTCGCTGTCGTTCCTGGGGGGTCTCGCCGAGGGCGGGGAGACGATCGTGGTGCACACCGTGTGGCTGCTGTTCCCGTTCTGGGCTCCGCAGATCGCGGTGGTGTGGGCCGCGCTGGTGGGCGTGAGCGCCGCCCACCGGATCGTGGCGGGTTACCGCGCGCTGCGGTGAGACCCTGCGCCCCGGTCCAGCCAGCGGCGGCGCAGCGCGGTGGCCGCGTGTGTGGCGCGCCGCGCCACCGGTCCGGCCAGCTGCTCGCGGACCTCGGCAACAGCGGCGTTCCACGGGCCGTCGCCCCAGGTGGGATAGGGGTGCATGACCCCGGCCAGGTCCCGGGCCCGCAGGCCCCGGTGGACGGCGAGGGTGAGCTCGGCCAGGGTCTCTCCCGCCCGCGGGCCGACGACGGTGGCCCCGACGATGTGGCCGCGCCGGTCGAGCACCAGCCGGGTGAAGCCGACGGTGCGTCCCTCGGCGATCGCGCGATCGACCTCGTCGTGCCGCCGGGTGCGGGTGGTCGTGCCGTCCGATTCCGCGGGCACCCCGACCGACGCGACCTCCGGGGAGGTGAACGTGACGCGGGGTACCGCGGTGACCTCGGCGGCGCGGCGCACACCCAGCACCGCGTTGGACGCCGCGGTGGATCCGTGCACCCCCGCGACGTGGGTGAACTGCGGGTGCCCGGTGACGTCCCCGGCCGCCCAGATCCGCGGGTTGCTGGTGCGCAGGTACGCGTCGACGGCGACGAACCCCCGGTCGTCGGTGGCGACCCCGGCCGCGTCGAGCCCGAGGCCGCGGGTGTCGGGGCGGCGGCCCACGGCGACGAGCACCCGGTCCGCGGGGATCCGACGCCCGTCGCCGAGCACCACCTCTGCCCCGTCCACGGCGGTGACCGGGGTCCCGGTGAGGACCGTCGCGCCGTCGCGGGCCAGCCCGTCGGTCACCAGCCGGGCGGCGTCGGGGTCCTCGTTGCCCAGGATCCGGTCGGCGGCCTCGACGATCGTGACGGTGCTGCCGAGGCGGGCGAAGGCCTGTCCCAGCTCGCATCCGATCGTGCCGCCGCCGAGCACGACGAGCCGGTCGGGCCGCTCGGTCAGGTCCCATACCGAGTCGCTGGTCAGCGGGTCAGTCTCGGCGAGCCCGGGGATCGGTGGGAGCGACGGGTCCGATCCGGTGGCGACCAGCGCCTGCCGGAAGCGCAGCCGCCGGCCGTCGACCTCGGCCGTCGCCAGGCCGGTGAACCTCGCGCTCCCGGCCGCGTACACGACATCCGCGGCGCGCATCGCCTCCGGCGAGTCCACGGGCTCGATCGTCGCGATCGCGGCCCGCACGT
This sequence comes from Pseudonocardia abyssalis, assembly GCF_019263705.2. Classification (NCBI taxonomy): domain Bacteria; kingdom Bacillati; phylum Actinomycetota; class Actinomycetes; order Pseudonocardiales; family Pseudonocardiaceae; genus Pseudonocardia; species Pseudonocardia abyssalis. The sequence goes on from NZ_JADQDK010000001.1 coordinate 2,571,801, forward strand.
GGGCCATCACCTCGTCGAACGCGACCCGGACCCCGTCGACGTGCACCCCGAGCCGGGCCGCGCCGCGGGCGTCCGCCGCGGCCGACGCCGCGGCGAGCAGCGCCTTGCTCGGGACGCAGCCCGTCCACAGGCAGTCCCCGCCCGGCCGGTCGCGCTCCACCATCAGCACCGACGCCCCGAACGACGCCGCCGTGCGCGCCCCGACCAGGCCCGCGGTGCCGCCGCCGACGACGAGCAGGTCCCACGCGCTCCCATCGGGCGGCGGCGGGAGGGCTGATGAGGTCATCGGGTTCCGTTCCGGCGGCGGGCGGTGGGCATCGGGAGCAGGACGGTCAACTCGGCGTTCTCCTTCGGGTCCAGCAGGCTGTGCTGTACGCAGGCCGGGACGAGCGTCCCGGTCTCGGGGTGGGCCATCGCGTAGTGGCACGCGGCGAGCCGTTCCTGGGTCTCCCGCAGCCGGGGGTCGTCGCTGAGGACGCCCTGCTGCGTGAGCTCCCAGGCGGGTGCCACGTCGGCGGCGTCCATGAACCGGTGCATCACGAACGTGAGCGGGCGGACGCCGTGGCGCAGCAGCGGCCGTAGCCCGACCCGGCGCACCGTGCGCGCCGCCCAGCCGAGCGCCACCGACAGGACGCACGGGTGCCGCGCCACCAGCCGCGCCAGCTTCACCGCCAGCAGCGGCCGGGGTGTGGCGGCGAGCCCGATGCCAGAGAGCCGGCGGAAGACCTCGTCCCGGACGCGCAGGTCGCGGGAGTCGTCGCCGTCGAGCACCGGGTACCAGCGCGGCCCGACGGATAAGCCGTACGCGGTGCGGTTGCAACGCACGTCGCCGTTCTCGAACACCCGATGGTCCAGCCGGGTGCCGGCGCCGCGCTCGATCTGCGCCCACACCGCGTCCGCGCTCACGTCCCCGGCGCGGTACTCCTCGCGCCAGCGCCGGTCGTCGCCGACGAACGCGGCGGGTTGGAACGACAGCATGCCGAACCCCATCGCCCCCACCTCCCGGACGACGTCGGCCACCTCCCCCACATTCACCGGGGTGACCGTCATGTTGTGCGCCAGGAACGAGCGCACCCCGTGCTCGCGGCGCAGCCGCGCGAACCGCTCGACGAAGCGGCGCCGGTACGGGTGCAGCGACGCCTCGTCGGGCGGGCGCGGGATCCCACGACGGCCGAACATCAACGAGTCGAAGTGCCCCGCGAACGACACCCGGTCCAGCCGCCTGTGCCCGTCCGGGCCCAGCACCAGCCGGTCGAGGTAGTCGTCGTCGACGTCCCCGTGGGTCATGCTCATCGGCTCGCGCCCGTGCCGGCGCATGATCAGCAGCGACTCGGCGTGGTCGTCGGGCGGCAGCAGCGTCACCTCGCCGCCGATCAGCTGCGCGTGCGCCCGCGGCCCGCGCAGCCGCTGCAGCGTCGCCATCTGCGCCTGCACCTGCGCGCGGGTGTGCGCGCCGTCGACGCGGACCCGGTTGGCGTCGCGCGAGTGGTAGCACGGCGTGCAGGCCAGGTCGCACGCCGGGAACACGCCGTGCGTGCCCTCGCAGCCCACCCCGAACCGGCCCAGGACCTGCCCCGGGGTCTTCACCACGTCGGGCAGCTCCGCCCAGCGGCGCGCCAGCGCCGCGGCGAACGCGGGGTCGGCGGGCCGGGTCCGCCGCTCCCACTCGCGTATCCGATCGAGCACGTCGTGATCCCTTCCCTGCGCCGACGGTGGTGGTCGCGCAGGGAACCCGGGCCGGGTCACGGATCTTCCAGGAGTTCTCAGCCGCGCGACTCGCAGTAGGACTTGAGCCCGCGCAGGCCGTCCTCGATCGCCGGGCCGAGGGTGCCCGCGACCTCGTCGGGGGTGACCTCGGTGCTGTAGACGACCAGGCTGGCGCCGCCCTGCTCGAGCACGTCGACCGTGCCCAGGTGCGACTCCACCGGGACCCCGCCACCGACGATCCGGTACTGGAACCGGCGCAGCTCGGCGTCGTTGGTGACGATCTCCTCGTCGAGCGGGACGTCGCCGTCGAGCATGCAGTGCCGCTCGCCGCCACCTGCCTCCGAGGTCGCCACCATCGGGAACCACGCCGAGATGCTGCCGGCATCGCTCACCACCGACCACACCTCATCGGCCGGGCGGTCGATCGTCAGGTGGGTACGCAGGGTTGCCATCAGGTACTGCTCCTTCTTCTCGGGTGTTGCGTCATCGTTCAGCGGGCGGGCAGGGCCGTGAGCGCCTTGGCCACGTCCACCAGGTCCTCGCCGAGCACATCGGCCCTGGTGAAGATCTCCGCGTAGTGCCGCTCCAACCGCCCGGCCCACCCGGTGGTCAGCCCGGCCGCGTGCGCGCCGTGGCAGTCGAAGGCGTGCACCGCCACCAACGCCACCTCCTCCGCCGGGCGGCCGATCCGGGACAGCGCGTGGTCGTAGACCGCGCGCGGCGGCTTCCACATCCGCACGTCGGCCACGCTGATCACCTGCTCGACGAACCGGTCCAGGCCGCTGCGCTCCAGGAACGCCTCGGTGGTCTCCCGGGCCCCGTTGCTCAGGCACACCACGTCGATCCCTGCCTCGGTGAGCACCCGCATGGCCTGCTCGGCGTCGGGCTGGGCGGGCAGCGTCGCGAACCCGTCCATCACGTGCGTCACGTCCTCGTCGGAGAGCCGACCGCCGCCGATCACGCGCAGCGCGGCCTTGCCGACCGCCGGGAACGGCTCGTAGTCCCCGGACAAGGTCAGGGCCATGCCGTCGCGCAGCATCCGGTCGAACCACCGCTCCAACGTCGAGTCGGGCAGCCCGATCTCGACGAACCGCGCGCGCAACGGCTCCAGCGAGATCAGGGTCTCCACGACGTCGAAGGCGACGGTGTGCGGGCGGTGGACCACCGGGGCTCCTTCTGCAGGGGAGTCGGGCGGACCGAGGATCCACCCCGATCACGGCCTCCGCTGACCAGAGCAGGGAACCCGCTGGTCCCGACCCCCAACCGGGGACTGTCAGCGAGGTGACACGATCCGTGGATGGAGCTCAGCCGGTGGTCCCAGGCGCTGCGGACCGCACGAGCCGGATCAGTGACCGCCGACGCCACCGTCCGCGACGCCGCGTGGGTCGCGCGCTGCGTCGGGCGCGGCACCAACGCGCCGCTCGCCCCGGCCGACGTGGCCGCGTTGGCCGCGACCCTGCAACCGGTCGACCTGGCCGCCGGGGCGCCGCTGTTCGGGGCGTCGACCGGGTCCGACCCCGGGGTGTGGATCATCCGTTCGGGCCACGTCGAGCTCAGCGTCGCCTCCGGCCGCAACCGGGTCGTCGTCGGGGTGCTGCGTCCCGGCGACGTCGAGGGCGACATCCCGCTGCTGCTCGGGCTGGCCCTGCCCTACGCGGCCCGCGCCGTCGACGCCGTCACCTGCCTGCACCTGCGCCCCGCGGACTTCGAGGAGCTGCTCGCCCGGCACCCCGCGATCGCCCGCCGGTGGCTCTCCAGCGTCGCGCAACGCCTCGCGACCAGCCACGAACGGCTCATCGCGCTGCTCGGCAGGCCGCTGCCGGCGCAGCTGGCCGGGCTGCTGCTCGACGAGGCGGACCACGACCCGGACGGCGGCGGGGTCGTCCGGCTGCCTCAGCGCACCCTGGCCGCGATGCTCGGCGTCGCCCGACCCTCGCTCAACAAGATCCTCAAGGACTTCGAGCGGCACGGGCACGTCGAGGTCGGCTACTCCTCGGTGCGGCTGCTCGACGTCGCGGCCCTGCAGCGGACCCGATCAGCCTGATCCTGTCGTCTCGCTGACAGTGCCGGTGTGAACCTCGGCCGTGCCCGGTTACCCCGAGAGTTCGAGCACAACAGTCGACCTTCAGGAGGCACCATGCCCCGCGTTCCCGTCCACACCCTCGACGACGCCCCCGAGCAGACCCGACCCACGCTCGAGACGCTGAGCAAGAAGATGGGCAAGCTGCTCAACATCCACGCCCTGATGGCGCACTCCCCCGTCGTCCTCGCCACCTACGCCGCCATGCAGGAGGCCATCGCCACCCACGGCACCTTCGACGGGAAGACCCGCGAGGCCATCGCCCTCGCGGTCGGCGCGGCCGACAACTGCGACTACTGCCAGTCCGCGCACACCCTCGGCGGCAAGGCCGCGGGCCTCGACGCCGACACCATGCTCGCGGCCCGGGCCGGACGACCGACCGGTGACGACCGGCTCGACACCCTGCTCGCCGTCGCCCGCGAGGCCACCCTCGACGTGGGCGCCGTGCAGGACGGCACCTGGAAGCAGGCCCAGGCCGCCGGCTGGAGCGACCAGGAGCTCACCGAGGCGTTCGCCCACATCGCCGCCAACCTCTACACCAACTACTTCAACCACTACGTCGGCACCGAGCTGGACGTCCCCCAGGCCCCGGCCGTCTGAGCCCGAGCATCAGCACCGCCCCGGTCGTCCACACGGACGGCCGGGGCCCGCTGTCGGAATCGCGACGAGGGCTACCGGGTTCCGATCACGTGACACGTGTCCGACACACCATCGGCGGCGCCGGAGCCCCGCTCGCCGCCCACCTCGACCTGCCGGCGCGACCACCGCTGGGGCTCGCCCTGCTGGCGCACTGCTTCACCTGCAGCAAGGACCACCGGGCCACGACGCGGACCGCCCGCGGCCTCACCGCCCGCGGCATCGGAGTGCTCCGCCTGGACTTCACCGGGCTGGGCGAGTCCGGTGGGGAGTTCGGCGACTCGACGTTCTCGATGAACGTCGAGGACCTCGTACGAGCCGCCGACTGGCTGCGGGCCGAGGTCGGCGCACCGACCCTGCTCGTCGGGCACTCGCTGGGCGGTGCCGCCGTCATCGCCGCGGCCTCCCGGATCCCGGAGGTGCGGGCCGTGGCGACGATCGGCGCCCCGTTCTCCCCCGACCACGTGACGCACCTGTTCGACCCACACCCGTTCGATGGGGCCCGTCCGGAGATCGAAGTCGGCGGGACCGCCGTGGTGCACATCGGCGGGCGCCCGTTCCAGGTCCGGCGCGCCTTCCTCGACGACATCGCCGACCAGCCCCAACACAGCCGCCTCGCCGCGCTCGACCGCCCGCTGCTGGTGCTGCACGCCCCCGATGACGACATCGTCGACGTCGGCAACGCCCGGTCGATCCTCGACGCCGCCGGGCCGACGGCGTCGTTCGTCGCCCTCGACGGCGCCGACCACCTGCTCACCCGGCCCGCCGACGCCGACCGGGTCGCCGCCATCATCGCCGCCTGGGCCGCGCCCTACCTCGACCAGGCCCAGCTCGACCGGACGGCCCCGGAGCCGGGCACCGTCGAGGTGAGCGAGAACGGTGTCGGCCGGTTCACCCAGCGCATCCGCACCGCGCAGCACGAGTGGTCTGCCGACGAACCGCCGTCCGCCGGTGGTCTCGGCAGCGCCCCCGACCCCTACCAGCTGCTGCTCTCCGCCCTCGGAGCGTGCACGACCATGACCATGCGGATGTACGCCGAGCGCAAGGGGTGGGACCTGCGGCGCAGCACCGTGACCCTCACCCACGACAAGCTGCACGCCGCGGACTGCGTCTCCTGCGAGACCGACACCGGCCGGCTCGACCGGATCGTCCGCGCGATCCACCTCGACGGAGACCTCGACGACACCCAGCGCGCGGCGTTGCTGGCGATCGCCGACCGCTGCCCGGTGCACCGCACCCTGCACTCCGAGATCGTCGTCGAGACCGACGCGGTGTGATCGGCTCCGGCTGCCGCCGTAGGTTGTCCAGCGGGTCACCACGCACTGCCGGTCTCGTCTTCCCCCTCAGCGGGATCACGGAGATGTGGTCGCGCTGCGGCCGGGCGGGCGCCGGTCCATCCGATGGCGGCGGCGAGCAACAGCAGGGCGCCGCCGAGGGCGTAGACGGCCTGGATGCCGATGGCGGCGGCGAGCAGTCCGCCGACGAGCAGCGAGACCAGCCGCCCGAGCTGCCAGAGCATGTCGAAGGCTGCGAAGATCCGCCCGCGCAGGGCGTCGGGGGTGTGGGATTGGAGTAGGGAGTTGAAGGTGACCGCGCCGGTCGAGGTGCCCAGCCCGTAGGCGGCGAGCGCGACCAGGGCCAGCGGCAGCGCGGTGAAGACGGCCAGGACGACGTCGACCAGGCCGCGCAGGACGTAGGGGCCGAACACGAACACCGGGCGGCGGGGATCGTCGACCAGCCGGGTCAGCAGGAACGGGCCGAGCGCCGCACCGACACCGATCGCGCCGAGCAGCAGCCCATATGCCGACGGTGCGACGGCGAGGTGGTCGCGGGCGAGCACCACCAGCAGCGCGCTGGTCGCGCCGGCGGACAACGCCGCGAGCAGCTGCCCGGCCGCCAGCACCCGCAGCAGCCGGTCGCCGGTGAGGACGCGCAGCCCGGTGACGGCGTCGGCGAAGAACCCGCGCCGCTCGGTCGAGGGCGGTGGTGCGGGGAGGCGCAGCCCGATGAGCAGGACGGCGCTGACGGCGAAGCTGGCGGCGTTGGCCCCGAACGCCGGTCCGGCACCGAATGCGGCGTAGAGGACCCCCGCGGCCGGGGCGAGCGCGATCTGTGACAGCACCGCGGCGGTCCAGATCCCGCTGTTCGCGGCCACCAGCTCGTGGTCGCGGACCAGGGTCGGCAGGGCGCTGTTCGCGGCCGGGTTGAACAGCACCGCGCCGACCGAGAGCCCGAACGCGATCACGTACACCGCGACCACGTTGTCCCCGACGACGATCAGCGCCGCGGCCAGTACGCCGCGCCACAGGTCCGCGGCGACCATCACCAAGACCCGTGGCAGCCGGTCGACCAGCGTGCCGGCCAGCGGGGCGAGCAGCAGCACCGGCGCGATCTCGGCGAACACGACCGCGCTGACCTCCAGCGCCGAGCCGGTCAGGTCGAACACCAACAACACCAACGCCACCGTGGCGAACACGTCCCCCGCCTGCGAGGCCGTGCGGGCCGACCAGAGTCGCCGGTAGCCGGGCTGGGCGAACACCGCCCGCAGCCCGACCCGGGCCGGCGAACCACCGATCATGTCGCCGCCACCCACGACCAGCCGCGGAGCGGCCCGGGGCACTCAACGCCGGAGTCCGCCGTCGGGCCGTCGCAGGGGGCCCGTCCGTGGCTACGAGCAGCCGGCGCCGGGCTGGTGACCGACCGGGAACACCCAGCGGAAGGTGCTCAGGACCGGCTGGTGACACCAGCAGCTCGGTGCACAGCCACAGCGGACCGCGCCCATGGCCTCGACGAAGCGTCCGATCACGGCGAAGAGCAGGTACACCGACGCACCACGGACCAGGACCCGCCTCATGGGCGCAGGGTAGCGCGACGGGCAGCAGCCGGGACCGAGTTCGGTGTCGCAGGGTCACGTCGCGCTCGGCTCCGTCCCGACACCGTCGGGTGCAGGTTTGATCACAGGTCCCTCGCTCGTCCTCATCTGCCAGCATGACCCCGTACCCGAGTACAGGGTCAGCGCTCTTCGGCCTCGGCGGCGATACCGCGCGAGAGGTCACTAGGCCAACGCCGAAGGCAACCGGCCGCCGCAGAGCACAGCTGCTGGTGCGACCGGATCGCCTCCTCGACACCGACACGGGGGCACACATCCGACAGTTCACCCCGCCGCGGCCCGACCAGCTCGTAACTCGCCTACTTGCATCCGGTACCTAGGTACAGACTTACCGTGATGTCGGGGCCCGAGATGCGGACTGTGATGGAGGCGAGTGCGGTGCACGACACGACCAGTGCCGGCGTCCTGACCGAGGTCGGTGACGCGACGTTCGATCGGCAGGTGCGCACGGGCGCTGGGCCGGTGCTGGTGGAGTTCTTCGCGACCTGGTGCGGGAACTGCCGCCGGTTCGCACCGACACTGCAACAGGTGGCGGCCGAGTACGCCGACCGGGTACCGGTCGTCACGGTCAACGCCGACGAGAACCCGGAGCTGGTGCGCCGCTACGAGATCTCCTCGACCCCGACACTCATGCTGTTCGAGGGCGGTGAACCGATCCGCACGCTGGTGGGTGCGCAACCCGCGCAGGCGGTGCGCGACCTGCTGGACCCGGTCCTGACTCGAAGCGCAGGTGCCGCTGCGGCGTTGCCGGCCCCGTCGGGGTCGTGGGTGCCGGCGGATGCGTGCACGCTGCCCATCGCGGAGCAGCCGTTGCGGGTCGCGGAGTTCGACGCCCTGTTCACGGGCGCGCTGCGTCGGCTGGAGCGGCGGGAACCAGGTTGGTTGCGGCTGGTCCTGGCGGGCGACCCGGACGTGGAGGCCTCCGCGCGGGAGCTGATCGCCCGGGAGTCCACGTGCTGCTCGTTCTTCGACTTCCAGCTCACCCCCGACCGTGGGGAGCTCCAGCTCGACGTGCGGGTCCCCGACACCCGGGTCGACGTGCTCGACGGGATCATCCGACAGGCACACGCAGCGGGCTCGAGGTCATGACCGGGGCTCTGCGTTCGGGGCAGCTGGCCGCCGCGGCCGGGGTGAGCGTGCAGACCCTGCGCTACTACGAGCGCCGCGGCCTGCTCCCCGACCCGCAGCGCTCACTGGGCGGGCACCGCGAGTACGGACCGGACGCGCTGCGGGTGCTGCGGACCATCAAAGCGGTGCAGCAGCTCGGGTTCACCCTCGACGAGATCACCGACCTGCTCGACCTCGGGTCGCACCGCGGCCCGCGACCAGGGCTGCGCGCGGCCGCACGAGCCAAGCTCGCCGACGTCGACACCAAGATCGCCGACCTGACCGCGGTCCGGGCCACCCTGCTCGACGTCCTCGACGCCGGATGCACCGACCTGGACACCTGCTCGTGCGCGGCGTCGTGCCCGATCCCGTTCCGCGCCCTCGCCCACCCCGTTGACGTGCCGATTAGCGCATCGACCGTGCCTGCGCAGGGACCAGCCACGGGACGGCGCGCACGTAGATGACCATGCCGATCAGCTCGACCAGGGTTTGGGTGACCACGATGACCGGGGTGATGGCGTAGGCCTCGGGCAGGGCGAGGGCCAGGGGAAGCACGACGAGGGAGTTGCGGGTGGCCCCGCTGAAGATCAGGGCCCGGGAGGAGGGGACGTCGAGTCGGAACACTCGGGCGAGCAGCAGACCGAGACCGGCCATGACCACGAGGAATGCCACGTAGAGCGGTACCACGCTCATGACCGCCCCGACCTGGTCTTCGATCTGGGGGAACTGGCTGGCGACCACGACGAACAGGGTCGCGGTCATCAACGGCACCATCGCGGCGTTCATCGCGGAGGTGATCCGCTGGCCGGAGCGATGCCGGGCGGCGAGGGTCTCTGTGGCCCACGCCAACCCCAGGGGCAACACGATGAGGATCAGGAAGGCCTCCAGGAACGGGCCGATCTCCACGATGTCGGCCAAGCCCGGCCCCATGAACAGCACCAGCATCAACGGCAGGGCCACCATCTGGGCCAGCATCAGCAGCGGGGCCGCGGCCAGGAGCCGCTGGTGGGCGCCGCCGGCGAGCCCGGAGAACACGATCACGTAGTCGATGCAGGGGGTCAGCAGCACCAGCAGGACACCCAGCAGCACCGCCTGCGGTAGCGGGATCAGCGCGATCGCCGCGGCCACCACCACCGGCACGACGACGAAGTTGAGCACCATCGTGGCGCTGAGGAACCGCACGTCGCGGAAGGCGCGGGTCAGCGCCGTGAACGGCACCTGCAGGAACGTCGCGTACAGCAACGCCCCGAGCACCGGGTAGATCGCCAGTTCCAGAGCCGACGCGCCCCCCGGCAGGACCAGCCCGGCGACCGCTCCCAGGACCAGGGCGGCGAGGTAGATGACGATCTGGTGGCGTTCGAGCCACTCCACTCGTGACAGGGACACGCTGCACATTTCCCGGGGGTTCAGGGGTCCCGCAGGAAGGCGGCGACCAGGATCGTGGTGGTGGGTGCGCCGGCTACGCCGGCTGCGGGGGCAAGGCCGCGACCACTGGATGATCGACAGCAAGGGGGCCGGTCTTGGCGGCACCGCCCGGCGAGCCCAGCTCGGTGAAGAACTCCGCGTTCACCCGCGTGTAGTCCGACCACTGCTGCGGTAGGTCGTCCTCGTAGTAGATGGCCTCCACCGGGCACACCGGTTCGCAGGCGCCGCAGTCCACACACTCGTCCGGCTGGATGTAGAGCATCCGCCCGCCCTCGTAGATGCAGTCCACCGGGCATTCCTCGATGCACGCCTTGTCCATGACGTCCACGCAGGGCTGCGCGATCACGTAGGTCACTGCGTCACGCCCGCTTCGTCGCGGGTGGAGCCGCGCAGCTCCAGGAAGGAGCACGTCGGGTCGCATTGCGTTGCCCGGTCCGGCAGTGCGTCCAGGTGCGCCAGTGACGCGCGCAGCGAGGTGGAGAACACCTCCAGCTCGGCGGCTCGTCGTTCGGCGTCGGCGATGCGGGCGCTGATCATCGGCCGCAGCTGGGCCCGCACTCCGGAACACGTCCCGTGCTCCCACGCCGAGAGCAGCTCGCGGATCTCGTGGAGTTGCAGCCCCACGTGCTTGGCCGCGCGGATGAACTCCAGTCGCTCGACTGCTTGTTCCTCGTAGACCCGGTACCCCGACTCGCTGCGCTGGGCCGGGAGCAACCCGGCGGAGTCGTAGAACCGCAGCGTCGTCGCCGGGACACCACTGCGCTCGGCCAACTGGGAGATCCGAAAGCTACCCACACCCCGGACGGTAAACCTTCCAGTCGAGTCGAAGGTCAAGCCTCGTCGGTTCGATCACACTCGCCGAGGTCACCTCCAGTGGGTCAGCGTGGAGAGGCGCCGCTCGTACTCCTCGTCGTCGATCTCGCCGGCGGCGTAGCGCTCGCGCAGCCGGTCCCGCGCGGTGTCACCACCGACGGCGGCGACGTCGCCCTGCCGCGTGCGCAACCGCCGGTAGACCGAGACCGTGCCCACGGCTGCCAGCACGAGCAGCGCGAGGACCGTGACGAGGAACAGGACCATCCACAGCCCCATCCCCGCCGTCATTCCATCGCTCATCATTCCGTCCATCACGGTCATGACCTCCTCATCGATTGTGCGGGTTCGTGGGATCCGTTCTCGTGCTGTTACAGGTCGCCGGGATGGACCGTGCCGAGCAGGCGCCCGTCCGGGTCGGCGACGATCGCGTAGGTCAACCCCTTGCCGACCAGCCGGTCCTTGATCGCGGCGGTGGGCTCGTGCGGGCGCAGCGTGGACGGCCCGGCCTCCATCACCTCGCCCGCCGCCCGGGTGGGATCGGTGTCGTCGAGGACAGCGGCGCGCAGCCGCCCGAGCAGGATCCCGTCGGCGGTGGTGACCAACGAGAAGCGGTGCGCGGAGCGGGCGACCCGGGCCCGGACCTGAGCGATGAGCTCGTCCGGCCGGGCGGTGGTCACCTCGTGGCGCAGGTGCCGGCCGATCGTCGGGGTGTCGGCGTCGGTTCCTTCGACCGGCTGGTTGCGGGCGAGCCAGTCGACCTTGCCCGGCACGTAGTCATAGACCTGGGTGAACCCGAGCGTGGCGAGCCGGCACGCGGCTCGTGGCTCATATCTCAAAGGGCGTCCCAGCAGTACAGGACCACCGGCCGCGACCGGTCGAGCCCGGCGGTGGTGGCTGCGTCGAGGGTCTTGAGCGGGATGTTGACCGCGCCCGGCAAGTGCATCTCGGTGTACTCGCCGACGGGCAGCACCTCGACCAGCTGCGCCCCGTCGTCGAGCAGCCGGCGCAACGCCGGGTAGAGAACCGCTGTCATCGTGGGCCTCCGTGATCGGTGTCGGTGAGGTCGAGTTGCTCCAGCGCGGCATGGAAACCCTCGCTGTAGGTGGGGAACTGGGCGACTTGGTCGAGCAGCACCTCGATCGGGATCGCGGTGCGGATGGCCAGGGCCGCGTGGTGGATCCATTCCCCGGCCATCGGGGCCACCGCCCAGGCGCCGAGCAGGACGCCCTGGTCGGGGTCGGCGAGCAGCCCGAGATGACCCCAGGGGTTCTGCTCGTAGGTCCACGGGCGGGCGAGCGCGCCGGTGAGGTCGAGTTCCGTGGTGGTGGTGCGCCGGCCCTGCTGGGCGGCCTGGGCTTGTGTGAGGCCGACGGCGGCGACCTCGGGGTCGGTGAACACCACCCGCGGGATGCCCCCGTAGGTGGCGGGATGCGGGCGGCCGAGGATGGCGTCGGCGGCGATCCGACCCTGGTACTTCGCGACGTGGGTGAATGGCATGACCGCGGTGACGTCCCCGATCGCCCACACCCCCTCGGCGGCCCGGCAGTGCTCGTCGACGCCGATCTCGCCGTTCTCCCCGGGAGTGACGCCGATCGTGTCCAGGCCCAGGCCGCTGGTGCGCGGGCGACGGCCTGCACCGACGACCACGACGTCGCAGCGCAGCCCGGTCCCGTCGTCGAGGGTGAGCACGGTGTCGGCGCCGTCGCGGTGGGCGGCGGTGGCGGTGGCTCCGGTGCGCACGTCGACCCCCTCGGCGCGCATCCGCTCGCCGAGCAGTTCCCCGACGCGGGGTTCCTCGCGGGCCAGCAGCGTGGCCGATCGCTCGACGATGGTGACGTGGGCGCCGAAGCGGTGCAGGAACCCGCCGAGCTCGGCGCCGACGGCGCTGCCGCCGAGCATGGCGACCCGGTCGGGGATCTCGGTCAGGGTGGTGGCCTCCCGGTTGGTCCACACCGGGACGGTGTCCAGTCCCTCGACCGGGGGCAGGACGGCGTCGGAGCCGGTGGCGATGATGAGGTGGGGAGCGCGCAGCGTGTGGCCGTTGACCTCGACGGTGCCGGGCCCGGTGATGCGGCCGGCGCCCTTGACGACGGTGGCGCCGGACTTCTCGTAGCCGGTGACCTGGTTGCTGTCGTCGAGCTGGCGGATCATGTCGTCGCGCCAGGCGCGGGTGGCGGGCCAGTCCAGGCGGGCGCCCTCGACGCCGGCGGCCCGCTCGACCTCGGCGCTCGCCTCGGGTGGGCGCAGCAGCGTCTTGGACGGGATACACGCCCAGTAGCCGCATTCGCCGCCGATCAGTTCCTGCTCGATGACCGCGACCCTCCGGCCGGCGGCCAGCAGACGGGAAGCGGCGACCTCCCCGCCGGGACCCATGCCGATGACGATGGCGTCGAACTGCTCGCTCACCGCCGGCCGCCTTCCACCGGTGCCGGGCCCACGTCGGGAAGCGGGGTCAGCGCACCCGTGCCTACAGCGAGGTCGTAGACGGCGCGGTAGCGGCGGCGCTGCTCGGTGCGCTGTTCGACGTCAGGGCTGTGCACGGTACGGCTGTCCAGATCGGTCGGGATCGGCATCGGGGCACTCCTTTATCTGTGGGCGGGGCGAGCGGGTCAGATAGAGAATCAGGGGCGGCGGCCGCGCGGGCTCCAGGCGGTCTCGGTGACCGCGGCGACGGCCAGCCCGAACACCAGGTGCGCGGCGATCCCGCGCAGGTGCGTGATCAGCGGGTAGTCCAGGTTGGGGGCGGAGAACCCGAACGCCGGGGTCATCAGCTCGTCGGCGAGCACGCTCATCGCCGCCCCGGTCGCCAACCCCGCGGTGATCGGGCGCAGCGCGGTGGTGCGGCGCAGCAGCCCGTAGAGCGGCGCCCAGGAGATCGCGCCAGCCCGTAGTGGGCCACCAACGACGCACGGTCCAGCTGTGCGCCGCTCAAGTCGAGCCCGGCCAGGCGGGTCAGCTTCTCGGCGGCGATCCGGTCGGGTGGTCCCGGGCGGGCGGCGTCCTCCTGGGCCCGGTCGGTGTCGGATTCGAGCTCGTAGAGCTTCTGCGACACCGGTTCCATCGCCTTGGTGCCCAGGTAGCCGGCCAGCGCGGCCACGCCGAGGTCCTCCGCGGCCCCGCGGATCCTCGTGGGTGTAGCGATCGACATGATGTTCTCCTCGTTGCTCGGGTGATCGGCGGTGCTGGGCTAGCAGCAGCGGGGCTGGTCACCGACCAGGTCCTGGGCCAGACGTCGGCTCAACTCGAACGCCTCACCGACTCCCAGCACGACTCCACCGGGATGCTCGGTGAGCCAGTCGCGGGCGGCGGCGGGGGTGGCGAAGAAGTGCACCTGGTTGCAGAACGCCGACCGCACCCCGACACCCGGGTCGGGGATGAGGACCGACACGACCGCGGTGTCGGGATCCAGCTCGGTGACCCCGGCGGCGGGGTCCACGCTCAGGCGCACCAGCTCGCCGGTGCCCGGGGTGGGCGACACGACGTGTGCGGGACGGTCCAGGACGGTGGGGAAGATCAGGGTGTCCAGCGCGCACCACGTGTAGAGCACCTGGCCGTCCACGGTGAACCGGTGCGGGGTCTCGCGCAGCGTGATCCCGTGCCCGAGCACCGCGCCGGTCTCGTCGTACTCGGTGTCCGACAGCCCACCCAGCCCGGCACGCACCTCGGCGACGCCGCGGCCGGTCACCCGGGTGAGGTCCTCGACGGTGACCGGGCGGCCGCGGGCGAGCTCGCGCAGCAGCGCCGACCACAGCCAGCCCATCCCGTCTGCGCCGGCGCCGGGGGTGGAGCTGATGGTCTCGCCGAGCCTGGCGGCGAGGTGGTCGGCGTCGATGCTCATGACAGCAACATCCCTTCTTGGAGATCGAGTAAGGGGGGTGGGCTGCGGGTTCAGGCGCAGCAGGAGGTGGGCATCTCGTTGCGGAACAACCCGGCCGCGATGCGCAGGCTCTCGGCCATCGTCAGGTACGGCGCCCAGGTGTCGGCGATCTCGTCGACGGTCATCCCCGCTTTGATCGCGTAGGTGGCGGCGAGCATGATCTCCCCGGCCGCGTCGGCCGCGGCGTGCACCCCGAGCAACCTGCCGGTGTCGCCGTCGGCGACCAGCTTCACCACACCGCGGGTGTCACGGTTGGCCAGCGCGCGGGGCACGTCCGCGAGGTCCAGCACCCGGCACTCGCAGTGATACCCGGCGGCCAGCGCCTGTGCCTCGGTGAGCCCGGCCGTGCCGAGCTGCGGGCGGGTGAACACCACCCCGGGCATCCCGGTGTAGTCGACCGTGGCCGGGCGGGCGCCGGCGGCGCCGGTGGCGTTGAGCGCGGCCACCCGCCCGGTGGCGGCGGCGACGTAGACGTACTGCGGGGCCCCGGACACGTCACCGGCGGCGTAGATCCGCGGGTTGGAGGTGGCCTGCTGGGCGTCGACCACGACGAAGCCGCGGTCGTCGGTCTTCACCCCGGCCGCGTCCAGGTCCAGCGCGGCGGTGCGTGGGGTGCGCCCGGTCGCCACCAGCAACCGGGCGCCGCTGGCCCGCTGCCCGCTGCGGGTGAGCACGTCGACCTGGCCGTTCACGGTCTCGACCGCGACGGCGCGGTCCTCGATCACGGTGATCCCGTCGTCGGCGAACACGGCGCGCAGCGTGTCGGCGACCTCCGGCTCGGCGGCCGGGGCGAGTCGCCCGACCAGGGTGACCCGGGTGCCGAGGTGGGCGAACAGCTGCGCCTGTTCCATCCCCACGTAGCCGCCGCCGATCACCACCAGCGACTCGGGCAACTCGGTCTGCTCCATCGCGGTGGTCGAGGTCAACCAGTCGATCTCGTCCAGGCCGGGCAGGTCGGGGTGCGCGGGCTCGGCGCCGGTCGCGACCAGGTAGGCCCGGGCCGGCAGCGGCCGCCCGTCGACGGTCAGCGTGTCCTCGTCGGTGAACCGGGCCCGCCCGGGGCGGACCTCGAACCCGTAGGCGTCGGCGACGGCGGCGTACTTGGACTGGCGCAGCCGACCGACCAGCTCGTCCTTCTGCCCGACCAGCGCCGCGAAGTCCACCTCGCCGGCCGAGGTCGGGGCGCCGGGGAACGGGTTGCCCAGCGCGCCGTGCTGGGCCCCGGCCGCGGCCAGCAGCGTCTTCGACGGCACGCACCCGACGTTCACACACGTGCCGCCCAGGGTGGCCTGCTCGATGAGCACCACGGACTTGCCGGCCTGCCGGGCGGTGATCGCCGCGGCCATCGCGGCCCCACCGGAACCGATCACGGCCAGGTCGAACACGGTGTCATTCACGAAGAACCTCCTCAAGCTCATGCGGTAGTGCCGAGCGAACGGGCCCGGCCCGCGCGCCTGATCGGCTGGGTCGCTGATCGAGTGGGTACCCGTCACCGAACCGTTCAATCCGCTTATCCGAATGTATGCTAGCGTCCGGGCATTCGTCCAGGCGGATGCGTCGTTCGTGGAAGGGAGCTGGGACACGATGACCGGCAACTCGGGCTCCACCGCCCCGCCCGCACCCCCTGCCCCTGCGGCAGGGGCCCCTCCCGCTGCGGCGGGGGCGGCGCCGCTGCTCGGTGAGGCGGGTGAGCAGGTGGGGGTGGTGGCGAAGTTCTTCCGCGCGCTGGGGGACCCGACCCGGTTGCGTCTGCTGGAGTTCCTGCTCGCCGGCGAGCACACCGTCAGCGAGTGCATCGCGCACGTCGGGCTGTCCCAGGGGCGGGTGTCGGTGCATCTGGCGTGTCTGGCCGACTGCGGCTACGTCGCCGCCCGCCGCGAAGGCCGGTTCACCCACTACCGGGTGGTCGACCCGCGGGTGGCCGACCTGGTCGTGCTGGCCCGGTCGCTGGCCGCGGACAACTGCGCCGCGCTGGCCGCCTGCGAGCGCATCGCACCCCGCACCTGAGAAGGAAGGACCTCCCGCCATGTCTGATGACCCCACTGACCACTCGATGCGCGACTCGGTCGGTATTGCCGCGATCGCCGGACTGGCGGTGTTGTGTTGCGCCGGGCCGGCCTGCTCGCCGCCGGTGTCCTCGGCGGGCTCGGGGCGTGGCTGCTCAACCCCTATCTGATCGGCGCCGCCGTGCTGCTCGCCCTCGGCGTGGTCGGCTGGCGACTGCGCCACCGCGCCACCGCTGCCGGTGCGGCCCGCGGTGAGCTCTGCGGCCCGCCCACCCCTCCCACTGCGCCCACAGCCGACGAATCGCCCCTGCACACCGGCCGGAAACGGTGAGCCCCACCGCCCTGTCCCCGGCCGCCGCGCCGGTCGCGCCGCCGGTGCGGGACGACGCGCTGCGTCGACGACCGGAGCCGGGCCGGGCCGGGCCCGCGGGCTCGCGCGCCGCGTGCTCGATGGTCTGGTCGTGGCGGTGCTGGGCGGGCTCGGCGCACTGGGCGCCCTGGTCGGAACGGGGCTGTCGCTGATCGGCTTGTGCTGCGCGGGCCCGGCACTCGCCGCGGGTGGCGTAGCCGCCGTCGGGACCGGTGCCGCGGGCGCTGCCGGCGGGGCCGGTACTCACGGGTGGCCGTTCCTGGCCACCGGTGTCGTCCTGCTCGCCGCCGCCGCGCTGCTGGCCCGCCACCAGACCCGCCGGAACCGGCTCGCCGCCACGGTGCGCCGCACATGCCCGTCCGGTCGCTGAACCTCCTCCGCCCCCCTCCGTTCATCACATTCGACAAGCAGGAGCCTTGAGATGTCCCAGACCACGACCGGCCGCTCACCGTCCCCCCGGCCCTCGCGGCGGCGCTGGCCGCTGCTGGCCGGGATCGGCCTGGCGGTGATCGCCGTGCTCGCCGTGGCCTACACCGCGCTCTCCCCCGCCCCGACCCCGCCCACGGGTTCGAGTACCGGGGTGGAGTTCACCGCGACCACGCTGTCCGGGCAGCAGGTCGACGTGCCCGGCGGGAAACCCAGCGTCGTGTACTTCTTCACCGTCAACTGCGGCACCTGCGGGCCCGAGGCCCAGGCGCTGGCCCAGCTCCAGCAGACCACCCCGGCCGCGAACTTCGCCGCCGTGGACCTCGACCCGAACGAGACCGTCGAGGACATCCGCGGCTTCCTCGACACCAACCAGGCCACCGACCTGGCCTACGCCATCGACACCGACGGCCGGCTGCTCAGCGGCTACCAGATCAGCCAGATCGGCGTCGCCGTCGTCCTCGACGCCGACGGCACCGAGGTCTTCCGCGGCTACAAGCCCGACATCGCGCAGATCCAGACCGCACTCACCGAGGCCGGCACCCGGTGACCGGACTGCTCGTGCTGGCCTTCGGCGCCGGACTGCTCACCCCGGTCAACCCCTGCGGGTTCGGGCTGCTCCCCGCCGTCCTCACCGCCACCACCACCGCCAACACCCGGGGAACCGGCCTGGTCGAGCGGCTGACCGGTGGGCTACGCGCCGGCGTGGCCCTGACCGCCGGGTTCACCGCCACCTTCACCATCATCGGGCTGCTGCTCACCGTCGGGGTCCGCTCGGTCATCACCCTGGTTCCGTGGCTGGCCGCCGCGCTCGGTGGCGTGCTCGCCCTGGTCGGGATCGCGATGCTCGCCGGCTGGCACCCCACCCTCCGGATCGGCGCCCGCCAACCCGACACCCGCCAGGTGACCAGCACCCGCGGGCTCATCGGGTTCGGCGCCGGCTACGCGATCGCGTCGGCCTCCTGCACCCTCGCTGTGCTGCTCGCCGTGGTCACCCAGGCCGCCGCGACCACCTGGATCGGGGTGCTCGCCGTCTTTGCCGCCTACGCCACCGGGTCCGCGCTGCTCCTGATCGCCCTCGCCCTGCTCGCCGCCGCCGCCAGCACCGCGCTGGCCCGCACCATGCGCAGGGTCGCCCCCTACGCCGGGCGCATCGCCGGGGCACTGCTCGCACTGTCCGGTGGCTACCTCCTCTATCACTGGCTGCCCCCGCTGCTGGGCGCCGACCGACCCTCCGACGGCGGCGTCAGCGCGCTCTCCGCACAAGTCGCCACCTGGATCAGCACCCACCTGGCCGCCGTCGCACTCACCGCCACCGCCCTCGCCCTCGCCACCGCCGTCGCGGTCCTGTTCACCCGCCGCCGACCCACAGACGCCACTGACGACGAGACCCTGGCCCGACCCGGCGCATAGGACTTGCGCTCGGATCTCCGACCTGTCACGCTCATTGCCGCAAGCTTCGTGCGCGAAAAATACGGGACCCCCAGCCATCGGCTGCGGGGTTCTTGTTTTTGCGGCGTGTCGCCTTGACAGAGCGCGAACGCGTGCGCGTCTAGAATCCGGTGGGCGATAAACCGTCCGCTCGTTGCCCCGGCCGGTGGTCGGGGCATCTGCATGTTCGGGGCCGGGCGGCTCGTAGCCGCGGCGGTTACCCCGTTACCTTTCCCCACCTGAGATCCGTCCCGAGGAGCCCCGGCGCGATACCGCGACCGGGGCTTTCTCATGCCTGCGGCCGGGCCGATCGCGTTCAGACGACGGCCCGACACGCGACTGGCCCCTGGCCCAGCGAGTCCTAGCCCCCACTACGGGCTAGATGACAACCACACACCCGATGGCGGTTCACGAGGCCGCCGCGTCCATCCAAAGGAGGCGGCGGCAATGAATGCTGCCCAATTCCAGCTGGTCTCGTTCGACGGGCTCCCCTGGCCTCTCATCGGTGCGGTGCTGCTGTTGACGCCGGTGCTGATGCGGCTCCCCGGGATTCTCTTGGCGCTAGGTGTCCTGGTGCGAGAGCGGAGCCAGGCCCAGCTGCGTCGCGTCGTTGCCGAGCGCATCACGGCCGCTGCGCCCGAGGCCGACGACCTGGTGAAGATGCTCCACGCGGTGATGGACGGGTCGCCTCCGGCTGTTGAGCAGCCGGCCGAGGACGTACCGGTGGCTCGGCCCGGGCCACCGGCGGTACCGCCACCACGAGAGGAGCCCCCTCCGAGGGAGTAGCGCCGCCGCAGCCGGTGTGAGGTCGATCTGTCGGTGGGTGGCCGTAGCGTGCTTTCCATGAACGATCTCGCGGTGCCGGCTGCGGCGCGTGAGCCGGGAACAGCCGCACAGTCGGCCAGCAGCCCCGGCGCAGGGCCCGCGGCGGTGATGCTGGATCGGTTCGCCACCCGCATCCCGTTAACCGGCGGCTCATACCGCCGGCTCCGAACGACGTGCCGCCGCGGCCGCCCAGGCGAGCACCGCGAGCGCGATCACCATCCACACCGCGAGGTAGCCGAACGCCGCCGCCGGCGAGGCGAAGGTGTAGAGCAGCCCGGCGACCAAACTGGCCGCGACGTTCCCGATCGCCTGCACCGTGGCGAGCAGCCCGAACGCTGACCCGCGGATCTCCTCCGGCGCGAATGCGGCCACCGCGGCGTGCTCGGCGGTCTCCGCACACCCGATCCCGATCCCGGCCAACGCGAACGCCACCCCGAGCAGCACGATCACCGGCCCGGACACCGCGAACAGCACGTAGGCGCCCAGGAACGTCGCGACCCCGGCTGCGGTCACCAGCAGCGGGCCCCGCTTGCCGAGCCGGTCGGAGAACCCGCCGGCGGGGAACGACGCGATCGTGGCGGCGATGTTGTAGACGACGTAGAGCGCGATCGCGATCTGCGTGGCGGAGTCGATGCCGCGGCCCGGGGTGAGCAGGTCGGTGGCACGCAGGATCAGCAACGTCGCCGCGACGTTGCCGACCTCGAACGCGATGAACCCGACCATCACCCGCCCCAGCTGCCCGCGCAGCACCGGGCGGACCTGGAACCGCAGCTTGCGGCGCTCGGCGACCTTCGGGAGCTTGGCCTGGCGGATGGCGTAGACGATCGCGACCGCGGCGAGCAGCCCGGGGATGATCGAGAGCAGGATCGCGGTCCGCACGCTGAACAGCGACACCAGCCCGAGCGCGAGCAGCGGCCCGCCGATCGCCCCGAGGTTGTCCATCGCGCGTTCGAACCCGTACGCGCGGCCGTAGGCGTGCGCGGGGACCAGGTCGGCAAGCAGCGCGTTGCGTGCGGGCACCCGGAGTCCGCGGGCGGCCCATGCCGCGCCGCGCAGCACCCCGGCCTGGACCACCGATGTCGTGGTGCCGATCAACCCGGACAGCACCGCGGTCGCAGTGTAGCCACCCACCGCCACCGCCCGGCGCCGCTTCGGATCATCGGCCAACGCGCCGCCGACGAAACGCCCGGCCCCGGCCAAACCCTCGGAGATCCCCTCGATCAGCCCGAGCGCCGCGGCCGGGGCGCCGAGCGTCGCGGTCACGAAGCTCGCCATCAACGAGGTCGGCACCTCGTGCCCGACGTCGGCCAGGAAGCTGGCCGTGCCGATCCCTCCGACGCCCGGTGTCATCCACGGTCGCCGGTCGGACGTCCTCGTCCCTACCTCTTCTTGCATACACGGCAGGAAACATCAGCTGAAGCCGCAAACACAGTCTTGTGTGCGGTCACGGTTCCGCGTATGATGATCATCAGTACCGAACTGTGCACACACTGTTCGACACAGCGTCGACGCGGCCGGATGCAACGCCGGTGCCCATATGCTCTCCGCTCGTGGCCCGCTACGTCGAGATCGCCGAGCAGATCGCGCACCGGATCAGGACCGGTGAGCTCGCGGCCGGCGTCGACCTTCCGGCGGTGCGCGAGCACGCCCGCGAGCACGCCACCACGACCTCGACCGTCGCCCGTGCCTACGGCTACCTCGCCGATCACGCGATCATCACCCTCGGCGATCGGCGCCGCGCTCGTGTGCCCGCCGACGGCGCGATCGCGGCCGCTCGGCTACTGGACGCCGACCGGGTGTTCCGCCTCGCCGGCAGCGACGATCCCGCTCTCCAACTGCTCCTCGACCGCGTCGGCCCGGCGGTGGTGCCGGTCGGGACCCGCGGCAGCTTCCAGGGCCTGCGCGCCCTGGCCCGCGGTGACGCCGACGGCGCCGCGATCCACCTGCGCCACTACACCGGCGCCTACAACGCCCCCTACGCCCGCGCCCTGCTCCGCGGGCGACACCCGCACCTGCTGCACCTGTGGCGCCGCGAACAGGGCCTGATCGTTCCCGCCGGCAACCCGCACCACCTCACCAGCCCGGCCGACCTGGCCGGGCGCCTCGTCGCCCGCCGCGAACCCGGCGCGGGAACCCGCGTGCTGCTTGACCAGCTCCTCCTCGCCACCGGCACCGGCCCGCACACCCTGCAGGGCCCGCAGCTGGACTCGCACCTGGAGATCGCGCTGGCCGTCGCGTCCGGCATCGCCGACACCGCGCTGGGGCTCCGCGCCACCGCCGCCGACCTCGGGCTCGACTTCATCCCGCTGGCCTGGGAGTTCTACGACATCGCCCTGCCCGGTGCTGCGCTGGGCGCCGCCCGCCCGCTGCTCACCGCCATCACCGACCCTGACGTCCAGGCCGCGATCACCGCCCTCGGCGGCTACGACCTCACCACCGCCGGCACCCTCACCGACCTCACCTCCTCGATCCCTACGGCGCGCGGGGCGGATCGTCACGATCCGAGCCTCGGCGCCGCGGCAGCAACAGCCGCTGGACGCTGAGCGCAGCGCGACGGCGACCGGGCTCCTTCGAGAGCACCGCGGCCAACGGGAGTGTCAGATGAACGGTGTAACCGGTCATGATGGCTAGTTTCCGTTGCTGGGGACGATACGTCCGGCGAAGGTGATCGCGAAGGCGTTGAGCGCCGGCTTCCAGCGCATCGCCCACCGGGCCCGGCCTTTCCCGGTCGGGTCCAGCGATCGGGTGACCAGGTAGAGGCACTTCAGCGCGGCCTGCTCGGTCGGGAAGTGCCCGCGGGCCTTGACCGCGCGCCGGTAGCGGGCGTTGATCGACTCGATCGCGTTCGTACTGCAGATGACCTTCCGGATCTCGACGTCGTAGTCGAGGAACGGCACGAACTCCGACCAGGCGTTGCGCCACAACGCGATGATCGCCGGGTACTGCCCGCCCCAGGTCGCGGTGAACTCGTCGAACCGCGCCTTCGCGGCCGCCTCGGTGGGCGCGGTGTAGACCGGGCGCAGGTCCCGGGCCATCTGTTCCCAGTAGCGGCGGCTGGCGTAGCGGAAGGTGTTGCGGATCAGGTGCAGCACACAGGCCTGGACCAGCGCCTGTGGCCAGACGGTGGTGATCGACTCCGGCAGGCCCTTCAACCCGTCGCAGACCACGATGCAGGCGTCGGCGACGCCGCGGTTCTTGATCTCGGTCAGGACGTGGAGCCAGTACTTGGCGCCCTCGCCGCCGTCGCCGGCCCAGATCCCGAGGATGTCGCGGTGCCCGTCCACGGTGACGCCGATGACGACGTAGAAGGGCCGGTTGGTGACTTGGCCGTCGCGGACCTTGATGTGGATGGCGTCGATGAACAGCACCGGATAGACCGCATCGAGCGGGCGCTGGGCCCATTCGCCCATCTCCTCGAGGACCTTGTCGGTGATCCGGGAGATCGTGTCCTTGGAGACCTTCGCGCCGTAGACCTCGTCGAAATGCGCCGCCACCTCACCGGTGGTCAGACCGCGCGCGGTCAGCGACAACACGATCTCGTCGATCCCGTCCAGACGGCGTTGGCGCTTGCGCACGATGACCGGGTCGAAGCTGGCGTCGCGGTCACGGGGCACCTCGATCTGCACCGGCCCGATCTCGGTCAGCACCGTCTTGACGCGAGTCCCGTTACGGGAGTTGGGGTTCTCCTGCCCGGCCCGGTCGTGGCGGTCATAGCCCAGGTGCTCGGTCATCTCCGCCTCCAGGGCGGTCTCGAGCACGGTCTTGGTCAACCCGGTGAGCAGACCGCCCGGGCCGACGAGCTCCACCCCCTCGGCCCGGGCCGCCTCCACCAACTGCTGGGCGAGCTGTTGCTGATCAATCCGATCCGGCACACCCTCGATCGTCTCGGTCATTGCTGGTCCTTCCCCCGAGCTGCGCTCGGCGTGTCGGACCAGTTACACCGTTCGTCGGACAGTCCCCGGCCAACAACACGATCACCACCACGGCGAGGTAGATCGCCAGTGCGGTAGCGAGGATGTCGAGCTGGCCCAGAAGGGTGGGCACGAGACCGGTCGGCAGGCGGAACACCGCGCTGACCGGGCTTAATCGATCATCGATAAGCGGCCGGTTCACCCAGTCTCATCGGCTACCACGACGAGGAACCGACTCGAGAGGAGTTCGCCGCACGTCTGCTCGACGGCGAGATGTCGGCTGAACGCGAAAGGTGTCAGCGCAGTGACAGAAGGTGCCTTGTCACGGGGTGGTGTGGGTTCTCCATAGGCAAACCGCGGAACGAGCGGCGGGAACGTGTAGCGATGGGAGAGCAGATGGACCGGCAGGAGTACGACGTCATCGTGATCGGCGGCGGGTCGACCGGGGAGAACGCGGCCTGGTACGCCCGGCACAACGGGCTGACCGCGGCGGTGGTGGAGAGCGAGCTGATCGGTGGCGAGTGCTCCTACTGGGCGTGCATGCCCAGCAAGGCGCTGCTGCGCCCCGGCGAGGCGCTCGCCGCCGCCCGCCGGGTGCCCGCCGCCGCGACGGCGGTCACCGGCGGCGTCGACGTGGAGCAGGCCCTGTCCACCCGGGACGCGTTCAGCAGCGGCTGGGACGACGGCCCGCAGGCCGACTGGCTCGCGAACATCGACGTCGACGTCGTCCGCGGACGCGGCCGACTCACCGGCGAGCGGGCCGTCGAGGTCACCGCCGCGGACGGCACCACGACCGCGCTCACCGCCCGCATGGCCGTGGTCGTGGCGACCGGCACGGCGGCCGCGATCCCCCCGGTCGACGGGCTGCGCGACATCGCCGTGTGGGACAACCGCGACGTGACCGCGGCCAAGCAGGTCCCGCGCCGGCTGCTCGTGCTCGGCGGTGGCGTGGTCGGCTCCGAGATGGCCCAGGCCTACCGCTGGCTGGGCGCCGAGGAGGTCACCGTCGTCGAGCAGGCCGACCGGCTGCTGTCCCAGGAGGAGCCGTTCGCCGGCGCCGAGCTGGCGGACGCGCTCACCGCACAGGGCATCACGCTGCGCACCGGGGTCCGCGCGGAGCGGGCCGTGCGACCGTCCCCGGACGGCCCGGTCACCCTGGTCCTCGACAACGGCACCGAGCTCACCGCCGACGAGCTGCTCGTCGCCGCCGGCCGCCGCGCCAACACCGACGACATCGGCCTGGAGACCGTCGGCCTGACCGCCGGCGGCTATCTCGACGTCGACGATCAGCTGCGGGTGCGGGGCGTCGAGGGCGGCTGGCTCTACGCCGCGGGCGACGTCAACGGGCGCGCGCTGCTCACCCACCAGGGCAAGTACCAGGCCCGCCTGGTCGGCGACATCATCGCCGGGCACGACCGGGCCGCCTGGGCAGACCACGTCGCGGTGCCCCGGGTGACCTTCACCGACCCGCAGGTCGCCGCCGTCGGCCGCACCGAGCAGCAGGCCCGCGACGCGGGCCTCGACATCCGCACCGTGCGCTACGACCTCGGCTCCACCGCGGCCGGCGCGCTGGCGGGCAAGGGCGTGCACGGCACCGCGCAGCTGGTCATCGACACCACCCGCCGGGTGGTCGTCGGCGCGACGTTCGTCGGCCCAGGCGTCGGTGAGCTGCTGCACGCGGCCACCATCGCCATCGTCGGGCAGGTGCCGCTGGACACGCTCTGGCACGCCGTACCCGCTTTCCCCACCCTGAGCGAGGTGTGGCTGCGGCTGCTGGAGGCCGAGCGCGGGGTGTCCTGACCCGCGGGACCCCGCGCCGGCTCCGACCCGAGCCGGCGCGGGGTCACTCCTGCCGGACCGCCACCCCACCCCAGAACGCGATCCGGCCCTTCACCCGCCGGGCCAGCGGCAACGGTCGCGGGTAGGTCCACGCCCCGTCGGGCAGCTCGACACCGTCGACGGTCACCGTGAAGTACCGCGCCCGCCCCTTCCACGGACACACCGACGTCGTCGAGCTCGGGGTCAGCACCCCCGGCCGGACCGCCGAGGCCGGGAAGTAGGCGTTGCCCTCCACCATCACCACGTCGTCGGACACCGCGATCCGCTCGTCGCCGACCCAGGCCGACCGCGTCACCGTGGTCCGCAACGCCCGGTACAGCCCGATCAGCACGGCCGCCACCGCCGCCCCACCGCCGAGCACCACCGCCTCAGTCACCACGTCCGGGAACCCCCCGAACGTCGGGCCGCGCAGCAGATTCGCGCGTGCCAGCCCGAGCGCCGCGATCCCGGCCACCGCGAGGCCCGCCACCCCCGCCCACCCGATTCGGACGGCGCCGCGGCGGTCACCGGTGCGCACGTCCTGCCCCGCCGCCCAGGGCCACGCCGCCGCGAGCAGGGCCGGTGCGAGGTGCCAGGTGGTCGTGGGCCGCCACAGGGCGAGGAGCACCCAGGCCAGCAGGACCACCGCGGTCCACCCGGCCCCGGTCCGGCCCGACGGGGCGGCGGGCGGCGCGGTCGGCGCGGGGTCGTCGGGGAACTCCGCCCGCACCGCGGCGAGCACCTGCGCGACCGACGGGTTCACCAGTGCCTGCCCGCCGATCACGACCGTCGGCACGGTCTCGTCCCCGCCGGTGGCCTCGCGGACGCGGGCCGCGGCGGACGGTTCCGCCCAGATGTCGTGCTCGACGGTCGCGACGCCTGCCCGGTCCAGGCCCCGGCGCAACCTCGAGCAGAACGGGCACCCGGGCCTCCACAGCATTTCGACCCTGGGTACCGACGTCGTGTCCATCTGTTCCTCCGGTCCGGCTCGCCGCCGGTCGATCGAATGCAACCGGCCAGGGAACCCGGGCCGGGTGACGACCGATTCCACCCGGCATCGTCATCGTGGGGGACCGTCATCGGGCCGGACCCGGCAGGCGGAGAGGAACCCGATGCTCGCCACGCAGAACGGCACGAGGAAGTTGACCGCGACCCGCACCCACGTCCCGGTCCCGGCCGCACCGCCGAGCAGCACCTCGCCCTGGTTCACCGCCGACAGGATCGTCCCGACGACCGCCGCCACCGGCGCGGCCGTGCGGACGGTGCGGCCCCGCAGGACCAGCCCGAGCGCCTGCGCGGGATGTGACCAGGTCATCCCCCCGGGATGTCGGTGCTCTGCGCTCATGCGTCGGGAACCCGCTGATCCGGTATCGGATTCCCGGGAGGGGAATCGCGGCGGGCCGTGCGGGGTTCCGAACCCGTGAACGACCACGCGGCCACGACGCCCGACCCGGGCCGTCGCTCGTCCGCGGCCGCGTTCGCCCGCTACGTCGAGCCGGAAGTCCCGGTCCTCTACCGGGTGGCCCTGACCATGGCGGGCCAGCCCGCCGACGCCGAGGACCTCGTCCAGGACACCCTCGTGCGCGCCTACCGCGCCATCGACCGCTTCGACGGCGCCCACCCCCGCGCCTGGCTGCTGACCATCCTGCGCAACACCCACCGCAACAGGGCCCGCACCCGCATCCCGGCACTCCTGCACGACGACGAGGACCCCGCCGGGCGCCTCGACCGCGGCGGTGACACCCGCAGCGCCGAGGACATCGTGGTCGACGCCCAGTTCGAGGCCGTCGTCGCTGACGCCCTCGCCGCGCTGCCCACCATGCACCGCACGGTGGTCCAGCTCGTCGACGTCGACGGCCTCACCTACGCCGAGGCCGCACTCGCCCTCGGAATCCCGCGGGGCACCGTGATGAGCCGGCTGCACCGCGCCCGCGCCCGCATCCGCACCCGCCTGGTGGCCGCCGGGCTCGTCCCCCACCGGAGCCGACCGTGACCATGATGTCGTTGTCCGAGATGGCCCGCTGCCTGCGCACCTCCCGGGTACTGCAGCGCTACCTCGACGGCGAGGCCGACGACCTCACCGCCGCCCGGGTCGCCGAGCACCTCGAGACGTGCCGCCGCTGCGGCCTGCAGGCCCGGACCTACCAGGCCATCAAGGAAGCGCTGCGCTCCGGCTCCCGAGACGTCGACGACCTCGCCCTGCGCCGGCTGCACGCCTTCAGCCGGTCCCTGGCCGACACCGACGACGCCGGCTGATCACAGGCAGACCCTGACGGGCGGCCCGGAGCCCTACCACTGCTCCGCCCATCGGCCGCATCGCCATGACACGACGGAGGACCACCGCGGTGACCCGCACACAACAGCTGCTCGCCGACGACCCGCTCTGGCTGATCCTGCTCAAAGTGGGGGTGCTGTTCGCCATCGGCGTGGTGCTCACACTTGTCATGATCAACGCCGAGCGCAAGGTCGTGGGCCGGATGCAGCAGCGTCCCGGCCCCAACCGCACCGGCCCCGGTGGCTGGCTGCAGAGCCTGGCCGACGGCTTGAAGCTG
The DNA here is from genome assembly GCF_019263705.2 of Pseudonocardia abyssalis. Lineage (NCBI taxonomy): Bacteria > Bacillati > Actinomycetota > Actinomycetes > Pseudonocardiales > Pseudonocardiaceae > Pseudonocardia > Pseudonocardia abyssalis. The sequence goes on from NZ_JADQDK010000001.1 coordinate 2,599,675, forward strand.
GCGTTCAAGGAAGACATCATGCCGGTGAACGCCGACAAGGTGGTCTACTTCATCGCCCCGATCATCGCCACGATCCCCGCGTTCGTCGCGTTCTCCGTCATCCCGTTCGGCGGCGAGGTCACGATCTTCGGCGAGCCGACGGTGCTGCAGCTCGTCGACCTCCCGGTCGGCGTGCTCGTCGTGCTCGCGGCGAGTTCGATCGGCGTCTACGGCATCGTGCTCGGCGGCTGGGCCTCCGGCTCGCCGTACCCGCTGCTCTCCGCACTGCGCAGCGCCGCTCAGGTGATCTCTTACGAGATCGCGCTGGGCCTCTCGATCGTCGCGGTGATCCTTTATGCGGGCTCGCTTTCCACCGCCGACATCGTCGCGGCGCAGGCGGGCGGCTGGTTCGGCTGGCTGCTGATCCCGAGCTTCGTGGTGTTCGTGATCGCGATGGTGGGTGAGACCAACCGCGCCCCGTTCGACCTTCCGGAGGCCGAGTCCGAGCTGGTCGGCGGCTTCCACACCGAGTACTCGTCGCTGAAGTTCGCGCTGTTCTTCCTGGCCGAGTACGTCAACATGGTCACCGTCTCGGCCATGGCCACCACGCTGTTCCTGGGTGGCGGGATGTGGCCGTGGCCGCTCTCGTTCCTCAACGCCAGCGGCTGGCTGCAGTTCGTCGCCTTCCTGCTCAAGACGATGATCTTCCTGTTCCTGTTCATCTGGCTGCGCGGCACGCTTCCCCGCCTGCGCTACGACCAGTTCATGCGGCTGGGCTGGAAGGTACTGGTCCCCGGCAGCCTGCTCTGGATCCTCACGATCTTCGCGATCCGCACCTGGCGCAACAGCGAGGGCGGCGACCTCACCGCACTGTTGTTCGTCATCGGCATCGTCCTCGGGGTCGTGCTGCTGGTGGCGTTCCTGGTGCCCGACCGGCCCCAGCCCGAGCCGGTGATCGAGCTGGCGTCGGACTACCCAGTCCCGCCGCTCGACCTCGTCGTGCCCACCCGGGCGCGGCATCGGATCGCGGGCCGAACGAATCTCACTGCTCTTGACCGCGACCGGGCGAGCGGCGGTAGGTAGCCGCCTCTGCCCTGACCATGGCCGAGAGTCTGCTACTGGTCGCCGACCTCATCCGCAGCCTGATGCCCACCTCCTACGGCCGGTCCGGCCACGTTCACCTCGCTCCCGGGCCGGGCCCGACCGCACTGCGGCGCCTCGACCGGCGAGCGACGACCGCGCCGCCGGCGGTGAGCCCGACGAGGGCGACGACCGCGACGACGAACGGCCACGAACCCGGCGACGAGCCGTAGGCCCCCAGCGCCACGAACGCGATGGTGCCGGGGATGATGCCCAGCGCGGTGCCCAGGGCGTAGTCGCGGATCCGGACCGCGGTCAGCCCGGCCGCATAGTTGACCGCGGTGAACGGCACCACCGGCACCAGCCGCACCCCGATCACGGCGAGCAACCCGCGCCGCCGCAACAACTCGTCGACCCGAGCCACCCTCGCCCCGGTGAACCGTTCGACGGCACCGCGCCCCAGCAGGCGACCCAACCCGAACGCACCCGCCGCGCCGAGCAGGGCCGCGAGCAGGACCAGGGCCACGCCCGGCACCAACCCGAACAGCACCCCGGCCACGGTGGACAACACGTTCTTGGGCAGCGGGGCCAGCGTGGCGACCGCGTAGAGCAGCACGAACAGCACCGGCGCCGCGGGCCCGGCCGCCGCGATGCCGGCTCGCAGCGACTCCACGTCGGGCAACCCCACCACGACCGCGACGACAACCGCCGCAGCGACGACCACGCCTAGCACAGCAAGCCGCACCCGCACCGCGCGGCCGACCGACCGGACCTCGGGGATCACGCCGCGGTCGGGTTGCCCGGGCTCCGCGGCCGCCGGGTCATGCTCGACCACGTCGCGGCGCACCGTCGGTCCGGTCCCCGATCATGCCTGCCTCTCCACGGTGCGCCCCGGCGTGGACGTCGTCGATTCCCCGGTTCCGTGGCGATGTGCGCCGGCCTTGGGACTGTCCCCCGTCACCTCGACCTGAACTGTCATCATCGTCACGATCTGCGACCTCCCGGAGCGATCATCAGGCCGTGCGGCGCAGACACCGCCACCGTAGAACCTTGCCCCGAGGTTAAGGTCAAGTCGAGGCCACCAACTCGGACAGGAGGTGAACATGCAGCCGATGACCGTCGGCCGAGCCGCCGCACTGGTCGGGCTCAGTCCCAAAGCCGTGCGGCTCTACGAACACAGGGGACTGCTCCCCACCGCGGAGCGCACCGAATCGGGGTACCGACTGTTCACCGCCGACGACCTCGACGTGCTGCACTTCATCCGGCAGGCCAAAGCCCTCGACCTGACCCTGGACGAGATCAAGGACGTGCTGGACCTGCAACGGGGCGGCGAACAGACCTGTGCGCGCGTGACCAGCCTGCTCGACGAGCACCTCGCCGGAATCGACCGCAAGCTCGCCGACCTCCGCCGGCTGCGTCGCGCGCTGTCGGCCGCCCGCCGCGCCGCCGACACCGCCCAACGCGAGGGCTGCAACGCCGTGGTCTGCCGGATCATCGCGCACACACCGACCGACACCGAGATCGGGCCTCGCGGGTGCAGCTGAGCGGCCACGCCGCCGATCGTGTCAGCACCCTGACACATGGCGGTTGTCGCATGCCAGGCCGGGCACCTGCAGGTGAGCAGGCCGCGCCCCGCGGCCCCGACCACCGAGGAGATCGACGTGAACCCGACCGACACCGCACTCGTCCTGACCGACCCGCAGAACGACTTCCTCAGCCCCGACGGCGCCACCTGGCAGCTCGTCGGCGCCAGCGTCGAGGACAACGGCACCGTGGAGCACATCGAGCAACTGCTGGTCGCGGCCAAGAACGGCGACTACCCGGTCTTCGTCTCCCCGCACTTCTACTACCCCACCGACCACGAGTGGATGTTCGGCGGCACGCTCGAGAAGATGATGCACGAGATCGGAATGTTCGACCGCACCAGCCCGCTCACCGGCGAGGGACTTCCCGGCTCGGGCGCGGACTGGCTCGAGCGCTACAAGCCCTACCTCGACGACGGCGCGACCGTCATCACCAGCCCGCACAAGGTCTACGGACCGCAGAACAACGACCTGGCCCTGCAGCTGCGCAAGCGCGGCGTCTCCAAGGTCGTCCTCGCCGGGATGTCGGCCAACCTGTGCGTCGAGAGCCACCTGCGCGACCTGCTCGAAATGGGCTTCGACGTGACGGTGGTGTCCGACGCCACCGCCGCGGCCAACCACCCGCAGCTCGGCGACGGCTACGCCGCCGCCATCACGAACTTCGGCTTCCTGGCCGGCGCCGTACTCACCACCCAGGATGCGGTCCAGGAACTCAAGGGCTGATCCGGCCACGGCAGGACCGGATCCGCAACGGCTCGAGAACAAGGAACGGAGAACGCGCATGCCAGACATGGACATGATGGGCGGCGGGATGATGGCGGCCATGGGGATCTGGGCCCTCGTCCTGATCGCCACCGTGCTGGCCATACTGGTCGCCGCGGTGCTCGCCAGCATCTGGCTCGTCCGCCGACTGCGCCACGACCGGACCATGCTCCGGGACGGCACCGACGCCGCGGACATCCTGCAGCGGCGCTACGCCGCCGGCGAGATCGACGACGACGAGTACCAGCGTCGACGGTCCACGCTGAGCAGACCGTGAAGCGACCGGAAGTGGACACCACTGCTCCCCCTCCGACGGCCCCCTGCTGGCATGATCGGGCCATGATCTCCAGCGGACCGCGATGAGCGCCGGACCCAAGTTCCCGCAGGTCGAGTACGCCGAGTCGAGCGGCGCGCTGCGGCAGTGCTACGACGACATGCAGTCGGTCCTGCGGGTGCCGTGGGTGATGTTCGCCGCGCGCAGCCTCGCCGTGTTCGGCGGGTTCGTCCCGGCCGCCTGGCAAGCGGCCGCACCCGTTTTCAGCACCGACCGGGTCGAGCGGGCCGCCGACGAACTGCGCGCCCTGGCCGTGCTACCGGTCGCCGACCCGCCCGACCCGCGCCCGCGACTGGCCGAGCTCGGGTTCGGCGAAGCCGGGATCGGCGAGGTCCGCCGCGCACTGGACGCGCTGAACTACGGCAACGTCAAGTACCTGCTGCTGATCACCGCGTGGTGCGAGGGCATCCAGGGACGGTCCAGCGGGGGCAACGCGCCCGACGGGCCAGGATCTGCAACGCTGCCGGCGGGCCCGCCGGAGTCGATGGCGGCGCTGCACCTGGTGGACCCCCGCGATGCGGACGAGCGAGTGCTGCGGCTACTCACCCGGGTCACCGACCTGCACCTGCACCACGGCCCGTCAGCGACTTCCGGGTGCTCGCCGCCTGGCCGGACTTCCTGGAGGTGGCCCTGGACGACGTCCTGGCCCCGGTGGTCCGCAGCGCCCCCTACGAGACCACCGCCCTCGCCCTCCTGGAACGCGCCCGCAACCACGTCCGGCGGTTCCCGGCCCCGGCGGGGCTCTCCCCCGAACAGGCGCTCGCGGTCTGCACCGACACCGAGGTCGCGGCGATCACCGGGCTGCTGTTCCTGTTCCAGCGCTTCATCCTCGACGTCACGATCGACATGGTGCGCTGCACGCAGGCCCTCGACGGTCGCGACGCCGCAGCGTCCTCGCCGTTCTCGGCGCGGTGACGCGGCGGGCCGGACGGGCTCACCGGTACTCGGGGTTGGGGTGGTCGAACCGGGCGCCCGCGGCCCAGGCGTTCCGGTCGTTGCCGTGCGACGGGATGCCGCCGGCGGCACGCAGCATCGCGGCCAGGTGCATCAGGTTCCAGGACATGATCGTGGTGTTTCGCCGGGTGAAGTCGTTCTGCGGGCCACCGGAGCCCTCGTCGAGGTAGCTCGGGCCCGGCCCGGCCTCGCCGATCCAACCCGCGTCGGCCTGCGGCGGGATCACGTAGCCCAGGTGCTGCAGCGAGTACAGGACGTTCATCGCGACGTGCTTGATGCCGTCCTCGTTGCCGGTCACGATCACCCCGCCGACCTTGCCGTAGTACGACGACTGCCCGGCGTCGTTGAGCTCGCCGGAGTTGCCGTAGAGCCGCTCGACCACCCGGGTGCACACGCTGGACTTCTCCCCCAGCCAGATCGGTGTGCCGAGCACCAGGATGTCCGCGACGCGGACCCGCTCGTAGAACGCCGGCCAGTCGTCGCGCTCGGCGCCGTGCTCGGTCATGTCCGGCTGCACCCCGGGGGCCAGGTGGTGGTCGACCGCGCGGACCTCGTCGACGCGCACCCCGTTCGCGGCCATGATCGCCGTGCTCATCGCCATCAGCCCCGCGGTGTGCGAGCGGCCCGGGGACGGGGTGAGGGTGCAGTTGACGAACAGCGCGCGTAGGCCGTCGACGTCGGGGCCGGTCACAGGTGCCTCCAGGGTCAGGGGATGTCGGTGATGCGGGTGCCGGGGTGGAAGGCCGCCCAGGCGAACCAGAACGTGTCCACGTGCTCGACCGGGTCGAGCCGCGCTGCGGTCAGCGGGCCGTCGACGGCCTGGCCGAGCACGTTCCATGTCGAACCGGTCTCCGCGTCGGTGAACTCCCCGCTCGCGGTCCGGGTGAAGCTCAGGCGCCGCCCGTCGAGCACCGGGTCGAACGCCCCGGTCGCCCCGATCGTGCGGCCCCGCGTGATCTCCCGGGTGTCCAGCGCGGACCGCAGCCCCTCCACCGACCACACGACGACCGGCCGCCCGGCCACCTGAAGCTCGAGGACACCAGCCTCGACGAGGGCCGGCAGTGGCACGGCGACCGGGTCGGTGTCCCCGCCCAGCCCGGCGACACGCTCCTTGGGCGGCAGCCTGGGATCGGGTTCGCCGTCGAACAGGAACGGCTGCGACGACGGGTCGTCGTAGCCGGTGTAGGGGTTGGCGCCGTAATCCCGGACAACGCCGGTGTCGCGGCTGAGCACAAATCCGTCCGGGTTCGCGTCGCGGAACTGCGCCCAGGTGATGGTCTGCACCGGGACCCGGTCGAGCTCCTCCCCCGCGAGCACCCCGGCGATCGCGCGGCCCTCGAGCTGGGAGAACAACGACTCGGTCTGCCGGTCGTACATCACCAGGTCGGACTGGTAGAGGCTGCCCGAGGTGCCGAAGGTCAGCACCCGCTCACCCAGGCGCCGGTCGAAGCCCAGCGCGGAGTTGCACAGCGGGCAGTAGGTGATCGCCACCGGGCGCCCGTCGATGGTGTCGTTGACGATCTCGTGCCAGATCAGGATCTGTACCGGGTAGGCCCGGGCGGGGGCGCCGATCGCCGGTGCCAGCACCGGTTCGTCGTCGGTGAGCCAGTCCACGTCGGCGGCGCGGGAGAAGGTGGGTGCGTCGATCGGGGGGATGCCGTCGGGCGGCGGCCCGCCGGAGATCACCCGGGCCGGGTCCACCAGCGGCTCCGGCAGCGCCGGGTCGTCGATCCGGTCCAGTGCTGAGGGCACCTCCTCGCGGGGCGATCCGGTCACCGCCTCCAGGGTCACCGCGGCCACGGCGGGCCCGGGGGGTGGCGCCTGCTCCGGCGCTGCACAGGCCGCCAGGAGGACGACCGCCACCAGCGCCGTCGACACCAGTGCCACCCTCATCGGACCGCCGCCGCGCTCATCGGGCCGATTCCTCCCGACGCGCCGCACGGGACCGGCGCGCGAGCACCGCCGCCGCCCCGATCGCGGCCAGCGCGACGGCGACACCGAGCAGCCCGGCGGGACCGAACCCGCTCACCCAGCGCGCCACCGCCGACTGCACCGACACCGCCGCGGAGATCACCGGGTCCGACGTGGTGGCCCCGGCGAGCACCCGGATCTCGAACCAGCCGTACCACGCGACGTAGGCACCCGCCACCACCAGCAGGACCCCGCTCCCGCGACTGATCAGCGCCCCCACCCGGCGCATGGACCCGACCAGCGAAGTCCGCGCAGTGACCACGGCCAGGGCCAGCACCAGCACCACGATCCCCATGCCCAGCGCGTAGGCCAGGAACGCCGAGGCCACCCCCAGCGCACCGCCGGTGCTCAGCGCCCCCGCCGTGACGGCCAGGAACGGCGCGATCGTGCAGGACAGCGAGGCCAGCGCAAACGACACGCCGTACCCGATCTGGGACCACCAGCTCGCCGCCGTCGGCGCCGACCCGTGACCGGCCAGCCCCGGGATCCCCAGCTGCCGCCCGGCCAGCAACCAGCCGCCCAACCCGACCAGAGCCACGCCCATCACGACCGTGACGATCGGCAGGTAGCGCTCGATCGACAGCGCCAGCGGAGCCAGCACGGCCCCAACCAGCCCGAACACCGCCACGAACCCCACAGTCATCCCCGCGGCGAACCGAGCAGCCCGACGCATCGCCACCGCCCGCCCACCGGGCGCCTCGTCAGCGACCAGCAGCCCCAGATACGCCGGCAGGAGCGCGAACCCGCACGGGTTGAACGCCGCCACCGCACCCGCCACCAGGGCGAACGCCAGCGCTGCGGTGCTCACCGCCTCACCCGGCCAGCAATTCGTCGACGGCCCGGCGCAGCGACTCCGGATCGAGGCTCCCGGAGAAGGTCCGCGCCGTCCCGTCGGCGCCGATGAACGCGAACGCCGGCTGGGAGAAGACCTCGAAGCGCTGCCACAGCGCGCCGTCGCCGTCCACGACGTGGGTCAGGCCACCGGTGCCGGTGTCGGCCACGAACTCCCGCATCTCTCCCACCGCGCCACGTCCGGGCATCCCCAGGAAGGTGACGCGTCCCTCGTACTCGGCAGCGACCGCCGCCACGCCGGGTCCCTCGACCCGACACGAGGGTCAAAACGGGGCCCAGAACCACAACACCACCGGGGTCCCGGCCAGCGTGGCCGCATCCAGCGTCGAGCCGTCGAGGGTGGTCCCGGTGAAGGCGAGCGGGCCGGCCGCCGTCGCCTCCTGCGCGCTCCCGGCGCCGGGAGTCGAATCCGGGCCCGCACCCGAGGAACACCCCGACAGCCCGAAGGTGAGCGCGACGAGCAGGACAAACCCGCCGCGGGTCGATCTCGAAAACCTGGTCACAAACGCGGGAACCCCTCGTCTCCATCATTGCTTCCCTCCGATCGGCCACCGGTCGCGTCGCTGCGCGCTGCGCCGTCGGCGACCGCCGCCAGCCCCACCCGATCCCGGATCCGGATCCGGCCGCGGTGCAGTGACACCAGCCCGCGCTCGGCGAGCTCGCCGAGCGCGGTCGTGGTGCGTTCCCGGGTGGCCCCCACCAGGCCGGCCAGCTGCTCGTGGGTGAGCCGCACGGGCGCCGGCTCCACGTCCGAGGGCCCCGGACCGGCGAGAACCACCAGCGTGTGCGCCGTCCGCTCCAGCACCGACTTGCCCACCATGTCGGCCAGCCGCTGCTCCAGCTCGACGATCCGCGCCCCGAGCTGCTCGGCGACCCGCGCCGCGATCCGCGGGTCGCCCAACAGCATCGAACGGACGTCCCCGCGGCTCATCAGGCACAGGTCGCCGGGCTCCAAGGCCACCGCCCACGTACCACCCATCTGCATTCCGAGCAGGTCCATCTGCCCGAAGACCGCACCCGGCCCCGGCAGCGCCGTCGTGACCGTCCGGCCGTCCGGGACGACGCGGAACAGCCGGAACCGCCCGGACTTGACGATGAACAGCACGCTCGTCGGCCGGCTCGGGTCGTAGACGACCTGGCCCGCCGCCACCGTCCGCCGCGGTGCGCCGGCCGCCATCGCGGCCATCTCGCGGCGCGACAGGTCCCGGAACAGCGCCACCTCGTCGAGACAATGGTGGCCCTCCTCCACTCCGACCCCTCCGCCCGGTCGCCTCAGCACGGCCCGTCCGCCGACTCCACGGCGTCCAGTGTGTCGAGGAGCAGGCCCAGGCAGGGATTCCCGATGGACACGATCTCCCGACCGATGAGGAACGTCGGGGTCCCGACGACCCCGGCCGGCACCTCGGCGTCGCGGTCGTCGAGATCGATCACCTCGATCGGTTGGGCCGGGCGCAGTCGTCGGATCGCCTCGACCAGCTCCCGGGCCCTCCGGCACGCGGCACACCCTGCCGAGACCACCACCCTCAGCGGATCCTGCGCCCTCACGCCCGGGCGCGGCGGCGACGCAGGGCGACGAGCACGGCGGCTGCGACCACTCCGAAGATCACGTGTCCCATCAGGCTGAACAGCGCGGTGGTGTCGACGACGAAGACCATCTGCGACATCCCCAGCACGGTCGGCATGATCAGCAGCGGTCCGAGCACCCACCAGACCACGCCGTATACCGCTCCGGCGACGAGCGTCATCGCGACGCTCCACGCCGGCACGACCAGCGCGAACAGCACCCCGAGCCCGGCCGAGATCACCAGGTGCACGATCGCTCCGACCACGGGGCTAGTGGACCCGACCAGCATCGCCACCATCGGCAGCATCCCCATCATGGCCATCAACGCGCCGAACATCACACCGCCCGCGAGACCGGCAAGTACCCCGTCCATCGCCCGGGTGAGCATCGTCGCCGTTGTCCGCGTATCAGAGACCATCGTCAGCTCCAGTTCTCGAGCCCGCGGATGCAGGCCGTGTCGGACCAACCTGCCCCGGCCATTCGAGGCTGTCGGTGATCTGGGATACACAACTGACGAGAGTTGTTCGACCCGGTGCGCGCTGCCGAGTGGCCGCTCGGCGATGGCGGCGTCACTCGGGCCGGCTTTGGACACTCGACCGCCGTCGAGATCCGCACGCTGGCACCGCTGTCTCGCGCGCCCCGAACCCTGACGAGCGAGTCGGGCCGATACCGATCTCGCAGCACCACAGGCCCGGTGCTTGTGGTCGGCGCGGGGCAACTCCGGTGCCGAGCTCGACTCCACCGTCGTCCGCTCTGCGATGGCGGGCCGCGACTTCGCTACGGCCCACCAGCGGCGTAATCGGACGTCGGGTCCGATTACGCCGCCTTCCCTCAGCACGATTCCGGACCTCGAATGACAGACTGACCTGTGATGTCTGCTGCATCCGCCGACGAGCACCTCGGATCCGCCCGGCCTTCGAGCCTCCCGTAGCGTCAGGGTATGAATCGACGACGCCAGTCTCCTCTGCCGCCTCCTCTGCCGGCAGGAGGCCTGCGCGTGGTTCCGCTCGGCGGCTTGGGCGAGATCGGCCGCAACATGACGGTCTTCGAGCACAACGGCGACCTGCTGATCGTGGACTGCGGGGTCCTGTTCCCCGAGGAGCACCAGCCGGGTGTGGACGTGATCCTGCCCGACTTCTCCTGGATCCGGGACCGGCTCGACCGCGTGGTCGCCATCGTGCTCACCCACGGCCACGAGGATCACATCGGCGGCGTGCCCTACCTGCTGCGCGAACGTCCCGACATCCCGCTGGTCGGGTCCCGGCTCACGATCGGGTTCATCACCGCGAAGCTGCGGGAGCACCGCATCCGACCGGTCACCATCGAGGTCGCCGAAGGGGACCGGCGTCCTCTCGGGTCGTTCGACTGCGAGTTCCTCGCGGTCAACCACTCCATCCCCGACGGGCTCGCCGTCGCTCTCCGCACCCCGGCCGGCCTCGTGCTGCACACCGGTGACTTCAAGATGGACCAGTTCCCGCTCGACCGTCGGATCACCGACCTGCGCGGGTTCGCCCGCCTCGGTGAGGAGGGTGTCGACCTGATGCTCGTCGACTCCACCAATGCGGACGTACCCGGCTTCACGACCGCCGAGCGCGAACTCGGACCCGCGATCGAGACGGTCTTCCGCACCGCCCCGCGGCGGATCATCGTCTCCAGCTTCGCCAGTCACGTGCACCGCATCCAGCAGGTACTCGACGCCGCCCACCAACACGGCCGCAAGGTCGCCTTCGTCGGCCGGTCGATGGTCCGCAACATGGGGATCGCCGCCGAGCTCGGCTACCTCCGCATACCCGACGGGCTGGTCGTCGACCTCAAGGCGCTCGACCGCCTGCCCGCCGCGAAGGTCACGCTCGTGTGTACCGGGTCGCAGGGCGAGCCGATGGCGGCGCTGTCGAAGATGGCCGCCGGCACCCACATGATCGACGTCGGCCCCGGTGACACCGTGTTGCTCGCCAGTTCGTTGATCCCCGGCAACGAGAACGCCGTCTACGGCGTCATCAACGGCTTGACCAGCCTCGGCGCCTCCGTCGTGCACAAGGGCAACGCCAAGGTCCACGTGTCCGGGCACGCCAGCGCGGGCGAGCTCGTCTACTGCTACAACATCGTCCGTCCCGCCAACGTGCTGCCCGTCCACGGCGAGGCGCGGCACCTACGCGCCAACGCCGACCTCGCGATCAGCACCGGCATCGCTCCGGACCGGGTCCTCATCGCCCACGACGGCGCCGTGATCGACCTCATCGGCGGCCGCGCCACTCTGACCGGCTCCGTCCCGGCCCACAACGTCTACGTCGACGGCCAGACGGTCGGCACGGTCACCGAGGAGTCCCTGGAGGTACGGCGGGTCCTTGGCCAGCAGGGCGTGGTCACCGTCGTCGTTCTGGTGGATCCCGACACCGGGCAGCTCACGGAGCCCCCGGACTACCTGACCCGCGGCTTCGCCCACGACGAGCAGGGGTTCGACGGCGCGACCCCCGTGATCGAGAAGGCCCTGTCCGAGCTCTCCGGGCCGGCGGCTCGAACGTCGGCCCGGCAGGAGCAGGCCGTCGCCGCTGCCGTGACCACGTGGATCCGCCGGGTCAAGAACCGCGCGCCGGTCGTCGTGGTGGTCCTGGTCGACGCCTGACTCGTGCCCCATCCGCTGGCTACCGTCGCAGCATGCCGGAGAACCCACCTGCCTCGGTCTGGCCGATCCTGCACTACCGCGACACGACCGGTGCCCTGCACCTGCTCGTCGACGTCCTCGGCTTCCGTGCGGCGCTGGTGGTGCGGGACGACCGGGGCGACATCGTGCATGCCGAGCTGCGCTGGCCGGAGGGTGGGGCGGTGGTGTTCGGTTCGGCCGCGCATACCGAGAGCGCAGTGCACGGCGGCGTGCAGCCGGGAGCCGGCGCCTCCTACGTCGTCACCGACGACGTCGACGCCGTGCACGAGCGAGCGGAGCGGGCCGGCGTGGAGGTGGTGGAGCCGCCCAACGAGACCCGGTTCGGATCCGGAGTGGCCACCAGGGCGTGCTCGCTGCGCGATGCCGAGGGCAATGTCTGGACATTCGGCACCTACCGGGGCGCCTCCTGACCTCACAGGTGTGACGCCGCCGCACTCCGGCCCGAACCTCACATACGGGTAGGGTTGGTGCCCGATGGGACACGCGGAGGTGACGGTGACGGATACCCAGAGGAGGGACGAGGAACAGGAACGCCGGTACCTGATCGAGACCCTGGCGCTCCTGGCCACGGAGCGGGAGCGTACGTCCGACTCGATCGATGCCTCGGTGCGAACGATCGACGAGCAGAAGGGGCAGATGTGGGAGAACCGGCGTGATATGGACTTCGCGGAGAAGGCGAGCCTGCGCACGTCGATCGACCTGTCGGTGAAGTCGGCCGAGCACGCGGTGATGCGTCGCAAGCGCATCGAGCGACTGCTGGACTCCCCGTACTTCGGCCGCGTCGACTTCCGCGAGGACGGCACCGCGGACTCCGCACCGCTCTACATCGGCATGCACAACTTCACCGACCCCGACACGAACGAGATCGTGGTCCACGAATGGCGCGCACCGGTCTCCAGCCTGTTCTACGACTTCGAGTCCGGACCAGCGCACTTCCGCTCACCCGGGGGCACGACCCACGGCGAGATCACCGGCAAGCGGCAGTACAAGATCCGCGGCGGGTGCCTCGAGTACATGCTGGAGAGCTCGCTCAACATCAACGACGATGTCCTTCAGCGCGAGCTGAGCCAGACCGCCGACGACCGTATGAAGAACATCGTTGCGACCATCCAGCGCGAGCAGAACGCCGTCATCCGCAACGAGACGGCGCAGGTGCTGATCCTGCAGGGCGTGGCGGGCTCGGGGAAGACGTCGATCGCGCTGCACCGCGTGGCGTTCCTGCTCTACCGGTTCCGCGACTCCCTCTCCTCCGACAACCTCATGATCCTGTCGCCGAACCGGGTCTTCGGTGACTACATCGCCGACGTGCTCCCGGAGCTCGGCGAGGAGCGGATCGCCGAGATCGGCTTCGACCGGATCGCCGCGGAGCTCCTCGGGTCGGTCATCGACCACCAGACCTTCAGCGAGCAGGTCGTCTCGTTGCTCGACGGCAGCAGCGACGACCGCGCGGCGGAACGGATGCGCTACAAGGCGACCTCCGAGTTCGTCGCCGAGCTGGGCGCCTGGATCGACTCGGCCGTGCGGGAGGAGTTCACCCCCGCCGAGATCGCGCAGAAGCACCGTCGACTCTCCGCCGAGTGGGTTCAGGGCATGTTCGACGAGTCCCGGTCCTTCCCGATCTTCACCCGGATCGACCACGTCGCCAACTGCGCCGTCGACCTGCTCAAGAACCAGGTCCGCGACCGCGGCGGCACCTGGGCCGCCGCCGACACCAACGGCGTTCGCCGGCAGGTCCGGGCGATGTTCCCGTACAAGGACCCGCTCTCGTTGTACCGGGCCTTCTTCCGCTCCCCGGACCGCCGACGTCTGTTCATGCCTCTCGGCCGCCGCAAACTCGAGTACGCCGACGTGTTCCCCCTGGTCTACACAATGATCAGGACGACGCGGCAGCGGAGCTACGGGCACATCCGCCACCTGGTGGTGGACGAGATGCAGGACTACACACCGATCCAGTACTCCGTGCTGCGCGAGCTCTTCTCCTGCACGATGACGATCCTCGGGGACTCCAACCAGTCGGTGAACCCGTTCAGCTCGTCGTCGCTGCAGACGATCCACAGCATCTTCCCCGAGGCCGACTGCCTGGAGCTGAACAAGAGCTACCGGTCGACCTCGGAGATCACCGAGTTCGCCCAGCGGATCTCCCGCAACGACAAGCTCGTCCCGGTCTCGCGGCACGGCGCGCCACCGCAGGTCGTCGCCTGCACGGACCGGCGCGACGAGGAACGACGGGTCCTGGCCCTGGTCGAGCGGCATCGGAAGGGCGAGTACCGGTCCCTCGGCGTCATCTGCAAGACCGTCGCGCACGCACGGGACGTCCATCGAGCTCTGGACGAGGCCGGCGTGGCGGCGACACTGCTCGACTACGACAGCACGGCCTTCGCCGCGGGGGTCGTGGTCACCTCCGCGCACATCTCCAAGGGCCTCGAGTTCGACTCCGTGATAGTCACGCATGTCGACGAGATCACGTACGTGACCGACATGGACCGCTGCATGCTCTACATCGCCTGCACGCGAGCGATGCACGAGCTCCATCTCACCCATCACGGCCCGCTCACGCCGTTCCTGGGGCGGGCCCACGCCACGGTGGACGAGCCGGTGGCCCGCCTGACCGGCTGAACCGCGACGGTGGGCGCGGCCGGCTCCGGCGTCAGGCCGCTCGGAGCCAACCTCCCGAAAGGCCGACCAGGATCAGCGCACCCAGTACGACGCGGTACCAGACGAAGACGTATACGCTGTGGCGCTCGACGTAGCGCAGCAACCACGCGATCGTTGCGTAGCCGACGAGGAATGCGATGGCCGTGGCGACGATCATCTGTGGCACGCTCGGTCCGTCGCGCGCGAAGACATCCGGCAACTGGAACAGCCCCGCCGCGAACACCGACGGGATCGCCAGCAGGAACGAGTAGCGGACGATCGCGGGGCGGGTCATCCCCAGCAACAATCCAGCTGTGATCGTCCCCCCGGCACGGGACACCCCGGGGATCAGGGCCATTGCTTGCGCGAAGCCGAGCAGGATCCCGTCCTTCCGGGTGATCTTGCGCAGCTCGACCTGCTGACGCCCCATCCGCTCCGCCAAACCGAGCAACAGGCCGAAGACGATGAGCGTGGTGGCCACCAACCACAGGTTGCGTCCCACGGTCTGGATCTGGTCCTCGAACAGCAGGCCCAGTACGGCGATGGGGACCGTACCGATGATCACCAACCAGGCGATCCGGTAGTCGTCGGTGATCCGCACCATCGGCATCCGGAAGCCGCGGAACCAGACACCGGCCAGGTGGCCGATGTCCTTCGCGAAGTACGTCACCACGGCGGCCTCCGTGCCCAGCTGGGTCACCGCCGTGAACGCGGCGCCCGCGTCGCGGCCGAAGAACACCTCGGAGGTGATGCGGAGGTGCGCCGAGGAAGAGATCGGCAGGAACTCCGTCAGGCCCTGCACCAGGCCGAGGACGACCACCTCGATCCACGTCACGGAGCGCACCCGGTTCGGCCGTCACCGGTGGCCGCGCACTCGCGTGTCGGCGGGTGGTGCAGCCGTGGCCGGCCCGACGGCCCAGTCGTCGCACTGCGTTCCAGCTGATCGGTCCGACGTCGAGGTGACGAGCGGTCGATGCCCCGAGACAGTCTCACACTATGTGAGGTTATCCTGTCGAGTGTTCAGCACTCGACGACCGGTCTCGGCACGCCCGGTCCACCTCCCACCGTGAAGGACGGGCACCCGGCGATGATCACTGTTGCGGACCTCGAGCTGCGTGCCGGTTCCCGCATCCTCGTCACCGACACCACGCTGCGGGTCCAGCCCGGAGACCGGATCGGCCTGGTCGGACGCAACGGATCGGGCAAGACGACCGTCATGCGGGTGCTCGCCGGGCGGGAACGGCCCTTCCGCGGCACGGTCCAGCGCACCGGGCAGGTCGACTACCTCCCACAGCAACCCGGCCTCGACGATCCCCACACCCTGGTGCGCGACCGGGTCCTGTCGGCGCGGGGCCTCGACACCCTGCTGCGCGACCTGGAGAAGGCACAGGTGGAGATGGCCGAGCCGGCCGACGAAGCCGCCCTCGCGCGCGCCGTCCAGCGGTACGGGGAGCTGGAGGAACGATTCACCGAGCTGGGCGGTTACGCCGCCGACAACGAGGCCGCTCAGGTGTGCGCCCACCTGGGGCTGCCCGAGCGGGTGCTCACCCAGACGGTGTCGACGTTGTCGGGTGGGCAGCGGCGGCGGGTGGAGCTGGCACGCATCCTGTTCGGCGCCAGTACCGACCACGGCGCCGGCACCGGGACGACGCTGCTGCTCGACGAGCCGACCAACCACCTCGACATCGACTCCGTGACCTGGCTGCGGAGCTTCCTCACGGCCTACGCCGGCGGTCTGGTGGTGATCAGCCACGACACCGGACTGCTCGCCGAGATCGCGAACGGCGTCTGGTCCATCGACGCCGGGCGGGGCGAGATCGACATCTACAACACCGACTGGGCGACCTACCAGACCACCCGGGCGGCGGACGATCAGCGACTCCGCCGTGAGCGCGGCGCGGCCGAGAGCAAGGCCACCTCGCTGCGCACGCAGGCCGCCCGCATGGGAGCCAACGCGACCCGGGCGGCGGCGGCCAAGCAGATGGCCCGCCGGGCCGACACGCTGCTGGCCGACACTGCCACCGCCCGCCGCGGTGAGCGGACCGCCCGCATCCGGTTCCCCGCCCCCGCAGCCTGTGGACGGACACCGCTGACCGCGACGGGACTGACCAAGAGCTTCGGGCCGCTGGAGGTCTTCGACGGCGTGGACCTCGCCGTCGACCGCGGCTCCAAGGTGGTCATCCTCGGCCGCAACGGCGCGGGCAAAACTACGCTCCTACGGATCCTCGCCGGGGTGGAGCAGCCCGACGCGGGTCGCGTCGTGCACGGCCACGGTCTGCGTCTCGGGTACTTCGCCCAGGAGCACGACACCCTCGACCTCGACGACGGGGTGTGGGCCAACGTCCGGCATCAGGCGCCGGACGCGCCGGAGCAGCAGCTCAAGGACCTGCTCGGGTCGTTCCTGCTCACCGGTGAGCAGCTCGAGCAGCCGGCCGGCACGCTGTCGGGTGGGGAACGCACCCGTCTCACGTTGGCCACCCTGGTGTCCGGCGCCGCCAACGTGCTGCTCCTCGACGAACCGACCAACAACCTCGACCCGGCGAGCCGCGCGCAGGTGCTCGACGCGCTCGGCCGATTCGAGGGCGCCGTGATCCTCGTGTCCCACGACCCGGGTGCGGTGGCCGCCTTGCGGCCCGAGCGGGTCATCGTGCTGCCCGACGGAACCGAGGACCTGTTCTCCGACGACTACCTGGACCTCATCACCCTGGCGTGACAGGGGGACCGATGGTCCGTCCGCCGTGCGCTCCGTGGCGATCCGGGTGCACAGGAGTACATCCGCGAGAGTGGTGAGGCGTGGAGCATTCTCCAAGCCGTCCAGCCAGGCGATCGGGATGCCGCTCGCGCCGGACCGCCCGCCGGCCATCGCACCGGCCATCGCGGCCACCGGCCCGATCCTGCCGTGCACTCGCAAGGCGAAGCCCATCGCGTCGGCGAACCCGTCGGATCCGCGCAGGAACGCGACCAGGGCCACCGACACGGTCCCCAGCACCGATCCGGGCACGCCGAAGGAAGTCGACACCTCGGCGGGGATGCAGCTCCGCCCGAGATGTTGTACGTCCTGCAGCATCCCCTCGGTCTCGACCGACACGACCCCACCGCGATGCGCTCGACGAACGGGTGCACCGCAGCCGCGACCGCCGGGTCGGTCCGCATCGCCTGCCCCACGGCCGTTGCATGGGCGACCGCCGCATCCTCGTCGACGATCCCGGGTCGGGTCGGGTCGGGGTGGCGCCGAACCGGGCGAGCGCGGCGACCTGTCCGAGCTCGGCGCGCGCCACGGCGCGGTCCGAGCTCGGCGCGCGCCACGGCGCACATGGTGACGCCGACGGCGCCGCCGATGTCGCCCGCCGAACCGGCGGACGCAGATGGGCGCATGGTCGGCAGCCCCGTCGCCTGAGAGGCTTGGCCCGGCATCGTGTCGCACCAACGCCACGGCGCCCGCCGCCGGTTCTGGACGAGCGCCTCGAGCAGGCTCTGCTCGTCGAGTGGAGCGTGCGGATCGGCCGCCGCCAGGTGCTCGCCCACCGTGAGCATCGTCGCCGTCAAGCCGGTGTAACGCAGCACACGACGCGACCTCGTCCACGCGGAGAGCTGGGCCTCGGTGACACCGACGGCCCCCTCGACCGGCGCCGCCAGCGCATCACCGATCGCCGCACCGAGCACGACGCCTCGTGCCCGGTCCCGCAACCGGGGTGTCGCGTGACGGGAGGTCGATGATGCAGGCCCACCCGTGCGTTCCGCCGCGGCCGGATCCATACCCGCTTGGCCGTAGGTTACGAGCTTGGCCGTAGGTTACGTGACAAGACTTACTCTCCAGCCGTGTAAGATTTGTCAGCGTCGGTCCATCTTCAATCGACTCGATTAACCTCACATCATGTAAGATTGTGGCATCTCTCGACGTCGCCGCAGCTGGAGCCACACAGCTCGCTGCACGTCCCAACCGACGCGGGGTTCGCCATGGATCTGGAAGTAGCGGAGCGGTCGCGGATCAGCGCGGTCGAACCCGACGAGTTGCAGGACCGGGTGCGCGGTGCGCTCCTCGGCGGCGCGTGCGGTGACAGCCTCGGCGCACCGTTCGAGGGCCGGTCGACGGTGGACCGAGCGGACTTCGTTCTGCACCGTTTCGCCGCGACGCCGCTCGTCCACACCGACGACACGGCCATGACCCTCGTCGTGGCCCAGCATCTGATCGCGCGCGACGCCGCCGGGCAGGATCGAGACCTCGACGGCGACGCCCTCGCCCTCGCCCTCGCCCTCGCAGCGGAGTGGCGCGCGGAGCCGTGGCGCGGATACGGCACGGGCCCCGAGCAGATCTTCCGCGCACTGCTGCGCGACGAGGACTGGCGGCAGGTGGCATCAGACCTGTTCGACGGTACCGGCTCCTACGGCAACGGCGGGGCCACGCGGATCGCCCCGGTCGCCCTCACCACGCTGCCGTTGACCGACGTCTGCGAGCAGGCGCGCGCCGTGGCCCGAATCACCCACCAGCACGCGATCGGCCAGGCGGGCGCAGCCCTGCTGGCCGCGGCGGTGGCACTCGCCTTCACGTTGCCGCGTGACACCGAGCTGGACCGGTCGTGGTACCTCGACGTCCTCGACGAGTGCCATCGGCAGCCGCAGTTCCGGGCCCGTCTGACCCGGTTGCGACACGTCCTCGACGACTCGCGGCCGTCCCGCGCCACCCGATCGCTCGGCAACGGGATCGCCGCGCTGGAATCCGTGCCGATGGCGGTCCTGGCGTTCCTGCGCAGCCCCGACGACCCGGAGCAGGTCTTGGAGTTTGCGGCCCGAGTGGGGGGTGACACCGATTCCATCGCTGCGATGGCGGGCACGTTGGCGGGCGCGAGATGTGGCGCGTCCGGGCTCCCGCCCGACCTGCTCATGCGCCTCGACGTCCGGCCCCGCGCATCGCCGCGGTGGCCGATGCCCTCTGCCGGTCGGTTCCCCGGACGCGAATCGTGCCCAGTGCCTGACGAGCCGGTGACGCGTCAGGGGTCGACCACGCCAATCCGCCACTTGTTGACGAACACGGCCAGCAGCGCCCCGTCGACGGAGCGGTACAGCACCTCGACCTCGCTCTCCTTGTCCAGGACCGCGGCCCCGGCCTCGTCGGTGAGCCGGGCGACCGAGTAGTTCAGCTGCTCCAGCGAGACCGGCGCGCCGAACTCGTCGGTCAGCCGCGCGGTGACCACCTCGAACTGCAGCGGCCCGGCGGCGGCGAGCACCGGGGCCTGGTCGCCGCGGCGGTCGGAGCGCAGGACCTGGATGACGCCCTCGGAGTCGAGCTGGGAGATGCCGCGCCGGAACTGCTTGTAGCGGCCCGCGTCCTTGGCCCGCACGACCGCGAAGTGCTCGGGGGCGAAGCTCGGGATCGGCGGGAACTCCACCGGCTCGTCGGCGTAGAGCGTGTCGCCCGGACGCAGCGCGCCCGCGTTGACCAGCCCGACGATGTCGCCGGGGAACGCCTCCTCCAGCGTGGTGCGCTGCTGGCCGAACACCGCCTGCGCGTACTTCGTGGCGAACGGGCGCCCGGACGCGGCGTGCGTGAGGACCATGCCGCGCTCGAAGCGCCCGGAGTTGATCCGCAGGAACGCGGTGCGGTCGCGGTGGGACCGGTCCATGCCCGCCTGCACCTTGAACACCAGCCCGGACAGCGGGGTGTCCAGCTCGCGCGGCGTGCCCTCGGCGTCCGGGCGCGGGGCGGGGGCGGGGGCGAGGTCGACGAGCGCGTCGAGCAGCCGCCCGACGCCCACGCCGTGCCGGGCCGCCCCGAACAGCACCGGGGTGGCCGTGCCGGCGAGGTAGTCGCCGGAGTCGAAGTCGGCGCCGATCTCGCGCAGCAGCGCCAGCTCGTCGGTGACGGTCTCGGTGTAGAGCGGCTCCTCGGCGGCGGCGCGCTCGGCGTCGAGCAGCTCCACCTCGCCCTTGGTGGCCCCGCCCGCGGTGCGCGTGTAGCGGCGCATCTCGCCGGTGGCGCACTCCACGACCCCGCGCAGGTCGCCCGCGATCCCGACCGGCCAGGTGACGGGCATCGGCCGCAGCCCGATCGTCTGCTCCACCTCGTCGAGCAGCTCCAGAGCCTCGCGGCCCGGCACGTCCCACTTGTTGACGAACGTGATCACCGGGATCCTGCGGCTGCGGCAGACGTCGAACAGCTTGAGCGTCTGCGCCTCCAGTCCCTTCGACGCGTCGAGCAGCATCACCGCGGCGTCGACGGCGGCGAGCACCCGGTAGGTGTCCTCGGAGAAGTCGCCGTGGCCCGGGGTGTCGAGCAGGTTGATCACGTGGTCGCGGTAGCTGAACTGCAGCACCGCGGAGGTGATGGAGATGCCGCGGGCGCGCTCCATCTCCATCCAGTCCGAGGTGACGCCCTTGCGCCCGGCCTTGCCGTGCACCGCACCCGCGGAGTCGATCACCTCGGCGTGCAGGGCGAGCGCCTCGGTGAGCGTCGACTTGCCCGCGTCAGGGTGGGAGATCACGGCGAAGGTGCGGCGGCGCAGCGCCTGCGCGGCGATCTGCGACCTCATCGGTGCGCGACGGTGACGTCGTTCCAGCACGACAACGAGTCGGGACTCACGGGAGGACCCTACCCCGATGTGAGGTTGGAACTCGATCGGCTCAGCGGGCGCGGTGTCGAGCGTCGCCCTCGATGGTGCGCATTTCACGGCTCAGGCGTTCGAGACCCTGTATCTGGGCCCGCAGGGTCTCCACCCGGCTCTCCGCGAGTGCCCGGTACATGGCCAGCCGCGCGGCGATGGGACCGACCTCGTCCGGGTCTGCCGCAACGGCGGCCGCATCCATCGTCTCCACCAGCTCCCTGATCTGGTCGAGCGAGAGTTCGAGCGGCCGTAGCGCCTTGACCAGCTCGAGCTTGGCCACATCCGCCTCGGAGTAGAACCGGAACCCGCCCGGTGACCGGTCCGACGGCACGACCAAGCCGATCTCACCCCAGTGCCGGATGGTGCGCAAGGACAGTCCGACCCGATCGGAGACCTCGCCGATCCGCATCAGGTACCTCGCCTACTCAAGTCCCCCGTCGCCATCGTCGCGACCCTACCCGAGTGGTAGGGAGTCGCCACGGATCGGCCGAGCCTCAGTGTGTGGGGGCGGCACGTTCTCCGGCGCGCTCAGTGGGCGCCGGAGAGCCGTCCGGCCATCCGGTCGTGCCGCACCCGGCTACCGTCGTTCATCCCGACGACCGTCAGGGTCGTGCCACGGGCTTCGTACTTCGTCCGGATCGCGTCGAGCGCGGCCACCGTCGAGGCGTCCCACACATGGGCGGCCGACAGATCGATGACGACGTTCTCCGGGTCGGTCCCATAAGCGAACTGGTAGACCAGGTCGTTGCTGGAGGCGAAGAACAACTGCCCGCTGACCCGGTACAACTTGGTGCTGCCATCGGGATCGACGACCGATGTCACCTCCACGACGTGGGCCACCCGCCGGGCGAACAGCACCATCGCCACGAGCACCCCGACCGCCACGCCGTAGGCGAGGTTGTGCGTGCCGACGGTGACCACGACGGTCGCCACCATCACCGCGGTCTCGGACAGCGGCATCATTCTCAGGGTCGAGGGCCGGATGCTGTGCCAATCGAACGTCCCGACCGCGACCATGATCATGACCCCGACCAGCGCGGCCATCGGGATCACCGCGACGACCTCGCCCAGCGCGACGACCAGAACCAGGACGAACACCCCGGCCAGGAACGTCGAGAGCCGCGTGCGGGCACGACCGTCCTTCACGTTGATCATGGTCTGGCCGATCATGGCGCAGCCACCCATGCCGCCGAAGAAGCCGGTGACGATGTTGGCAACGCCCTGCCCCCAGGACTCGCGGGTCTTGTCGGAGTGGGTGTCGGTGATGTCGTCCACGAGCTTGGCGGTCATCAGCGACTCGATCAGCCCAACCAGTGCGATGGTCAGGGCGTAGGGCGCGATGAGCTGCAGCGTGGCCAGGTCGAACGGCACGGCCGGCAGCCCGAGGACGGGGAGGCTGTCGGGCAGCGCGCCCTGGTCACCGACGGTCGGCACCACCACGCCGGCCACCACGGTGAAGCCGGTGAGCAGCGCGATCGCCACGAGCGGGCCGGGGACAGCCCTGGTCAGCCGGGGCAGCCCGACCAGCACCACGAGACCGACCGCGAGGAGCGCGTACACCATCCACGGCACGTCCATGAGATAGGGCAGCTGGGAGGTGAAGATCAGGATGGCCAGCGCGTTGACGAAGCCGACCATCACGCTGCGGGGCAGGAACCGCATCAGCCGCGCGACCCCGACCAGACCCAGGACGATCTGGATCAGACCGCCCAGCAGGACGGCGGCGATCAGGTAATCCACGCCGTGCTCGCGGGCGAGCGGCGCAACGACGAGCGCGATGGCACCGGTGGCAGCGGAGATCATCGCCGGCCGACCGCCGACGAAGGCGATCGTCACGGCCATGGTGAACGACGCGAACAAGCCGACGCGCGGGTCGACACCCGCGATGATCGAGAACGCGATCGCCTCGGGGATCAGGGCGAGCGCGACGACGAGGCCGGACACGGCCTCCACGCGCAGCACGGACGGTCGCAGCCAGGGCGGCCTGGCAGGCATCAGTCGCGCAGACAGCGGGCGGGCAGGCAGAACAGGGGGCACCGTGGTCACTTTCCGCATCGGGGGAGCGCGAGCCACACACGTTGGGGCTCCAGCGCGAGCCGAACCCTACCCTTACGTGCGAGTAGAGTTGTCGTGCGCCTCGTCACGCCGAGATCCCGGGACCAGGCTGCTGGGGCTGGTCCACCGCGCCATCGACGACGTGGGTGGGGCGGCGACTCCGGTCGACTGGGCCCCTCGCATACGGGTCGCCATCAACTCCGACGCAGTGCCGCCCTGTCCTCACCGCGTTCGATCATGCGTAGATCGCGGGCGAGCTGCTCCAGCCGGACGATCTGGCCACGCATCGACTCGACCCTGCTCTCGGCGAGCGCACGGACGACGGACAGCTGCGTCAGTGCAGAGTCGTCCTCGCCGGGGCCCTGCTCACCGGAGGTTGCGAGGTCGATCGCCTCCAGCAGCTCCCGCACCTGATCGAGAGACAGGTCGAGCGGGCGCAGCGTCTTCATGAGCTCGAGTCGACGCATGTCACCCTCGGAATACTGCCGGAATCCGCCGGCCGAACGCCCGGACGGGACGACGACGCCGATGTGGTCGTAGTGCCTGATCGTCCGGATCGACAGGCCGGTCCTGGCCGAGGCCTCGCCGATCCTCACGTAACCGAACTCACATGCCGCATCGCGTAACCCTACCGCGCTGTCAGGGAAGCCCCGAGTATCGACGCGGACAACCCCCTTGATTCCCGACGCCGCCGTCGGTCTACCCTTACGTAAGAGTAGAGATGATCGTCGCGACGGTGCGGCACGAGCCGCCCGGCATTCGGGCCTTGGGGAACAGATGACCTACCGCGAGCCTCCGACCGCTCCGACGGCAACTCTTCATGCTGTGGTCGCGAGCGAGCCAGTGACTGAGCCGGTGCTCCGTGTGCCGACCCGCTTCGGTCCAACGCTCGACCGCGCGTTCGACCCGCGCTCGAACAGCGTTAACGCCCTGCGGCTCGGGCTGGCGGGTCTGGTGCTGTTCTCCCACACGTTGAAGTTGCATGGGGGATTCGATCCGCTCGGTCGCCTCACCGACGGCGACGTGGACATCGGCACGATGGCCGTCGACGGCTTCTTCGCCCTCTCCGGTTTCCTGATCGTCGGCAGCTACCTGAACTCGCCGTCCACCGGCCGATACCTGTGGCGGCGCTGCCTGCGCATCCTGCCGGGCTTCTGGGTCTGCCTGCTCGTCACGGCGTTCGTCGTGCTGCCGATCGCGCAACTCCTGGAGTTCGGCACCCTGGAGGGATTCCCGCTGACCGGCGAGTCATCCGCGTTGTCCTACCTGGTGAACAACAGCGCCATGTTCATCCGCCAGTTCGAGGTCAACGGCCTGCTGGGTGGAGAACCGGTGAACGGCTCGCTCTACACCTTGTTCTACGAGTTCCTGTGCTACCTCGGCGTCGCGGCCCTCGGTGTGGCGGGGCTTCTGCGCCACCGCACCTGGCCGCTGCTGGTGGTGGCCGGCCTGGTCTGGCTCTTCGTGGTCTCGCAGCTGATCACCGGCGGTGCGATCTACGAAGCCAGCGACACGCTGAGCATCGCGGTGCGCTTCGGGTCGATGTTCATGGCCGGCGCGGTCCTCCACCGGCTCGCGCACCGCATCCCGGTCGGCTGGGTCGGTGGCGCGGTCGCCCTGGCCCTCCTGGCCGGCGCGGTCGTGCTCGCCGTCCTGGTCGGCGCTGAACCGCAGAGCACGCTCGTCTACGTCGTCGTGGCCCCGCCCGCGGTGGCCTACCTCGTCCTGCTGCTCGGTTCGCGCACCGAGCTGCGCCGGATCGGGGCCCGCCGCGACCTGTCCTACGGCCTCTACGTCTACGCCTGGCCGGTGCAGATCCTGCTGATCGTCGCCGGCGCGGCCCTCTGGCCGGTGGCCCTCTACGGGGTGACGTCATTGGTGATCGCCCTGGCCGTGGCCTGGGCGAGCTGGACATGGGTCGAGTCACCCGCGCTCCGGCTGAAGTCCTGGTCACCACGGCGGACCTGACCGCCGACGCCGGCACCAGCGTGGTGTTCCTGTCGTCCGCCACGTCCGCAGGGAAGGACAACCGCGTGAATCCTCACAGCGTGCCGGCCATCGGCCTGGACGCCTCCCCGCGCACGCTGTCGCGGCGCAGGCCGGCCGCGGGTGACCCGCCGACACCGCGGTGCCGGTGCGAGGTGCGGGCCGTGGCGGCCACTCGTCGCCCCGCCGGGGGCAGGCGGTGGTGAAGGTACCCGCGGTCGCCCGCCGGGCCGGGTGGAACCTGGCCGACCAGATGGTGTCGAGCCTGACCAACGCCGTCCTGTCGTTCATGGTCGCCAACGCCGTGGACGCGGAGTCCTTCGGCGGCTTCGCCGTCGCGTTCACCGTCTTCGCGCTGGTCATCGGAGCGGCCCGGGCGCTGGCGACATCACCGCTCACCATCCGGTTCTCCGATTCCGACCCCGCCGAACAGCACCGGGTCGCGGCCTCCGCCACCGGAATGTCACTCACGTTGGGCTTCGCCGTCGGTATCGGGTGCGTCGCCGCCGGCCTGGTGGTCGGTGGTCCAGCGCGCGAGGCGCTCGTCGCGATGGGGATCATCCTGCCTGCAGTGGTCGTGCAGGACTCCTACCGCTTCGTGTTCTTCTCCCGGCAGACCCCGGCGAAGGCCGCGGCCAACGACTCCTTCTGGGCCGTCCTCCAGCTCGGCGCCGTCGGCGCGATGCTGTACCTGGGCGTGTCGTCCGTCGCTCCCCTCGTGTTCGCATGGGGCCTGTCCGGCGCCGCGGCGGTGCTGCTCGCCGTGCGCCAGTCGGCGTCACTGCCGTCTCCCCACAGCGCCCTCGCCTGGTTCCGCGAGCAGAGCGACCTCACGCGTTACCTCCTCGCGACCTGGGCCACCCAGCACGGAGCCGCCCAGGGGGCGATGCTGGTCATCGCCGCAATCGGCACTGTCGTGGCCAACGGGGCGCTGCGCGGGGCGCAGATCCTGCTCGGCCCCACCTCGATCATCTCCTCGGCAGCGTTGACGTTCGCCATCCCGGAGTTCTCACGCCGGCGTGGCCGCCTCACCCGGCGGCAGTGGCTGCTCTCGGCAGCCGGCGTGTCGGGCGTCGTCTCCTTCCTGGGTCTGTGCTGGGGCTCGATCTTCCTGCTCATGCCCGACGCCGTCGGCGCGTACCTGCTGAACGCGACCTGGCCGGCCACCCGAGACCTGCTGCTCCCCGCCGTGATCGCGCAGGTCCTCAGCTGCGCCATGATCGGCCCGGTCGTCATGCTCTACGCGATCGACCGCGCCCAGGCGACGCTGACCATGGAGATCGTCCTGGGGGCCGCGACGTTCACCGGCGGCGTCGGAGGCGTGATCATCGGTGGCGGGCCCGGCGCACAGTGGGGCTTCGCGATCGCCAACGCAGTCCTCCTGCCGTTCTGGTTCTTCCGGCTCTGGCGCGAGCTGCACCGGCAGGCAGAACCGCCCTCCGAACCTGCGCAGGCGGACAAGCCGCCGCCCGACGTCGAGACGACCACACCGATCCGCGTGTCCCGTGACGATGCACTCGTGGACGAGCCGCATCCGGTCTCGTCCCGCGAACGACACGACCGCGGACCGCGGCCGAGCCACCGGCCGCGAACGACGACCGCGCCTCCACGCAGGAAAACACTCGACCCGCCGACCGAGCCGCTGCGCCCGGTCGACGGACGCCGTGGGCAGGCCCATGGCGGGGTCACGGGCTGAAGCTGCGCAGCACGTCCTGGGAAGCGGTGTCCTCGTCGAGGTTTCCGTACTCGCAGTCGTCATCACCGCCCGGTTGCCAGGCCCAGGCCAGCGCACCGGCATAACCCGCACCGGACGTGTAGGCCTGCGCCTTCGCCCTGATCTGCTCCGCGCGCTCGGTGAAGGACCGCTCGCAGTCACCCCCGTCCGGACTCGCGTAGAGCCCGAACTCACCGACGATCACCGGCTTGCCCGCCGCACCGGCGAGGGCGTCGGGTCCGTGGTTGGACTCGACCTCGTTCTCGTCGTACTCGTGGAGCGAGGCGATGTCGACCCCCTCGGACTCGTGCACGTTCCGGTAGGAGCCCGGGCTGTCGTAGGGCGCGATGGTGCCCGAGGCGAACAGCCGGTCCGGATCTACGGATGCGGCTGCGGCGCCCATCTCGTCATAGAAGTCACGCAGTTCGTCCAGGTCGGGGTCCGGCTCGTTGAAGTACTCGAACCAGGCGATGGTCGACTCTCCGCGGTACCGCTCGAGCAGGGTAGTCATGTGCTGCTCGTACGCGTCGCGCTCGGCCTGGTCGGCGAACCATGCTTCGTCCTTGTCGTTCGTGCCGCAGCCGGCGATCGCGTCGTCGAGGGTGATCGTCACGTACAGACCGTGCCGCTTCGCGGACTCGACCGCGGCATCCAGACGCTCGATGTCCCAGCCCTCGAAGAAGAAGAGCCGCACCGCACCGTGCCCGTCATCGCGCATCGTCGAGAACCAGTCGTCGATGTCCTCGGCGGACATGCGCTCGTCGTCGTTGCCGCAGTTGCCCGACCAGACGAACGAGTTGTAGCCCAGGAACCACCACGGCTCACCACCCCGCACGATACGGTCCCCGTCGACCGTGATCGGGAGCGTGCTCCCCCGACCGTCCGACGGCGGGGTCGCGGAATCCCATCCGCCCCACGACCCCCTGATGACCGTCGTCGCCAGCAACACGATCACGATGGCGGTGAAGGTCGCCGCCGCTCCGACGAGCACCGGCGCACGGCGGCGGGCCCAGGGGACCTGCAGGGGCGTGGTGGGTGCCTCGGGGTTCAGGTCTGGACGATCCATCATCGCAGACGTCGTTCTCGGTGGGTCAGCACTGGGCCGACGCTATCAAACCTTCCGTAACGTCAGAGTAGGATCCCGACCGGGTGGACTGCGGAGCGGAAACGGACCGTCGGCCGCGGCACAGCGCCGAAACCGTCTACCCGCCGACCGGCATCGCCCGAGGAGGAACCACTGCCCCCGCACGATGCCGGCGTCCGCACCCCGCCCCCCGGTACCGGCGCCCGCCGCGATGCCCGGATCGTGAGTGTCGGGGCGATCGCCTACGCCCTCACCGCACCGGGACAGACGGCCGTGGTCTCGGTCTTCGTCGACCCGATGGTCGCGGAACTGGGTATCAGCCGCGAGACGGTCGCGGCGGCGTACCTGATCGGCACCCTGGCTGGTGCAGCCGGGATGCCCCTGGTCGGCCGCGCGCTGGACCGTTTCGGCGCCCGCGCCGTCCTGCTGGCGACATCCCTGTTCTTCGGCGCGGTGCTCATGGGCCTGGCCGCGGCCGGTGAGGTCGTGGGGCTCACGGCGGGGTTCATCGGGATCCGGTTCGCCGGACAGGGAGCGCTGACCCTGACCGCGACCACCGTCGTCGCCTACCACGTGACCCACCGACTCGGAGCGGCCATGGGTGTCGTGAGCGCGGCCGGCACCGCGGGGATCTCGCTCACACCGCTACTGCTGGAACGGGTGGTGACGACCTACGGCCCGGGCGTCGGCTGGTTCGTGCAGGGTGTCGCGGTGTGGGTGGTACTCATCCCGCTGGCGCTGCTGGGACTGCCGCGCAGGCCGCCACGCTCGCGTCGCCCCGGCCGGGCCGTCACGGATGGCGCGGCACTGGGGACGATCCTGCGGGCCCCCGCGTTCTGGGTCCTGACCGCAGGGGTGGGGGTGCTGTCGCTTGTGGTGACCGCCTTGACCTTCCATCAGATCGACGTCCTCGGCGAGCGCGGCCTCACCAGCGCGGAGGCGGCGGCGACGTTCCTGCCGCAGACAGTGGCCGGGCTCGCCGCGACCCTGCTCGTCGGCGTCGTGCTCGACCGGATCCCGGCGAAGCCGGTGATGGTCGGCTCGATGCTCATGGTCATGGTCGCGCTGGTGTCCGCGGGCCACCTCCATCCCGGGTGGGGTGCGATCGGCTACGGACTCGCGGTCGGCGTGGCGGGGAACGCGTTCCGCACCGTCGAGGCGGCCGTGCTGCCTCGCTGGTTCGGTACCGCACAGATCGGGGCCGCCCGCGGTGTCGTGCACGCGGTCGCCGTCGCGGCCTCGGCCCTCGGGCCGTTCCTGCTCGCGATCGGCCGGGCGTCGGGCGATTCCTACCGGCCTGCGCTGCTCGGCCTCTGCGTTCTCCCGGCGGTGCTCACCGTCGTGATCGTCGCGGTGCGCGAGCCTCGCCAACTCTGACACAGCGGTAGAGTTGACGCATGGGCTTCATCGACGAAGGACAGGCGCGCGCGGCGCTGGAGATCGGACGCCCGAGTGCGGACGCCGACATGTGCTGCCGGGTACGGGGCATGCTCATCGGACTCGTGGCCGGTGACGCGGCCGGCCGTGGCACCGACACACTGGCCTGGTTCCAGACGCCGACGTGCGACGAGGACGGCTCCCCGGACCGGTCCGCCGACATCGCGCAGGCGCTCGCCGTCGCCCGACATCTCGGCCGCCGTGACCCGCCGTCGACCGGATCCTCCCTGGCCGCCACCATGGCGAGGACGTGGTGGATCACGCAGGACCACGACGGGTATAGCGAGATCGACCGTCGGCGCCTGCGGGCCCTGATGAACAACAGTGACGCGCAGGAGCCCCATCGCTCGACCGGGCCGCGCGCCGGGATCAGCCTCGCCGTCACCGCGCTGCCGCTCGCCGCACGAACCGCCGCCGAGGCACAGCCGATACTGGAGGAGTGCGCCCGGACCCTGGGGGCTACCGCAGCCGAGGCCGTCATCGCCAGAGCGTTCACCGCGGTCGCCCGCACGGTGGCCCGCCACCCGATCCCGTCGGCCAGGACGCTGCCGACCATGGCCGCGATGCGCGACCACCTCCGGCAGGGCATCGCACCCGTCCTGAGTTCGACGAGCGGCCCCGCCGGCGCAGCGGACGCCGTGGGGCTCCACGCTGCGATCGACGCCTTTCTCACCCATCCGGAAGACGCGTCGGCGGCACTGGTCGAGCTCGGCGAGACCATCGGCTGGGCGCCGAGCGTGCGGGCCACCCGGATCACCGCCGCGAGCATGCTCGGCGCTCTGCTGGGCGCCTGGACCGGCCAGTGCGGCGTTCCCGTCTCCTGGCGAGCCCGGATCGGACGGCCGCTGCACGTGCACAGGGCGGCCGGGGCGCTCGCGTGCGGTCGAGGCCCTGCGTGCGCCGTGCCGGACCGAGAGTGAGCAATCGCGACTCCGGCCGGCACGGTACGGGAGGCCGCTCAGGCGGATCCGGCCCGATCAGGACACCAGCGGGGCGCGATGCCGGGACGCGATGCGGTCGGCCAGGCCTCGCACCTGCTCCACGCGCTCGAGCCGGTCGATCCACATCAGAGGCAGAGCCATCCCGCCGCAGCGGCCACCACTCAGCGCTCCCGCCATCGCCGCCGTGACGGTGAAGTCACCACCCACGTCGACCGCGAAGCGCACACAGGCGACCGGATCGTCGTGGTGCAGCAGGAACGCGAGCAGCGCGGTACACACTGCCGCCGCGGAGTTCGACTCCCCGACGATCCGACCGAAGGCGAAGACCGCCGCTACGTCGGCCGGCGACGCGCCACGGGCGAGCTGCTGCACGAGGGCGAGATCCTCGGCGAGACCGGAGCCTGCGCCCTCCTGCAGCCGTTCGACGAACCGATCGGCGTCGAGCGGACGGTGCAGTTCCCCGCTCAGTGCGAGGGCGGCAGCCGACGCCAACACGGCCGCAGCCGACCGTTCCTCCGCATCCATGGAGAGCACCGCGGCACACCGGCGGGCAAGCCCGTGGACCTCGGAGCCGGCCGCCATGAGTGCCAGTGGAGCGACGACCGCGGCTGCGAGCACACCGTCGGAGGCGGGCTCGAACTCCGTCGGGACCGGGTACACGTCGCCACCGAGGACTGCCCCGAACCTGTGAGCGTCCCGCGGTCCCCATCCCTCGCGGTCACGGGAGGTCCACCAGGTGTGCGCCATCGCGGTCGCGAGCGGTCGGATGTCGTCGGGGCCGACGGTGCCGTGCAGCCCCACGTACTCGCCCACGACGAGGGCCAGTGCCGTGGAAGCGCCGTAGCGCATGACGACCCCGTCGCCGCCGGAGGCCACCGCATCGGCTGCGGCCTGGCCCAGCAGCAACCCGCGTGCCTTGTTCCTCCAGAACTCCTGCACTGTCTCCTGCACCGACATCCGCTCCTCCTGAAATCGCCTGCCCTGTCATGGTCGGCGGCGAGCGAGACACGATCAGTACAGCGATTACGCTGGTAGTACAGCTGCCCCGAGCACCTACAACACTCTCGTGATGTCAGAGTACCGTGACCGCATGACCCACGACTCGCAGTCAGGACAACACCCCGTCACCCGCATGGAGATCCTCGACGTCGTCGAGGGAGTCTTCGTCGGCCACATCACCACGAAGATCGATATCTTGGCCGCGGCACAGGACCACGGAGCCCGGGGACCCGTTCTGGACACGCTCGCCCGGCTCGACGGGGACCGACGGTTCGTCTCGCCGCACGACCTGTGGATCGACCTGGCCGACGTCCCGGTCGACGTCTGATCGGACCGGACCGGGTGCGGTCAGCGACGCGCGAGGTAGAGGGTGTTCGCCGACCTCCCGGCGGTGACGGGATTGGGGAAGGAGACGACCTCGGTCCACGTCCGGGAGAAGACCTCACCCAGCAACGCACCGAACTCGTCCAGTGGAGGGCGGTCGGACCACATCCCGAACACACCGCCGTGACGCAGCAGCGCCAGGACCCGACGCATGCCCGCAGCCTCGTAGAACGCGGCGTGGGCGGGTACGAGCACGTGATCCGGCGCGTGGTCGATATCGATCAGGACGGCGTCGTACAGTCGGCCGGGACGTTCCGGGTCGAGGCCGTCTTCCGCGGCGACCTGCGCGAAGAAGTCCGCACACCGCAGGGCGACCCTCGGGTCACCCATGAGGCGGTCCGACGGCGGCAACAGTCCCTGCTGATGCCAGGCGATCACCTGGGGCAGGGCCTCCACCACCGTCAGGGATCGGACTCGCGGGTCGTCGAGCACGGCAGCGGCGGTGTAGCCCAGGCCGAGACCGCCGACGACGACGTCGAGCGGGCCGCTGTCGACAGCGGCGAGGCCGCGCCGCGCGAGCTCGATCTCGGCCACGGTGAACAGGCTGGACATGAGGAACTCGTCGTCGAGCTTGGCCTCGAACACCTCGATACCTGCGACGGGGTCGTGTCGACGGCGCAGACTGATCTCACCGAGCGCCGTGTCGGCCTGGTCGAGCACCATGAAACGGGAACCTGTGTCCGGACCCGTCCCCCGCCGCGCCGCGCGCCTGCCGGGCACGACTAGGAACCGCCCTCGAACCGGATGCCGCGGTCGCGCCCCCACTGGATCGACTCGGCGGCCACCGTCGCCCAGTCGATCTTGGAGGTGCGGGTGCTCGCCGGGTGGGGCGACACATCGCCGTCCTCCATGTGGAACGCCAGCTCGGGATCGGAGCCCAGGAAGGTGCGCCGCCGCGACGACGGGCGCCGCGACATCGGTACGGCCGCCGACCGGACCAGCCCGCGGGCGATCGAGCGCGGCCAGCCCGACACCGGCTCCCGACCGAAGGGCAGCAGGTCGGAACGGACGACCCCCGGCGCGAACGGGAGGAAGCCCTGCAGCATGCGGCAGGTCGCGTCATCCCATGCCCCGCCCGTCAGCGCGCCGAACCTGAGAAGTCGCAGGTCCTCCCGCAACGCCCGGCGCCGTAACCCGTACGTGCTCGTCGTGCTGGCGATCCTGAACCACGTCGTTCCCCGTATGTCCACCACCGCCGCGCCGGGGCCGTCGGACCCTCCTTGCGGCAGCAAGGTCAGCCGCCTACCCCTGCTGCGGTCGACGTCGACGGCGAACGAGCCGTACAGCATCAGGTAGTCGACCTCCGGGCGGTCCTCGGCGGCCGTCACCAGGCGCGTGAGGCTGTCGTCGGTGTAGATATAGTCGTCCTCGGCGAGCCAGATCAGGTCCGCCCCCTCCCCCGGGCGGGCGGCCTCGTCGGCCAGCATCTCCCGGTAGGAGCTCCGGTCGCTCCCCCCACGTCGAACCGCACGCACCTCGCCGTAGGCCTCCATCACCCGGAGTCGGTCGTGGGGCATCGGACCGTCGTTGAGAAACACCACCTCCGGACGCACGGGCAACCGGTCCGCGGCCCGCAACAGGGATACGAGCGCCAGCAGCTTGCTGAAGTACGGGGGGCGCGGCTTAGCACCGTGGCCCGCATAGGACCGGTACAGGATCCGAAGTGGCTGCGCAGTCGCAACTGAAGACATCGTCCTCCGTTCGTCGGGCCGGACTCTCCGGGCACCATCAGTGAGCCGCGAGGTCGAGCGACGACCCACTCGATACCCGCTTCTTCGGCCCGGTCGGCTCCGCCCCGTAAGGGTGGCCGGACACGGCTCGTGATCGAGCGACTCGCGTCCACCATATCCTGCTGCTCTGTAAGGAATGAGATACCCGATGACCTGCTTGGAGCGCCTGATGGAGGCTGCCATAACCTCACATGATGATAGTTTGAACCCGTCCAGTAGGCGGGCCGCCTCTGGCGTGCCGATGTCCTCATCGACCCGAAGGAGCACACATGCCCATGATCGTTGCGAGGTCGGCCCTCCCCCGCGCGGACCGCCCGGGCGACGGTCGACGATCGTCGGGATCGGCGCCGGGACAGCTGCTCGTCGTGACCCCGCATGTCGACATCAGATGACATATCTGGAGGGCGACGGGTCGCTGCACGACCGCGTCCTGGGCATGCTCCTGGGACTGGCCTGTGCAGAGGCGATCGGCGCGCCGTTCTCGGGTGAGGAGCGGGTCGATCGGTGGGAGATCGAACGCTGGGCGTACGACACGCGGCCGCTGCACTGGTCCTCGATGACGAGGATGCTGCACACGGTGCTGGCGCGCCTCTCCGTCGAGCCACGGCTCGGCGCAGTCGACGGTGCAGGGACCGCGCTGCCGATGGAGTTCTCGGCGCTCGAGATCCGCGGCCTGCGCGAGCACGACGCCCGGCGCCCCCTACGCCGCGGCGAGTCGAACGTCGTCCGAGGCGGCACCGGCAACGGGGCTGCGGTGTGGGGCGTCGCGGTCGCGCCCACGGACCACGACCTCGATCGACTCGCAGCCATCGCGCGTGCATCAGCCCGGCTCACGCACCCGCACGAGATCGGTCAGGACGGCGCTGCCGCGGTGGCGATCGCGGCAGCGATCGCCTTCCGAACACCGCAACGGCCACTGCAGCTCGACCCGACCGTCGTCCTCGGCGCAATCTCCGCGCGTCTCACATCGGACGCGTTCCGTCACGCCCTCGAGGCGGTGCACACGCTCCTCACCGACCGCTGGCCCGATCCGGTCGCCGATGTCGTCGGCGCCGGGCCGATCGCGTCCGAGTCCGTCCCGGCAGCACTCGTCGCCGTCCTGCGACATCCCGACAGCTACGTGGCGACGGTGAAGGAGGCGGTGGGGTTCGGCGGCGACACCGCTCGCATCGCCGCGATCTCGGCGGCGATCTCCGCTGCCCGGCTCGGAACTGCAGCCATCCCGGTCGCTTGGGTGGACCGCCTGGACCGCGCCGGACACCTTCGCGGGCTGGCTGCCGGCCTCGTGCGCGCCACCCTGCGGTCGGCCAAGGCGCGGCGGTGCGTGTGAGGCTGCTCCCGAGCGGTCCGACGAGCGCTCACCGCGCGTCCTGACAGCACGCGACGAGCTCGTGCTCCGGCGTGCACACATCACGTCAGTCCTCCGGTCGCCCGCCCGGGCTCCTCGTCACCGATCTCGACCACGGCAGCACCTGCTTCCCGCATGACCGTGTCACGCGTCGTGTCGGGCCTGCCGAACGGAGTGTCACGTCCCGGGCCTTGATGGACGTCGTGGGATGCTCGAGTTCCGCGGATTCGGCCAGAGCCTCCGCCACTCACGGGGCGCTTCAGTGGACAGGTCCATCAACAGGTTCAGATGGTGCGTTCCCGCGCTTCGGCTTCGATGGTCCGGATCGCGCGGGACAGTCTCTCCAGACCCTGGACCTGGGATCGCAGGGTCTCGATACGGCTCTCCGCGAGCACCCGGTACATGGCGAGCCGGCTCGAGATCACGTCTGCCTCGTCCGCATCGGTCGTGATCGCGGCGGAGTCCATGGTCTCGATGAGTTCTCGAACCTGGTCGAGCGAGAGATCCAGCGGTCGCAGCGTCTTGACCAGTTCCAACCGCTCGACATCGGCGTCGGTGTAGAGCCGGAAGCTGCCCGGTCACCGGTCCGAGGGGATGACCAGGCCGATCTCGACGGATCGTGCGTGGGAAAGACCGACGCGGTTGGACACCTCACCGATCCGCATCGTGCGCCCGTCTGCCGTCTCCAGCCGCCACCATCAGGAAACACTACCCCGGTGTGAGGGCTGGCCCGGGCGGAGCCGACGACGCCCTGTGCACGACCCCATGGCCGTGCCGCGGTTCCGCACACAGGGCCCGTGGGTCAGACTCCGGCGCCGGCGTGCTGGTCGATGAGACGACCCAGGCGCGGGAGAGCCTCCTCGACGTTCTTCTGGCCCTGCGGACGCAGCTTTGCATAGACCTTCTTCAGCGTGTCGGAGCTGCTCTGCTCCGCCCGCGAGTCGGCGACGCCCAGGAGAGCGGTGGCGGCCTGCGCCGGACGGGCCGAGAGGTAAGCGCCGAAGTCCGTGCCGGCGGACGCGCGGTAGTCGTCGTAGAACGGCTGGAGCGCCACAGCGACCTCCGGCAGCAGCGTGTCGACTGCGTGCGACACGATGCCGGGCTTGACCTTCTTGACGGTGGCGTATCCAGTCTTGATCACAGCGCCGGATACCCCACCGGAATCCGACACCTCCTGGTCGACGAGTGCCTGCAGGTCGGTGACGACCGTCGGGCGCCTGGCCGGCTCCAGCAGGATGTCGTTGAGGGACTGCGTCACGGGTGTGTCGTCCTTTCTCGTGCTCGGCCGAAGGGTCGGTCGAGGTTTGGGGAGCTTGTCGGCGGTGAGATCCGTTCCCTCAAGAGGGGTGACGAATCCTCGCCGCTCCCGCGGTGCCCGCGGGAGCGTCAATGGGCGTCCGTGAGCCGGCCGGCCAGCCGATCATGTCGATCGCGGCTGTTGCTGTTCATCCCGACGATCGTCACGGTGATGCCGCGCGCTTCGTACTTGGTGGTGACGGCGTCGAGGGCCGCCACAGTCGAGGCGTCCCAGACGTGGGCTTCGGACAGGTCGATGACCACGTTCTCGGGGTCCGTGGCGTACCTGAACTGGTACACCAGGTCGTTGCTGGATGCGAAGAACAGTTGGCCCGTGACCCGATAGACCCTCGTGCCGGCGTCCGGGTCGAGCACGCTCGTGACCTCCACGAGATGCGCCACCCGCCGGGCGAACAGCACCATGGCGGTCAGCACCCCGACCCCGACCCCGTAGGCCAGGTTGTGGGTGCCGACCGTGACCACGACGGTGGACAACATCACTGTCGTCTCGCTGCGCGGCATCATCCGCAGCGTCGCGGGCTTGACGCTGTGCCAGTCGAAGGTCCCCACGGCAACCATGATCATGACGCCGACCAACGCAGCCATCGGGATCAGCGCCACCACCTGCCCCACGGCCACGACGAGCACCAGCAGGAACACACCGGCCAGGAACGTCGACACCCGTGTGCGCGCGCCACCGACCTTCACGTTGATCATCGTCTGGCCGATCATCGCGCAGCCGCCCATACCGCCGAAGAACCCCGTGACCACGTTCGCAACTCCCTGCCCCCACGACTCACGGGTCTTGTCCGAATGGGTGTCGGTGATGTCGTCGACGAGTTTCGCGGTCATCAACGACTCGATCAGTCCCACCAGCGCGATGGCGAGCGCGAACGGAGCCACGAGCTGCAGCGTCTCCAGCGTTAACGGAACGGCGGGGAACCCCAGGACCGGCAGGCTGTCGGGGAGCTCACCCTGGTCGCCGACCGTCGGGACGACCACTCCGGCAGCCACTGTGAACGCGGTGAGGGCCACGATCGCGGCCAGCGGCCCGGGGACGGCCCGGGTCAATCGCGGCAACCCGACCAGTAGCGCCAACCCCACGGCGAGCAGGACGTAGACCGTCGACGGCACGTTCACCAGATAGGGCAGCTGCGAGGTAAAGATCAGGATCGCCAGCGCATTGACGAAACCGACCATGACACTGCGCGGGAGGAAACGCATGAGGCGCGCGACACCCGCCACGGCGAGAGCGATCTGGAGCAGCCCGCCGAGGATCACCGCGGCAACCAGGTACTCGACGCCATGTTCCCTGGCCAGCGGTGCGACGACCAGCGCGATCGCCCCGGTGGCCGCGGAGATCATCGCGGGCCGCCCTCCGACGAACGCGATGGTCACCGCCATCGTGAACGACGCGAACAGCCCGACCTGCGGGTCGACGCCCGCGATGATCGAGAAGGCGATCGCCTCCGGGATCAGCGCCAGCGCCACCACGAGACCCGACAGGGCCTCGACCCGCAGCACCGATGGCTTCAACCACGAGGGACGAGCGGGGAGCAGTCGTACGGGCAGGGCGGGGGGCGCCATCGTCACTTCCATATGCCGGGAGGTGGGCCACGCCGTCGGGGCCGGACCCGCAGAACCCTACTGTGACGTGAGAGTAGAGTCGCAGGGTGTCGGAGCGAGGTCGATCGCCGCAGGTCATAGCCTCTCAGCCCGGTGAACCCACTTTCAGACAGTGCTAACTACGTCCGGGCCGGGGGACACCGATCCCGCCGCCGGAGGCGCGCTACCACAACCGCCGTGACCGAGGATCCGGGTGTCCGTCCCGTCGCGGAAGCCGGGGCGTCGGACGGCCCTCACCCGATCGGCCCCCGATGCCCACGTCACCGCTGCTCCGGTCAGCGATCTCGACCCCGCGGAACGCGACCCTGAACCCACCGAGCGAATGGGACTGCCCAGCCGCATTCGACAGGAGCAGAAGCCTTTCAGTCAGCGGCTGGATGTCGTAGGCAGTACACGATCCAGGGCACGACGAGGAGCACGGTCAGCAACGGCAGAACCGGCCACCACACTGCCGACGGAAGCTGGGTGGCGCCCGACAGGACCACCATGATCGCGACGAGCAGCCACAGCTGGGGTGGCGACATCGGTGGGGGGACGCCGAGCACTGGGGCCCTGCGGGTAGCCAGGTCACGGGCCAGTTCCGGATCGGCCTCGGTGAGGTCGGTCTCGATGCGGGCGAGCAGGGCGCGTTCTCGCGATGAGAGGACCCGTGGGGGATTCGGATCGGCCGGCTCGGGTGGCGGTGGTGCGGGGATGGTCATCGGAAACCCTTCGGACGCCGGTCGTCAACTGCCGACCAGACTTCCCGGCGCACCAGCGGATAACATACTCCGAAATGTCGGATTCCGCAGGAGATCGTGACTACTCAGTTCCGGTACCGCGGTCGGACTGGTACACGTCGGGGACGCCGTCCGCGTCGCTGTCGATCGCCTCCTGCGCGCATATCCGGCGGTAGCGCCGGTCGCGGATGCGGAGCACCACCGTGGCCAGCAGGGCGGAGATCAGCGACCCGACGAGTACGGCGATCCGGACGTGGTCGTCGCGTTCGCTCCCGGCCCCGAAGGCGAGGTCCCCGACCAGGAGCGACACGGTGAACCCGATCCCGGCGAGCATGGACAGGCCGAGCACGTCCCACCAGGACAGGCCGTCGGCGAGCTGGGCCCGGGTGAACCGCTGGACGAGCCACGTCGCGCCGAGCACGCCGATCACCTTGCCCAGGACCAGGCCGGCGATGATCCCCTGTGCGACGGTGTCGGACAGGCTCGCGGCGAACCCGCCGGCGTCGACGACCGACACCCCCGCGGCGAAGAACGCGAACACCGGCACGGCGAAGCCGGCCGAGATCGGCCGGACGCGGTGCTCGAAATGCTCGGCGAGCCCGGGCCCCGGCCCGGGCGTGCGGCGCAGGACCGGCACCGCGAACCCGAGGAGCACCCCGGCGACGGTGGCGTGCACCCCTGACTCGTGCACCAGAACCCAGGTGATCGCCGCGAGGGGCAGCAGCAGCCACCACGACCGCACCCGCCGCTGCACCAGCAGCGTGAACAGGCCCAACGGCAGCAACGCCAGCAGGAGCGGGAGGAGGTTCAGCGAGGACGTGTAGAAGACGGCGATGATGGTGATCGCCAGCAGGTCGTCGACGACGGCGAGGGTCAGCAGGAACGTCCGCAGCGCCGCGGGCAGGCTCGTGCCGATGACGGCGAGCACGGCGAGCGCGAACGCGATGTCGGTGGCGGTGGGGATCGCCCAGCCGGAGAGCGCGTCAGCCCCCGCCCCGAGGTTGACGACCACGTAGAACAGGGCCGGCACGGCCATGCCGCCCACCGCCGCAGCCACCGGGAGCGCAGCCCGGCGCGGATCGCGCAGGTCCCCGGCGACGAACTCCCGCTTGAGCTCCAGACCGGCGACGAAGAAGAAGATCGCCAGCAGGCCGTCGGCCGCCCACTGGGCCAGGGTCAGGTCCAGGTGCAGCGCCGCCGGACCGATCCGGAACTCCGAGATCGCCGAGTAGACGTCACCCCACGGGGAGTTCGCCCAGAGCAGGGCGAGCGCGGCGGCGGCGACGAGCAGCACCCCGCCGACGGTCTCCGTACGCAGGATGTCACCGATGCGGTAGGCCTCCGGCCACGTCCCTCGACCGAAGAGGCGGGGTCGAACCGGATTGGGCGGTGTGCTCATGGGGATCCCCGAGGGTCGACGACACGACTGCCGACCAGACTTCCCGGCGCACCGGAGTCCACCCTATCGGTCCGTGGTGCCCCGACCGGCCGATTGTGGCGGGTCACTCGGCTTCACCTCCGGTCTCCGCGCGAGGCGTGCCACCGATCCATCAGCGCCGGGAGCTCGACCTCCAGGTATCGGTAGAAGTCGGCCATCTCGGTGAGGCGGCCGTGCGCCGGACTGCCCGGGTCGACGTGGGTCAGCCCTTCCACCGCGATCTCCTGCATGAGCCCCAGTGTGGCGTTCTTGCCGGTCATCAGCGTGGACCAGGCATCGTCACGCATCCGGAAATGGGCGCGCCTGCTGCCCGGGACGATCGCGGGTTCGACCAGTGCGACCGCGCGGAGCATGCCGATCGCCGCGGAGATCGATCCCGCGCTCGCGTCGAGCTGTGCCTGGAGATCGCCTGCAGTGAGCGAGTCGGCGTCACTGAACAGGAACGCCGCCATCACCCGGGCGACCATCCGCTGCATCCCGGCCTCGTTCAGGGCGAGAGCGAGCTTCTCCGACACCGCGTCGAGGTCCGCCACCCAAACCTCCTTAGGCACTTCAGTAATTACTGAAACAATGCTAGCGTTCGCGGCGTCGGCTCGCACGCGGGCCGTGGAGAGCCGGGAAGCCTGGTCGGCACGCCGTTCCCACCGTGCCAACCGGAGGCTGCCATGTCCCCCGTCATCGAGGTCGACGACCTCGTCTTCCGCTACCCGAGGTCGGCCGAGCCCGCCGTGCGGGGCATCGGCTTCACCGTCGACAAGGGCGAGGTGTTCGGCTTCCTCGGCCCCAGCGGCGCCGGGAAGTCCACCACCCAGAAGATCCTCACCGGCCTGCTCACCGGCCACGACGGCCGCGCCTCAGTGTGGGGCCGGGATCCCGCCGACTGGGGCTCGGACTACTACGAGCGGATCGGCGTGTCCTTCGAGCTGCCGAACCTCTACCACAAGCTCACCGCACTGGAGAACCTCCGGTTCTTCGCCTCCCTCTACGCCGGGCCCACCGAGGACCCGATGACCCTGCTGGAGTCGGTCGACCTGGCCGGGGACGCCGACACCCGGGTCGGCCGGTTCTCCAAGGGCATGCAGATGCGCCTGGTGTTCGCCCGCGCCCTGCTGCACCGCCCGGAACTGCTGTTCCTCGACGAGCCGACCTCCGGGATGGACCCCGTCAACGCGCGGCGGGTCAAGGACATCATCCGGTCCGCCCGGGGCGAGGGCCGCACGGTCTTCCTGACCACGCACGACATGGCGACCGCCGAGGAGCTCTGCGACCGCGTCGCATTCGTCGTCGACGGCCGCATCGCGGCCCTGGACACCCCGGCCGAGCACAAGGTCAGCCGCAGCAGCCGGACCGTGCGCGTCACCTACCGCGACCCGCTCGACCCCCGCGCGGCGCTGCAGCACAAGGACTTCCCCCTCGACGGGCTCGCCGACGACGACGCCTTCCGCGCCCTGACCCGGGAGCAGCACGTCGCGTCGCTGCACAGCCAGGAGGCCAGCCTCGAGGACGTGTTCGTCGACGTCACCGGCCGGAGCATCGCGTGAACGTGCTGGGCGCCGCGGTGCGCATGGACTTCCGCCTGCAGCGCCGCTACGGGATCTGGTGGGCGACCGCGTTCGTCGTCGCGTTGTGGGTCGGAGTGCTGCAGCTCGTCCCCGACACCCTGCTCCCCGCGGCCATGCCCTACCTGCTGATGTCCGACATCGAGTTCCTGCTCTTCTTCATCGCCGGGGCACTGTTCTTCGAGAAGGGCGAGCGCACACTGTTCGCCCTGGTCGTCACGCCGCTGCGGTTCGAGCGGTACCTGGCTTCCAAGCTGCTGACGATGTCCACGCTCGGTCTGCTCACCTGCGTGGTCGTGGTGCTGGCCGACCACGGACCGGCCCTGGGCTGGCCGGCGTTCCTGGCCGGCGTCCTGCTCATGACGGCACTGATGGTGCTCGCGGGCTTCTGCACCGCCCCGCTGTTCCCGTCGATCAGCGAGTGGCTCCTCCCGGCCACGCTGCTGCTGGCGCTGGCGAGCGTGCCGATCATCGACTACGCCGGGCTGTACCCGCACCCGCTGTTCTCCCTCGTTCCCACCCACGGGCCGCTGCTGCTGCTCGGCACGGCGTTCGGCCAGGTCTCGCCGACCACCGGGGAGCTGGCCTTCTCCGTTGCCTACCCCGCCGTCTGGATCGCAGCGCTGTGCCTGCTGGCCCGGCGGGTGTTCCACCGCTTCGTCGTCACGTCCGAGGGAGGCCGCTGATGAGCGCGATCGCCGCATTCGCACGCAACGACCTGCGGACCGTCGGCCGCGACACCCTCCTCGGAGTCGTCCTGATCGGCCCGTTCCTCTACGCCGCCGCGATGTGGTTCCTGCCCACGGTCACCGACCACGCCCGGGCGCAGTGGGCGTTCGACCTCGCGCCCTACCACTCCGCGATCCTCAGCGCGTTCTGCGTGCTCGGCCCACCCCTGCTGATGGGCGCGATGCTGGCCCTGCAACTGCTCGACGACAAGGACCAACACACGCTGACGGCACTGCGGGTCACGCCCGTGCCACCGGCTACCTACCCGACCTACCGTGCCGCGGTGGTGGCCGCGCTGACGACGATCTCCGTCATCGCGTCCCTTGCCCTCACCGGGCAGGTCGACGCGCCGACGCTGGCCCTGAGCGTCCCCGTCGCCGTCGTCGCCGGGCTGCTCGCGCCCGTGCTCGGGTTCGTCATGGCCTCGCTCGGCCGGACCAAGATCGAGGGCCTGGCGGTGATGCGCGTGGTCGGGCTCGCCGTGTTCACCCTGCCCGTCGTCCCGTTCTTCTTCCTCGACCGGCCCTGGCAGCTCGCCTTCGGCGTGCTCCCGCCCTACTGGCCGGTCCGCGCGTTCTGGTCGGCGTACGACGGCGGCACCTACTGGCCCTACGTGGTCGGCGGTCTGCTCTACAACGGCGCGCTGGCCGCCCTGCTGGTCAAGGTGGTGACCCGGCGGCTGCGGTGAACATGTGAGCGCGATCGCGGAGCTGAGATCGGTCGAGGACTTCGCCGCCACCCTGCTCGCCCTCGCCGGGACGTGGAGCCACCCGCGGCGCGACATCGGATGACGCCGACAGAGCTGCCAGGACCGACGCCGGGCGCACCGGGTCTCGGTCGGTCAGCCGATCGAGCCGGGCCGGTCTGAGTCCGCGGACATCGGGGCGGCCGCGACCCGGCGAAGCCGGACGGCCGCGGGGTCCGTCACGCCGGGCAGCGTTGCGTCGATGACGGACGCGGGCAGGGCCTTGCTGCTCGCCGGGGTGATGACATGCGCGTAGTACCGGAAGAGCAGGTCCTCCTCCTCGGTGCCGAGGTGGCCGGAGGGGGCGACCGGCGCCCCTTCCACGGCCCGCCGCATCACCGCCATCACCAGCCGGTGACCGGGATGCAGCCAGGACCGAGCGAGCGGTGCGAGTCGTCCCGACGGGAAGGAGTCGACGAGGATGGAAACCCATGCCGGCCGGTCGGCCTCATCGACGTAGACCGCGGTGATCGGCCCGATCGTCTGGCCGCCGCCGGAGTAGGCAGTCGCCCGGAGCAACCGGGAGAGCCGTTCACCGGTGTCCACCCGAAACACCCTAGGGAGGGAACTCCGCCCCCGACCCCGCACGACCGAATCGTCAGCTCGTCGTCAGGTTTGACGCAGAGCCCGGTGCGGTGCATCAGCAGGGATCCGGCTCCGGTGGCGACGAGGACGGCGGCAACGTGGACGGCGGCGCGGACGGCGGCGCCGGACGGGTGGAGCTCGGCAGGCACCCTGCG
Organism: Pseudonocardia abyssalis; assembly: GCF_019263705.2. NCBI lineage: Bacteria > Bacillati > Actinomycetota > Actinomycetes > Pseudonocardiales > Pseudonocardiaceae > Pseudonocardia > Pseudonocardia abyssalis. Next base: position 2,643,179 of record NZ_JADQDK010000001.1, read on the forward strand.
ACCCGGTCGTCCGGCCGCTCGACGACGGTCGGAGTCGGCTGCAGCGGGAGACTGCTGATCGGTTCCAACGGTCGGGGCGTGGCGTCGACGCCGACCCCACATCCGGATCCGATCACGACGAGAACCGCGACCGGCACGAGTCGGGGTCGGATCATCTGGGGGCCTCCGGAATCTCGACGACGAAGCGGGCGCCCCCGCCGGGTCGCTCCTCGACCCAGACCGCGCCACCGTGGTACCGGACGTGCTGGGCGACCAGGGCCAGCCCCAGGCCGCTGCCCCCGTCACCACCACGACGGCCCGCCTCCGCACCGCGCGCGAACCGCTCGAACACCACCTCGCGGTACTGCTCGGCCACCCCCGGCCCGGCATCGTCCACCTCGACGCGAGCCCGGTCGCCGTGACGCAGCACCGCCACCCGCACCGGACCACCCCCATACCGTTCCGCGTTGTCGAGCAGGTTGGCCACCACCCGGTCCAGCCGCCGCCGATCCCCCTGCACCATCGGGACAGGGTCGGCACGCTCGACGACAGGGCGGGCGGCCGGGCGGACCCCGACGACGTGGTCGACGAGATCGACGAGATCGACGGACTCGCTGGGACCGTCGTCCCGCTCGCTGGAGATCTCCAGCAGGTCCACGACCATGCGCTGGAACCGTCCGGTCTCGCCGAGCAACAGGTCGAGCGCCCGGCCCGCGACACCGGGGATCTCGGCGCGGCGCCGCACGAGCACCTCCGCCGCATTGGCCATCGTGGTCAGCGGAGAGCGCAGCTCGTGGCTGACGTCACCGGCGAAGCGGGCGTCGCGGCGTACTCGGTTCTCCAACGCCTCGGCCGTCCGGTTGAACGTGGCGGCGAGGGGGGCCAGGTCGGGATCGCCCTGCTCCGGCAGGCGCGCGCGCAGGTCACCGCCGGCGACCCGCGACGCCGCCACGGTCAGCTCGGTCAGCGGTCGCAACGCCCGCCGGCTCGCCCAGGCCCCGAGCGCAACCCCCAGCAGCGCGCTCAAGGCGACACCTGCGGCCAGCACCGTGCTGAGGAACCGGAAGGTGCGATCGAGCTGCGAGAGCGGGAACAGCTCGACGTACGCCGTACCCGCCGACGCGACGGGATGGGTGACCGCGAGCACCGGAACCCGGTCCACCATCAGCCGCTGCCGGGCCGGTGTCCCCTGCCGGGCGAGCGCGCGCAGAGCGGCCGGCAGTTGCTCGGGAACCACCTGGCGACCGCTGGTGATCCACCCCTCCGGACGCCGCAGCAGCACCGTCGACTCCGAGTCGGTGCTCAGCCCGGTCAGCAGGTCGTCGAGACCCTCGGATCCGGACCGGAGCGACGCGTCCACCAGCCGGACGTTGAGCTCGGCCTGCAGGGTCGCGCTGGTCTCGCGCTGGCGCAGCATGTAGTCCGACGCGAGGTTCCAGGTGACAGTCGCGAACACCCCGGTGAACAGCAGAGCCCCGAGCCCGAACGCAAGGGCCACCCGCCACCGCAACGACAGACGCACCGGCAGCCGCGTCACCCGCCCGGCCCCGACTTGTACCCCCGGCCACGGACGGTCAGCACGCACGTCGGGGCATCGGGGTCCTGCTCGATCTTGCGACGCAGCCGCCGGATGTGGACGTCGAGCAGCCGGGTGTCGCCGAAGTAGTCATAGCCCCACACCCGCCGCAACAGTTCCTCTCGGGTCACCACCCGGCCACCCGCCTCGGCCAGCTCCAGCAGCAGACCGAACTCGGTGCGCGTCAGGTGCACCTCCTCACCACACCGCCGGGCGAGTTCCTCCTCTGGGGAGATCTCGACGTCGCCGACCCGCAGCGTGCGGGGCCCCTCCGGCCCGGGCTGCCGCCGACGCAGCAGCGAGCGGATGCGGGCGGCCAGCTCACTGGCCACCAGCGGCTTGGTGACGTAGTCGTCGGCTCCGGCCTCCAGGCCGGCGATCACATCGGCGGTATCGGTCCGCGCCGACACGATGATGATCGGCAGGTCGCCACTGGCCCGCAGCAGACGGCAGACCTCGAGCCCGTCGACGCCGGGCAGCATGAGGTCGAGGAGCACGACATCGACGTCGACGTCCGTAGCGCCGATCAGCCGGAGCGCCTCCTCCCCCGAGGCCGCCTCCACGACCTCGCAGCCCTCGTCGGCGAGAGCCAGCCCGAGCGCCTGGCGGATGCGCTCGTCGTCCTCGACCAGCAGCAGCCGCGCGTCCATTGTGCCCATCCTCCCCGGCGGGCCGACGATCCGCTCGGGCCCGACGCTCACGCCTGCCCGCCGACGCAGCGCTGCCGCAGCCGCTGCGCGGCCAACCGGTGCATCAGCTCCTCGAGCGCACCCGCCGGCACCTGACCGCTCAGCTCCCGCTCGGCCACCCCGACCTCGTGCCGGACGACCGCCCGCGGGAGCACCCCGGCGAACTCCCGGCTGAGCAGACCGGCAACACGGTCGGCCCCGCCGTGCCTCTCGAGATGGACAGGCATCCATCGCTCCCTTCGTCTGCCCCCGATAGTGGCGCACAACGCGTCCGCCGAGGCCGTCGCAGACCGATCGAGGGCGCTTCCGCAAGCAGATCGTCAGCTCCGCGGCTCCCGACTGCCCGTTGCTCTCACGATCCGGCTTCGACCGGCCGCACGGTGGGCACCCGGTCGACGAGCCGGGCGACCGAGGCGGCCAGCCGGAGCGAACCGATCCCGATCGGGTGGAACGGATCGGGGTCGGCCAGACCCTGCAGGTCACGGCCCAGCCCGTCGGTTCCCGTGCCGCACAGCGAGGTGATCCGCGGTCGCGCGACCGTGAACCCGTACTGCTGCGCACCGGCCTCCAGGACCGCGTTCAGCCGCGCGCTACGTTGGGCCAGCAGCGCGATCTTCTGCGGGTCGAGCCCGGGCACGCAGCCGGGCCCTCGCGCGTCGGGGCACTCCGCGTCCGCCCCGGGCGCCAAGGCGTCGTAGGACGTCATGACGATGACCTGGGGTGCACCTACCGTCCTGAGCCGGCATTCACGAGGTGGTCCCCGGTGCCTCGAGTCGTGCCCTGCAGTTCCCCGAGCCGGCGGACGTCGTGGGGAACGATTCGGACGCGACGTACTCGGATTCTGCTGATCGTCAGCTCACCCAGATACAGGGAATCCGATGCCCGATCATGCTTCGCCTCATACGCGCAGGCCCCGCTGCCCCGCTGTGGCCGGGGTCGGCGGTGGTGTGGGGACTACGACGGTCGCCGTCGCGTTGGGTGGTACGGATCGCGGGGTCTTCACCGGCCGTGCCGTTGACGTCCTCGTATGCCGGAGCACCGCCGAGTCCGTGATCCGGGCAGGGCGGGCCGCGCAGTTGGTCGGCGGTGTCGGGCCTCGGCCGGTCCTCGCGGTCACCTTCGTCGATGGGGCGCGACCGACACGCGCGCTTCTCGCGCGGCTACGCCTGCTGGAACCGCACGCGGCCGCAGTGGTGCTGCTCCCGTACGTCGGGCTCTGGCGCGCGTCCGCGGCACCGCTCGACAGCGTCCGTCACATCTTCGGCCGATCGCTCGACGAGATGCCCCGTCCTGCGCGCAGCTACGCCCGCGCCATCAGTGAACTGACCGCGGCACTCGGCGGACGTCGCCTGCCGGCGACAACACGTCGCACAACGCCCCACCATGCCTCCTCCAGCCGAAGGGACCCATCCCCATGAAGATCAACCTCTTGGGCGCGACCGCCGTTCGCCTTGCTCTCGCGCCGCCGAACCCCGACGCCACGGTGCCGCCCGGGCTCGGCGACTTCGCCGACCAGATCCTCGGCTGGTTGAAGTGGGGGGTTCTGTTCTCCGGGGTGCTCGGCATCCTGGTCTGCGCGGTGATGATCATCATTGGGCGTCGGAACCGCTCCGCGACCGCCTACGAAGGACTCGTCGGATCGGCGTGGATCCTGGGCGGGCTTGCGTTGGCCTCCGTGGCCGCCGTCATCGTCGGCGCGTTCCAGGTATAGGCCGGACGCGACGATGAGCCTTGCGCTTGCTATCGCCGACCGCCGATCTCGCCGTCGACGTCATGCATCCGCCGCGGCCGGCCTTACGACATCGCTGCTGGTGCTCGGCCTTGCTCTGTCGTTGCCGACCGACCAGGCCGAGGTCGTCGCGCCGCCGGATGTGGTGAGCCTGGCCCGGGTTCCGGGCGGGGTTGCCGCCGTCTCCCAACGCCACGGCCCGATGCTCACGGCGGACGGTCGCGCCGCAGGCTTTACCCATGACGAGCTCGGCGCTGCGGTGGCGGCCAGCAACCTCGCGCCGCGGGTCAGTTCGGCCGCCGGACCTGCGGTCTACGAGGCGACGCTCATGGGGCAGAGCTGGGGTGACCCGGCCGCCATGGTGGCGCGTCTGCGCGTCGAGTTGCCGACATCGGATTCGGCGGCGACGGGACAAGCGACGACCGCGCGGTCGTTGTACTACCGGATCATCGCCGGTGATCCGCGTAGCGACTACGTGGTGGTGTCACTGCTCGCCGGCACCGAACAGGCCCGCAGCGCCGGCGGTCTGGCCCGCGTCGACCTGACACTGCGGTGGGACGACGGCGACTGGCGACTGCGGGTTCCCATCCCGCGGCCGTCCCTGCACCCGGATACCGCCGGCTACGTCCTGCTCGGAGAGCTGCCGTGATCACGGTCCTGGCCCAGGCGCAGGAGGAATGCGGGACGTTCGACCTCGGCTGCAAGGCGGGCCAGGCCGTCGGAGGTGTTCTGCAGGGGTTCGTCGCCACCGTCGCCCAGGGCGCCGCGGACCTGGTCGTCTCCACGTCGACGTGGTGGGCGACCACCGACAGCGTCGATCCCCGCGACTCCGCGGTCATCGCAGCCCAAGGCGCGACGAGCTGGGTGGTCGGCGCCGTCCTGGTCGGCTCGGTCCTGGTCCAGGCCATCCGGCTGATCCTGTCCCGCAAAGCCGAGCCGCTGATCATGGTTGCCACCGGGCTGTTCCGCTTCGCCGTGGTGTCCGCCCTCGGGCTCACCACGCTGCACCTGGCGTTGCAAGCTGGCGACGCGCTGGCCGTGCAGCTGCTGGCCGATGCAGCGAACAACTTCGCGTTGTTCATGGTCGACGCCCTGACCGCACCCGGTGACAACGTGTTCGTCACGTTGATCGTGGCGGTCCTCGCCGCGATCCTGTCGCTGGTCCAGTGGCTGTTGATGGCGATGCGCCAGGCCGGGCTGCTCGTGCTCGCCGCGATGCTCCCGCTGGCCGCGTCCGGGTCGCTGACGAAGTCGACGCGGGGCTGGCTCGACAAGCTCATCGTCTGGCTGCTCGCGATGGTCCTGTACAAGCCAGCCGCGGCGTTCATCTACTACATCGGGTTCTCCTACCTGTCCTCGCCGAACTCCAACGCGCCGGGCGACGTCTCCACCCAGATCGCCGGGATCATGGTGCTGCTCCTCGCCGTCATCGCGATGCCGATCATGCTGAAGTTCTTCTCCTGGTCCGGGACGCAGATCGCCGGCTCGGGCGGAGGCGGCTCGGGGTTCATCGGCGCAGCGGGCGCGATCGCCCTTGCCCAGGGATCCGGGCGCTCACCCGCCGTGCAGCGGGCCGTGGACCTGGACGCGTCCGGTCCCGGCTCGGCCGGGCCCGGCACCGGGGGCGGCGCGCCACCGCCGGCGGGCGCCGCCCCGGGGGCCGCGTCCGGCGGAGGCGGTGCCCCGGCCGGCGCGGCGGCCGGCTCCGTGGCCGGCGCCGCAGTCCTCGCGGCCCAGGTCACCAAGACGGTCGGAACGGGCATGACCTCCGGCGCGCCGGACGCGGACGGGCCGACATGACCTCCCACTCGGACGGGCGCACGGAGGGTCCGCGGCTCTACGGCAACTGGCGCCCCGAACGCGGCTGGGGCATCGGGTCGCTGTCGACCTCAGCGACGGTTGCGGTGTTCCTCGCCGTCCTCGCGCCGGTTCTGGCGATCTCGACGGTGCCGCGTGCCGCGCTGCCACTGGCCGGGATCGGCGCCGTCGTCGTCGGCGCGGTCGTGGTCCGCGTCGGCGGCGTCACAGCAGCAGAGGCCCTGACGCGACGGTTCCGCTTCAGCCGGGCCCGCGCCGGCGGGTGGACCGAGCTGTCGGCGGGGGTTCTCACCGATCACCCACGCGCATACGACCTGCCTGGTGTCCTCGCCCCGCTGGTCCCCCTCGATGTCGACGACGGGCGCGGCGGGCGGCACGCGCTGCTGTGGGACCGGAACTCGGGAACGCTGACCGCGGTCCTGCGCTGCTCCCCCATCGGTCTCGACCTCGCCGATGCGGCGCAGACCGACCTGTGGGTCGCGTCCTGGGGCGTGTTCCTCGCCGACCTCGGCTACCAGCCGCTCGTCCAGCACGTCGCGGTCACCGTGGACACGGCGCCCAGCGGTGGTACCACGATGCGCGACCACGTCGCGGCCGCGCTCGACCCGCGGGCACCCGCGTTGTCGCGCACGGTGCTCGACGAGCTCGTCGCGATCACACCGGCGACGGCGGCCGAGGTCGACGCACGGCTAACCGTCGTATTCGACCCGAACCGCGCCAACCCCCGACCCACGGACCTGTTCGCGGCCGTGGTCGACGTCGGCCGGTGGCTGCCCGGTATCGAGACCGGGCTCGGCGCCTGCGGGGTCGCCGTGCTGGGCCGGGCGACGACGAGTTGGCTGACCGGGCGCATCCGGGTCGCGTTCGATCCGGCTGCTCGATCCGAGATCACCCGCCTCGACGACCGCGCCGCGCTGCTTGCCTGGTCCGAGGCCGGGCCGGTCGTCGCGCTGGAGAGCTGGGACACCTACCGCCACGACTCGGGGATCTCGGTGTCCTGGGCGCTGCGCGAGGCGCCCCGCCAAGCCGTCGCCCCCCGCGTCCTCGCCTCGCTCCTGACCCCGGGCCCGTACCCGCGGCGCGTGACCTGGCTCTACGAGCCCTACCCCGCCGACCACGCCGCCGCCAAGGTCGAGGCCGAGGTCACCTCCGGACAGATCCGGCGAGCCTGGGCCGCCCGGACCCACCGCGACGAGACCCAGCGCGAACGCGACGACCGCGACCGCGCCCTCCAGTCGGCCCGCGAAGAGGCCGAGGGAGCCGGGGTCGGCCGGTTCACCGTGTACCTCACCACGACGGTCACCGACCCCGACGACCTCCCCGCAGCGGTCGCCGATCTCGAGCAGCGCGCCGGGCAGTCCAAGCTCCGGCTCCGCCGCCTGCGCGGCGCGCAGGCGGCCGGCTTCGCCGCCGCCCTCGGCGTCGGCATCAACCCCGCCGAAACAGCTCGCAACCGCACACGGCGCTGAACCCCATGCCCGAGGCTGAGGAGACTCCCATGCAGGACACCCACGTTGACCCCGCACTGAGCTTCCGCGACCGGCCTGTCCCCCGCCGCTGGGGATGGCCGGTACGGGGCGGCGGCCGCGCGGCGCATGTCGAGGCGGGCGTCCGCTACGCCGCCACCACCAGCCAGCTCTGCGGGCTGTTCCCGTTCGCCGTGTCCTCCGGGGCGTCGGTGCACGGCGTGCCGATCGGGCGCCACATGCACACCGCGGAGCCGGTCGGGCTCGATCCCGCCGAGTGGCTACGCACCGGGCTGGTGTCCAACACCGGCGTCTGGGTCCAGGGCCAGCCGGGGATCGGCAAGAGCTCCATCACCAAGCGCATGATCACCGGGCTGGTCGGCTACGGCATGACCGCCGTCATCCCGGGCGACATCAAGGGCGAGTACACCCCACTGATCACCGCGCTGGGCGGCTCGGTCTGGCGCATCGGGCGAGGCCTGCACGCGCTCAACCCCCTCGACGCCGGCCCACTGTCCGCCGCCCGCGACCGATCGAGCGGAGCCGTACGCGAACGGCTCCACGAAACGATCAGGGCACGCCGGCTGTCGCTGCTCGAGGCGCTGATCACCATCGTCCGCCGCGGAGACGTCGACGTCACCGAACGTCGACTGCTCGGCGCCGCCCTCGACACCGCAGTCGACGGCCGGGGCCGGTCGGAGCCCGTCATCCCCGACGTTCTCGACGTCCTGGCCACCGGCGTCGGCCCGCTGCAACGGATCGCGGCCAGCAGCGACGACGCCGACTACCGGCGCGCGACCCGGGAGCTCACGAACACACTCGGCCTGCTCTGCGAAGGCGCGATCCGGGGGATCTTCGACCGCCCGTCCAGCGTCGTCGCCGACCCACACACGGTCGCACTGTCGCTCGACATCTCCGCCCTCGATGACGACGACGACGATGTCGTCGCAGCGGCGATGCTCTGTTCCTGGGCCTGGTCGGCGAGCCTCATCGACGCCACCCACGCGCTCGGACTGCGCCGCAACGTCGTCCAGGTCCAGGACGAGCTGTGGCGCGCCCTGCGAGTCGCGCCCGGTCTGGTCGAGCGCTCCGACCGGATCACCCGGCTCAACCGGCACCGCGGCGTCGTGTCGTTCCAGGTCACCCACTCCCTCGACGACCTGGAAGCCCTGCCCACCGAGGCCGACCGCGCCAAAGCCCGCGGCATGGCTTCCCGTAACGGGATCCTGCTGCTGGGCGGCATGGCCGACAAGGAACTCGACGGGCTGCGCCGCATCACCTCGCTGACCGACGGGGAGGCCTCCCTCATCACGTCCTGGGCGGCCCCGCCGACCTGGCATTCGGGACGCCTGCACCCCGGCCGGGGCAAGTATCTGATCAAGTCCGGTGAGCGCATGGGACTGCCGGTCGCGCTCACTCTCACCCCCACCGAACAGTCGCTCTACGACACCGACGGCGCCTTCCGGCGCCCCGCCACCTCCGCTCCTCCGGCCCGGCACCGGTCATGAGCAACCCAATCTCGTCGATCCTGCGCGATGCCGCGGCGCCGCTACTTCTCCTGGGCGCCATCGCGACCGCTGGGATCGCTGCCGTGGACGTCTGGGTGGCCGCGGTGGTCGCCGCGGGTCCGGGGCCGGTGCCCGCCCTGTCGTTCGACCTGCCCCTGCGGGTCGCCCGTGACGGCATCGACGTCGTCCTCTCACCCGCTGCGTCGACGACCGCGTTCGTCACGGCCCTGGCCGCTCTCGTCGGTGTCGAGCTCGCTGCCGTCGCCGGAGTTGTCGTTATGTCCACCCGCGGCGGGCGCCTCGGCGACCCGCGCCGTTCGCTCCTGCGCCGCCGCGACCTCGGCGATCTCAGCGGCCGCGGGTCGGCTCGGCGCGCACGGCACCTCCGCCCGTCGCTCGACCAGCGTGCCGACGTACCCGCGACCGAGCGGGGCATCCGCATGGTGCGCATTGCCGGACGCGACGTGTGGATGTCCTGGGAGGACGTCGCGCTGGTCATCATGGGTCCGCGGGCCAACAAGACCAGCGCCGTCGCGGTGCCCGCGGTGCTCTCGGCCCCCGGGCTGGTCGTCGCGACGTCTAACAAGGCCGACCTCTGGGCACTGACCTCCGGCCTGCGAGGCGAGGTCGGCGCCGTGTGGACCTTCGACCCGCAGCAGATCGCACACGCCGAGCAGCGATGGTGGTGGGACCCGCTTCGATCCGTCCGGGAGGCACCGGACGCACACCGCTACGAGGCGGCCAGCCGGCTGGCCGAGCACTTCATGGGCACCATCGGCGGCACCCGGCGCGACCCCTTCTTCCACGCCGCAGGCGAGCAGGTCCTCGTCGGGACGCTGCTGGCCGCTGCGCTGTCCGGCGGGACCCTGCGCGACGTCCTGCTCTGGTTGCAGTACGGACGCCGCGACGCCATCACCGCGCTGGACAACGCCGGCGCCGGCCTGGAAGCCGCCGACCTGGAAGCGAGCCTGGCCGGTGCCGACGTCACCACGAAGGGCATTTTCCAGACCGCCCGCACGGCGACCAAAGCCCTCACCTCCGAACGGATCCTGCGTTGGATCACCCCACCGGAGACCTGGCGGACACCACCCAGAGACCCACAGCGCTTCCTCGAACTCGACCCGTGGCAGCTGCTGGCCGAGGCCGCTATTGGGCCGGTGACAACGCATCTGCTGTCGAAGGAGGGTGCCGGCACCGCCGCACCGGTCGTCGCCGCGCTCGTCGACCGCATCCTGGAGGTCGCCGAACTGTCCGCGCAGGCCAGCGGCGGAAGGCTCGACCCACCCGTCGTCGCCGTGCTCGACGAGGCGGCGAACATCTGCCCGATCAAGACCCTCCCCCAGCTCTACAGCCACTTCGGCTCCCGGGGGATCCAGGTGATCACGATGCTGCAGAGCTACCAGCAGGGCGTCGGGGTCTGGGGCAACCAGGGCATGGACGCGCTCTGGTCTGCAGCCACCATCAAGCTCGTCGGAGCCGGTGTCGATGACCACGAGTTCCTGCGCCGACTCTCCGGGCTCGTCGGTGACCACGATGTCGAGAAGATGTCCACCAGCTACGACCGGTCACGCGGCCCCAGCCGGCAGTACTCGACGACCCGCGAACCCGTCCTGCCGGTGTCGGTCCTGCGCGCCCTGCCCCGCTCCCAGGCCGTGCTGCTCGCGACCGGACGGCGAGCCGGGCTGGGCGAGCTGCAGCCCTGGTACCAGGAAGACGACGCCGTCGACATCCGCACGTACTCAACGGTCGCCCTCGCCGAACTCCGGGCCGCCGCACAGGAGGCGCTGGGGCTGGACAACCCGTTCACGACCAGCGCCGGGACATCGCCCCGGGGAGGCGAGCCGTCGTGACCGACGACCCGACCACGGCGAGCCGACTGCTGATCGAGCTTCAGGCCCGCATCGGCGTCCTCGAGGGCTGGCGCGCCCACCAGAGCGAGCTGCTCGACGGCGTCATCAACGGTCGAGCCGAGCCGACTACCGAGCACGACGACGACGTCTCCCAGGACGACCTGCCCGATGAGGACACGGGAATCGACGCTGACCGGCTGATCGGCTGGGTTCATCGGCACGTCGCCGCGGTCATCGCCCGACCCCTGCGCGGCGAGATCAAGTGGTGCCCGCTGTGGTGGGAGCACCCGGAAGCGGTGTTCCGCTTCGAGGCATTGCGGCGCGCATGGACGCAGCTCGCGCCCGAGGCAGGGGTCGGGATGTCGGTGTGGATCCGCGACCATCTCGACCCGTGCCTGCGTGAGCTGCTCTCGCCGCTCGGCCCGTTCGCTGACTGCTCGCACAACGAGCGCTTCCGAACGCTCACCGAGCACGTTCCGCTGCCCACGCTCCCGACCGCGTCGCCCGACAGGTAGCGACGTGAACCGCGCCGCCGGTGCCGGGGCCGCTGGACTCGCCGCGATCACCGCGCCGGTCGTGCTCATCGTCGCGCTGCTCGGCGGCCTCACCGCCGTCGCCGCCGAGACTGCGACCGGCGGCGTCGACGCGACGAAGATCCCACCCCTGGCCCAAGAGCTACTCCCCCACATCACGGCCATCACCACGGCCACCTGCCCGGAGCTGCCGCCACTGTGGGTCATCGCCGAGATCACAGCCGAGAGCAGCTGGGACCCGACCGCGTACAGCAGCGACCGCAACGGCGGCGCTGCCGGGCTCTACCAACTCAACGAAGCCAAGTGGACCACCGCTGGTGGGAGGCCATGGGAGACCTCACCACCACCCGCCGACGCCGACGTCCTCGACGCCCGACGGCACCTGGAACTCGCGATCCCGTTCGTATGCACGAACCTCAGGGCCGCCGCCACGCACCTGCAGGCCACCGGCAAGCCGACGTCCGCGCTGGACGGGATGCTCGTCTGCCACATCGCCGGCTGCAGCCGGGTGACCGACTCAGCCACCGGCGTCCCCACCGCGGGCGAGGCCGGATGCGACCGCACCTGCGCCGACCTCGTAGCGAACTATCTCGACCGGGTCCACACCCTCGCCGCTCAGTACAGCGCCGAACCGGGCCCGGTGTCCGTAGACGACCTCCCCGTACCGACACCCTTCGACGGCGTCAGCGTCCTGTGCACTGCCGACGACCCCACCGGCGGCCGCTGCCTCACCCCCGCCACCCGACACGCCCACGACGAGATCGTCCGCGTCTTCGGCCAACCCGGCCCCGGTGCCCCGATCCGCTCCGCGGGCTGCTGGGACGAACACGCCTGGAACCCCGACAGCGACCACCCCCGCGGCCAAGCCTGCGACTACTTCCCCGACACCGCCGGTCACTTTCCGGAGGGCCAGGAACTCCAGAACGGCTGGCGTCTGGCCACCTGGCTCCGCACCCACGCCGCCGCCCTCAACGTGACGTACCTGATCTGGCAGGGCCGCTTCTGGTCGCCCGACACCGCCGACACCGACGGCTGGGGCCGCCCGTACACCGGCGGCGGCATTTACGACGCCGACGACGCGACGGGCGGGCACTACGACCACCTCCACGCCTCGTTCGACCTCTAGCCCTTGATCACCAACGAATGATCAGTATCGGTAGAACACGGCCAGCGCGAATCGCACGCACCATCCCGGCGAGCAGGAGTACCCCGCCGATAGCGGCGAGGAGCGGGATGTAGCTCCACGCAGTGCGTCCGCCGTCGTCGAACGGGCGCGGAGTGTCGAGCGCGACGTTCCGCGGACCGAAGTCTGCGGCCAGCTGCTCACGCTCGACGAGGACGGACTGAGGCCGGGTTCGGTGCGGCTCGTCGGCAGTTCGATACACGGTCACCATGACCGAGTCGAACCGGTACGTCGGCGACGACCAGATCGCCCGTCCCATGGCTCGGGCCGCCTCGGCGTATCCCATCAGTTCACCGGTTCGCCGAGGATGCGCAGTGACGCACTCCTGAACGCTGACCGACAGGACGATGCGGCTCCCCACCTGCTGGTAGTCGAGCGCCGGCGCGCCACCACATCCCGTCTCGGCAAGCGTCCGCACCAGATCCCGCTGCGCCGCCGGACCGGCGCAGCCAGACGCGAGAACCAGGAACGCGAGCGCGGCGAGCGCGAGTCGGAGGAGAACCATGCGCTGACGTTCCGATCCTGAGCGCTCCGACGCAACAGCCATCGCCGTCGTTGTTGACCGTCTGCACACATGTGGACAAATCCTCGGCACTGCTTACCGAAGGGCATCGGGGTGACGAGCCGTTCCCTCCTGTGCTCCATTCGGGGGACCTGTCGCGATTCGCCCTCGCCCGCCGACGCCACCTGGTACTCCGTTCCCCGTCAGCTCATGACGCGGGCCGGGCCAGCACAGCAGCGTCGGGGAACGGCAGGGAACGGAAGGGGAACGGTCATGGCGATGATCAGCTACGTGCACGATCGGCCTGCCGCACCGACCCGGCGTCGGCGTCTCGCCCGCGTCCGGCAGCACGCTCTGGCTGCCGTGGCAGGTGCGTCGCTGTTGTCAGCATGCTCGGGAACCGCTCCCGCACCGCCGGAGCCGCAGTTGCCGACCGTCACGTCCACGCACGAGATCGCACCGTCCGCCGCGGGAATTGCCGCATACGGGGAGTTCTGGCGGGTGAGCGAGCTGGCGTTCGCAGCACCGACGGCGCAGGACTGGGAGGCGGAGTTGAGCATGGTGGCCCGTGGGCAGGCGTTGACCGACGTCGTCATCGAGGTACGGAACTACGCGAGCGTTCCGGCGCACGTCGAGGGAGCGATCACCCACGACGCGCGTCCCGATCCTGCGCTCGCCCCGCAGCCCGATCGCGTCGCGGTGCTCGACTGCATCGACATCAGTGGGTCGACGCTGGTCGCCGACGCGGACGGCACAGTGCTCGACGATCAGGCCAGCCAGACCCCGCGCTATCAGTACCGGGCCGAAGTCGTGCGCGACGCCTCCGGCACGTGGCTCGTCGAGACGACCGCGCCCTCACTGGATCAGCCATGTTGAGACGAGCGGGTTGTCTGACTCTGGCCACAGCGCTGCTCCCGCTGGCCACCGCCGGCGCCGCCTACGCCCAACCCCGGCCGTGCGAGGTGGTGGTGAGCAGCGGGCGATGCCTGGTCGAGGCGATCGACCCCGGACGGCCGGGCGGGCCCGCCGAGGCCGACGACACTGGTCCGGACCAGGACGAGAACGGCGGTGACGGCCCGAGTCGGGGCGGCTCGCCGGGTGGGCGTCCCGCGCAACAAGACGTCCCTGAGGAGCCCGCTCCCCGCCGGCCATCTGTTCAGCCGTTGATCGGCGAGAACGGCGGGCCGGGCGGTCTGGCGGTAGGTCCCGACCGCACAGACGAGATCCTGGCACTGCTGGCCGATGAAGTGGACCCCGACGCCGCAGTACCCACCGCAGTCGATCCGGCGATCCCTGCCCAGCTCGCGATCAACGAGCTGGAGCTGAGCGGCCCGGTGATCAGGCTGTCCACCGGTGACAACGGATTCGTCGGTGTGCCGGTCTGGTTGTGGATCGAGCGCGACGAGGACCTGACCGGCCCTCGAAGCGCGACGGCCGCCGTCGGCAACGCCGAGGTCACGGCCACCGGTCGCCTGGCGGCGGTGGAATGGGAGTTGGGTCCGTCCGGCGAGAGGGTGGTCTGCGAGGGGCCCGGGACGCCGTGGACGGGTCAGGCCGGGCCATCGCCCGACTGCGGCTATGTCTACGAGCTGCGGTCGCTGCCCGAACGGACCGGTGGATCGGGGCGCTGGCCGATCGTGGCAACGATCGTCTGGCAGGTCGGCTGGGTCGGGATCTCCGGCGGCGCCCCGGTCTCCGGGCAGCAGACGGTACGGGTTTCCGCCGACACCAGCGTGTCGGTCGGCGAGATTCAGGTTCTCGTTTCCGGAGGTGGATCGTGACGACAGGGATCGCGACGCGTGGCAGCACCACAGCGAGCGGATCGCCGATCACGAACGGAACGCCGACGGACATTCGGCGCCGAGGCCGGGCGCGACGGTTGTCGATCGGTGCGTTGATGACGGTGCTGGGGGCGGTGGGCAGTGTGGTCGTGTTCCAGCAGATCGGGGACCGCGTGCCCGCGATCGGCATCGCCCGGACCGTCCCGTTCGGCCAACAGGTCACCGAGCAGGACCTCCGCCAGATCCTGCTGCCGACCGGGTCGGAGCTGGCCCTCGTCGAATGGGAGCGCTCCGACGAGATCGTCGGCCGGTATGCGGTGACCGATCTGCTGCCCGGCCAGATCATGACCCGCGACGCCGTGACCGCGGATCGTCTGCCGGGCCCGGGGCAGGCGATCGTGGGGGTGGCCGTGGAGCCGGGCCAGGTTCCGGTCACGCCGCTGGCACCGCGGGATCAGGTACTGGTCGTCGACGCCGGCGAGAGCAGCGGGTCGGGGGTCGACGCGAGCGTCCTGCGCACCGGCCCGGTCGACGTGGGTAGCCGGCGGACCGTCGATCTCCTGGTGTCCGATGTCGACGCACCTCGCGTTGCCCGACTGGCCGAGGCGGGACGAGCCGTGCTCGTCCTGGTCGAGCGGCGGTGACCGATGCTGATCTCCTTCCTCTCCGCCAAGGGCAGTCCGGGCGTCACCACCTCGGTGCTCGCGCTCGCCGCGCGATGGCCACGTGCCGCGATCGCCGTGGACCTCGATCCGCAGGGTGGCGACATCTTGGCCGGGCTGGGAGGAGGCAGGCATCCCGCGCGGCACGGGATCGTCGAACTGCTCGTCGAGGCTCGCAGCGAGAGCCTGCACACGGCGATGGGCCGGCACGTCGTTCGGCCCGCTCAGCACAGCCCGCCGGTGCTCGCCGGCTTCGGGGCCCCGGGCCAGGCGGCGAACGTCCCGTGGGACCTGGTCGGGAGCCATTTGGTCGATGTGCCCGGGGCGGACATCCTGGCCGACTGCGGCCGATTCGCTGTCGACCATTCGGTGTCGGCGGTGCTGCGCCGCAGTGACCTCGTCGTCCTGGTTGCCGGTTCGTCGCTGCGGGTCGTGCGCGCCGCCGCGCGGACGCTGCCGCTCATCCGTCGTGAGCTGGGGACAGCCGGCGAGGCGAACCACGGGCACGGTCCGGTCACGTTGGTGATCATCGACCCCGACATGCCCTACACCGCCGAGGAGATCGCCGGCGGTTGCCAGACCGAGGTTGCCGGGACGCTGCCGCATGACCCGGTGGCCGCGAGCGTGTGGAGCGACGGAGCACCCACCGGCCGTGGCTTTCAGCGGTCCCGACTGCAGCGCGCGGCCGGTGTACTCGCCCGGGCGCTGGCTGAGCGCGCGACGGTGTGCCGCGGCGCGGCAGCGTCGCGGCCGGGCGCCGGGCTCAACGGCAGAGTGCTGCGATGAGGGAGGGTGCGACGGCCGTCGCCGACCGGCGACTCGTGAACACGATCCGGACGGCGGTACTGCACCGTCTGGGTTCCGATGCACGCCGGGACGGCTTCAAGGCCACTGATCAGCGCGAGCTTCTGCGGTCCTGGGTCGAGGACGAGCTGGCGGTCGAGTCGCGGCGACGGATGACCGACGGGGAGCCGCAGCTCGACCGATTCACCGAGGTCGCCGTCCTGCGCGCGGTGGAGAACACCGTCTGGGGCCTCGGGCGGCTGCAACAGCTCCTCGACCTCCACGACGTCGAGGACATCCACATCGTCGGCGCCGACCGGCCGATGCTGCGCATGGCGGACGGATCGCTGCGACGTGCCGCAGAACCGATTGCGGATTCCAACGACGATCTCATCCAGCAGTTGCAGTTCATCGCGGCACACCACGGCGCGTCGGAACGAGCGTTCTCCCCGGCGCAGCCGTGCCTGAACCTGCAGCTGCCCGACGGGTCGCGACTCGCAGCGATGCGCGACGTCGTGCCGCACCCGGTCGTGACGATCCGCCGTCACCGCCTGCTCGACGTCGGTCTTGCCGACATGGTCCGGCTCGGCACGCTCACCGAGCACGCCGCACGGTTCCTGGCCGCGCTCGTTGGAGCCCGGTGCAGCCTGCTCGTGACCGGAGCACCCGCCTGCGGCAAGACCACCCTGGTGCGCGCGCTCGCCAAGGAGATCCCGGCCGGGGAACGCATCGCCACGCTGGAGACCGAGTACGAACTGGCCCTGCACCGGCTGCCCGGCGCATCACCGTTGCTGGTGGCGTTGGAGACCCGTCCCGGATCCACCGAGATCGACGCCGCGACCGGGCAACGGGCCGGGGAGATCACGCTGTCCGAACTCCTGCACCAGACCCTTCGCATGTCCGTCACCCGGGTCATCGTTGGAGAGGTCCGTGGCGCCGAGGCGCTGCCGATGCTGGAGGCGATGAACGCCGGGATGCCCGGGTCGATGTGCACGCTGCATGCCGGGTCCGCGGCCGACGCCATCGAACGTCTTGTCACCGCCGCGCTCAAGGCGGCCGGCCAGGGCTGGTCGGACACCTTCGTGACCCGCCTCGCGGCGCAGGGCATCGACTACGTCGTGCACATGCGCCACACCGCGCATCCCGGATCCGAGGGACGCCGCCGGTTCGTCGCCGAGATCGCCGAGGTCACCGACGTGAACGAGAACGGCAAGGTCGCCATGAACCGCATCTTCGCCGAAGACCCGGAGTCCGGCGACCCGCGCGCGGTCTTCCGGATGGCCCCGCAGATTCGGTGGCCCTTCCACGAAGCCGGCATCGACATCGGGTTTCTCACCGGCGAACACCGCGGGACGTCGCCTGTTCACGTGAGGAGGACGCCATGGAACTGAATCCGGTGACCTGGCTGGTGGCGGCATCCGGAGCGCTTGTCGTGGCCGGCTTGATAGTCATGGTCGCCGGCCCGGGCCCCGACCGTCCCGCAGCCGGGTCGCGAGTGCGCCGACGGCCGAACCCGCTGTGGACACTGCTGCGGGCAACACACATCCCGGGAACGGAGCGGAGGCGACACCGCTGGCGGATCGCCGGGTGGATCGTCGCGGGCCTGCTGGTGTGGATGATCACTGGCTGGCCGGCCGCCGGGGCCGCATTGGCCGGCATCGGGGCCTGGTCGCCGTGGTTGCTCGGTTCGGCGCGCGCGGCGCAGGACCAGATCAGCAAGATCGATGCGCTGTCCACGTGGTGTCGCCGAATGGCCGACACGCTGACAGGCGGCGGAGCGATCGGCCTCGCGCAAGCGATCACCCTCACCTCCGATCACGCCCCGATGCAGATAGCGGGCCCGGTGCAGCAGCTGGCCGAACGGCTCCGATCCGGGCACGGCACTCCGCTGGACGCGGTCCGGGAGTTCGCCGACGGCATCGACGACCCGGTCGGTGATTCGGTTGCGGCCGCGCTCGGACTGGCGCTGCACCAGCAGAGCAGCGGTGTGGCCCGCGTCCTGCGCCAACTCGCCGACGGCGTGTCCCGGGACGTGCGCGCCCGTCGCGACATCGAGGCGGAGCGCGCCGAAGCGCGCCAGTCCATCCGGATGCTGCTCCTCATCCAGGGCGGGGTGCTCGCGATGCTGGCCCTGGTTCCCGGTTTCGCTGCTCCGTACGGGAGCCCGCTCGGGCAGCTCATCATGGCCACCCTGCTGGCCGGCACCTTCGCGCTGCTGATCTGGATGCGCAGGCTAGCAGTGGGATCTTCGGCTCCCAGGTGGTTCGGGGCGAGCCGATGAACGCGCTGCTCCTGGCCACTATCGGTGCTGGCGCCCTCGTCGGCGCAGGTTTGGCGGTCATCCTGGCCGGGCTGACGAGATGGCATCCGGTCCTCTCGGACGCGTTGGCGATGCTCGATGAACGCCATCCCGGGCAGGCCACCGAAGCAAGCGGAGCACCCGGGACGCGCGCGGCGGTGTTCCGCGTTCTCGTCGACGTTGCACGGCGCCTGCCCGGGTCGGTCGGCGAACGTGATCTGGAGGTCCTCCAGCTCGACCGGGACCGCCACCTGATCGGACGGCTCGGGACCGCGCTGGCGTACGCAGGGATCGGACCGGCGCTCGCCGTTGTTCTGCTGGTGCTGGATGCGAGCCTTCCCGTCGTCGTGCCGACCGGGTTCTGCGTGGTCGGCGGCGCCGTCGGTTGGACGAGCTACGGGCGCCGCACCCGAGATCGGGCCGACGACATCCGGGAGGAGCTGCGCTACGTCCTCGTCGCCTACCTCCAGCAGGTGAGCCTGCTGCGCCGCGGCGGGGCGGGCATCGCCACCGCGCTCGGCCTCCCACCCCAACTGCTCGACGACAGCGAGCCGATGCGTCGTATCGGTCGCGAACTCGAGCTGGCCGAACGCGCCGGCCTGATGCCGTGGGAGGGCCTGCGTCGATTCGGTACCCAGATCGACGTCAGCGAGCTCGAAGACCTTTCCACGATCGCGGAGACGGCGGGACACGACGGCGGCGCCGTGATCGACACCTTGCTCGCCCGGGCCGAGAGCCTCAACGACGAGCTCATCGCCGACGCCCACACGGCCGCGAACCGGGCGACCGGCCAGATGAGCACACCCGGCGCGATCCAGGTCTTCCTGATCGCGGCGTGGGTGCTGTTCCCGGCTGCGGCCACGTTGCTGAGCTCGTGACGACATCGAATTGGAGGAGGAACCGATGGAGAAGATCCGTTTGACCCTGACCCTGCTGGTGATGGATGTGATCGGACGCCTGGGCGCCCGACTGGGCCCGGTCGACGAGCGCGGCGGAGGACGCAACACCGACGAGGGCTTCCACATCTCCGGCGGCGCCATCGTGGCGGGCGCGATCGCCGCCGGCGTCGGGGCGTTCATCGCTCAGAAGCTCGGCGCCCTCGGCGAATGATGCGGAGTCGCCATGACGACGCCGACAGACACCGGCGAACGGGGCGGAGCGACCAGCGTGCAGATGGCGATCCTGTGGATCGCCATGATCACGTTCATCCTGGCCGTCGTCCAGACCGCGCTGCTGTACCTCGCCGGCCAGCTCGCACTGACCGCGGCCGAGGACGGGCTGCGGTCGGGCCGCTACTACGGCGTGGGATCCGCGGAGCAGGCCCGCCGCAGCGCCCAGGACTTCATCGCCCGCACCGCGGGAACCACCCTTGGCGCACCGACGGTGGAGGCCGTGCTCAGCGACGACGGCGCAACGCTGCAGGTGACCGTCAGCGGGACCGTGCTCGCGGTCGTTCCCGGCCTGGAGCTGCACGTCGCCAAGCAGGCGACGGGCGCGATCGAGCAGGTCACGCCATGATCGCGCCCGTTGACGCGCGAGGGGAACGCGGAGGCGGGCCATCGGTCGAGGCCGCGTTGCTGGCCACCTTGATGGGTCTGCTCATTGGTTTCGTCGTCGCCGTCGGACGTCTGGTGGCTGCCGAGTCGGCCTGTGACCAGGCTGCCCGCGCGGCCGCGCGGATCGCCTCCATCGAGCGCGACGCGGCCCAGGCGCAGGTGCAGGGCCAGATGGCGGCCGAATCCGCTGTGGCATCCCAGGGCCTGACGTTGGCGCAGCTCGCCGTCACGATCGACACCAGCCAGTTCGGCCGACCACTCGGCGAGCCGGGCGTCGTACGAGCCGACGTCGCGTGCCAGGTGCGGTGGTCAGACCTCGCCGTGCCGGGCGCGCCTGGATTTCACGATCTTGAAGCATCGTTCACCAGCCCGATAGACCAATTCCGGGAACGACAGCGATGACCCGGACCGAGGACGAACGGGACCGCGGCGGCGGATCGGTCAGCGCACCGATGGCCATCGCGATGCTGGCGCTGATCGCGGTCAGCGGACTGGCGATCGACGGAGCCCGCAAGGCCCAGCAGATCGCCACTGCTGACGCCACGGCCGAGGAAGCCGCACGCGCGGGCGGTCAGGTCGTCGACCTGGCCGCGGTCCAGCGCGGCGAGGCGGCGCTGGACCCGAACAACGCACGCGCAGCGGCCCAGGAGTACCTGGAGGCCGCTGGCGTGACCGGCGAGGTGTTCCTGGTGGCCCCGGACCGGATCCGGGTGGAGGTCGTCCTCCGGCAACCCACTGTGCTTCTCGGGCTGGTGGGTGTGGACGAGATCTCGGCCACGGGCTCGGCCGAGGCCGATGTCGTGCCGTCGCAGCCCGGGCCGGCTGGTGGGTGATGATCGTGTTGCGGCTGGTGCGCGGGCTGATCGCGCTCGTCACCCTGGCCGGGCTGGTCGCGGGAGTCCCGGCCGCTCTGTGGTCGCTCGGGTCGCCGTTCCTCCCCGACCGACTGCCGACCGTGGACGACGTCGTCGTGGCACTCACCCGACCCGATGACGGCAGCCTGCTGCTCGGGCTGCTCGTGCTCGTCGGCTGGATCGTCTGGCTGCAGCTCGCCTACTCGATACTGGTCGAGACCGCGGCCCAGGTTCGCTCGCTGCCGATGCAGCGTCCCGATCGGTTCGGGTTCCGGACGACCCGCACGCTCGCCGCGCTACTCATCGGCTGGGTCCTCACCATGGCCGCCACGCCGGCAACCGCATCCACCACGCCTCCCGTCACGGTGAGCGCATCCTTCCTTCCTACTGCCGCTGCGTCAGCGGAGTCACCGGCGGGACCCGTTCACGTCGTGCAGGCTCGTGACACGTTGTGGGACATCGCGGCCCGCGTCCTGGGCGATCCGCTGCGGTGGCGGGAGATCTTCGATCTCAACGACGGACGTCTCCAGGCTGACGGCGGCCGGCTGATCGACGGATCGGTCCTGCATGTCGGGTGGGAGCTGCGGCTGCCGGCCGAGCCGGACCCTTCCGACTTACGGGTGCGCGTCGAGGTCGGGGACAGCCTCACCGGTCTCGCGGACCAGCACCTCGGCGACCCGGCGCGATACCCGGACCTCTACGAGGTCAACGTCGGTGTCCGGCAGCCGGACGGCGGTTATCTGGACGACCCCGACGTGATCCGACCCGGCTGGCTCCTCTCCGTCCCCACCATCGACGGACCCGTCGAGCAACGGATGGACGACATCCCGCCGCCTGTCGACGGCACCGGTCCCGATCCGCCACCGCTCACCACCTCGACACCGACACCCGAGCGCCCGGTCCCGACCGGGGATCCGCTGACGTCGATCCCGCTGCCCGAGACATCGGCACCGACCCCGCCGAGTGACCCGACTGGCGGCACCGACACCGCACAGACGTCGTTCGCAGTTCCAGCAGCGCTCGTCGTCTCCGGGCTGGCGGCCAGCGGGATCGTCACCGGAATCGTCGCGTACCGGCGCCGTCAGACGCGCTGGCGCCGCGCCGGCCGCCAGATCGCCCTGCCGGATCTGGACCACTCCCGGCTCGAGTTCGCCACCGTCACCGCTGCGCAGACCGCCGGGACGCGGTTCCTGGACACCGTGCTGAGATCCCTCACCGTCACGCCCGGCCTGCGGCACGGGTTGCCGTCGTTGGAGGCCGTCTGGCTCGCACCGACGGGTATCGATCTCGTGCTCACCGAGCCACGGGACGCGGTCCCGCCGTTCGTCGCGGAGGACGGCGGATCGGTGTGGCACGTCGATGCGGAGGCGGCCTTGCCGATCACGGAGCAGGAGGCCGTCGGTGTCGCGAACCCGTTCCCCGCTCTCGTCTCCCTCGGCACCGGTGAGGACGGCGCGACCCTGCTGGTCGACGCCGAGCGAGCAGGTGCGCTCCACCTCGTCGGCGATCGGACCAGGACGATCGACCTGGTCAGGAACATGGCGGTCGAGCTCGGCACGTGCCGTTGGGCCGATGACACCTCGGTCATGGTCGTCGGACTGGAGGCCGGCCTGACAGACCTCCCCCCGAACCGGGTCGAGCAGGTGCAGGACGTCCGGACCGCGGCCGGTCGTCTGCGAGCGGCGATGTCGGCGACGCAGGAGCACCTGGCGAGGGTTGACGGCGGCTCCGTGGTGGACATGCGGGTCCAGGACCAGCTCAGCGACTCCTGGGTCGTCAGTGTCCTGGTTGTGGCCGAGCCCGACGAGACGCAACTGCAGACGCTCGCCGAGCTGTGCCGGGAGCTCGCAACCGGTGAACGAACCTCGGCCGCCGTCATCACCGCCGGAGCATCGACAACGCTTCCCGGGGAACAGGTGCACATCGACTCCGACGGCACGGTGCAGATACCGCGGCTGGACACGGGAACGTTGCGCGCCGAGCGGATGCCCGCCGACATCGCCCTCGGGCTGCTCTCGGTCATCGGCACCGCGCTGGAGCACGACGTGCCAGTACCGTCCGCGCCCCAGCCTCAGCCCTGGGCGGACGACATGCGCAGCGACGGGTCCCTGCAGCCTGACACGGATTCCCCAGAGGCCGGTTCGCTCGTGATCGAGATCGACGATTCGGATGAATCCCCGGCTCGCCAACCGCTCCTTACGGATGTTGCTGATCAACAGCCTGACCCAGCTGCCCACCGCCGACTACTCCTGGTGGAGAAGCAGGACCCGGAGCTGGACGACGACGTCGCGCTGTGGCGCGCCCAGGGACCGTCAGCGCGCCCGCTCGTCTCGATCCTCGGCGAACCGGCCTTCGCCGCTGCCGGTCCCCTGCCCGAGAAACGGCACAGCTGGTATGTCGAGGTCGTGGTCTACCTGGCACTGCACCCGACGGGCGTCGACCGGGACAAGATCACAACCGATCTCTGGCCGGAAGGCAGCACCGTGCGGCCCCCGACCATCCGGCGGGCCGTCGCGGAGGCGCGGCAGTGGGCCGGCAAGAACCGCAGCGTCGACCCGCCCGTCGATCACATCCCGAGCATCTCACCCGCCGGCGGTGACCGATACCGGATCACGGGGCACGTCATGGACTGGGACCTGTTCCGGCGCCTGCGCAAACGCGCGCAGGCCCGCGTTGCCGCCGGTCGACGAGCCGACGCGACACACGACTACGAGAACGCTCTGAGGCTCGTCCGCGGCCCGGTCCTGCACCCGCTGCGGCAGCGGGGATATGGCTGGTTGCACAACCCCGACCAGCGCCACGAGCACCTCATCCCCGGCTTCATCATCGACACCGCCCACGAGCTGGTCGACCTCGCACTCGACGACGACGACATCGAGCTCGCCCGGTTCGCGGCCGAGACGGCCCAACGAGTCGACCCGGACCGCACCTTCGACCGCCCGTTCACCGACCTGATGCGCATCGCCCACGCAGCGGGCGATCTCGCCGAGATGCGCGAACACGCCGAGCTACTCCTCGCCGAGCGGGGGTTCGAGGTCGGCGAAGACCTTCCACCCGAGAGCTTCGCCGTGTTCGACGCGCTGTTCCCGCACGGCCTCCGCGTCCCGACCAGCTGAGGACCCGGTGGCGGCGATCCTCGTGACGGCAAGCTGCGCCGTCGGCGCGGCCGCGCTCACGCCCCTGCTGGTGCGCCTCGCAGCGGCGACGGCGCATCGCAAAGCCGTGACCACGACGCCGGTTCGCCTCGCGCTGGCCGCGACGCTCGGAGGCGTCGGTGCCGCAGCGGGCGCACGGCTCGACACCGCCCACGCGGTCGGGCTGCTCCCCCTACTGATCCTGGCCGGTGCTGCGGCGCTCGTCGACGCCCGTGAGCGCAGGCTCCCCGACGTTCTCACCGGCTGCCTCGCGGCCGTCGTCACCGTGGCGATCACGCTGGCTGTCGTCGGCGGGCACGCCGACGGCACACGCGCGATGTACGGCTTTCTCACCGGTCTCGTCCTCGCGATCATCGGGAAGGGGCTGAGCGACCAGGCGGTGGGCTGGGGCGACGTCAAGCTCGCACCGAGCCTGACCGCGTGCCTGGCCTGGAGCGGCTGGTTCACCGTGTACCTCGGCCTGCTCGCCTGGGCATTGCTCATCCTGGCGACCGCGGGCCTGCTCGCGGTCCGTTCAGGTCGGGCCGCGATCGTGCCGTACGGCCCCGCGATGGTCACCGGAACTCTGATGGCGGTGCTGATCACGGCCTGATCGCGCCGCGACCGGGCACAGGTCGGTGGCTCGATGGTTGGGCGGGGCGCGGGGACCGGCCGGGCACGTCGCCGAGTGCTGCGCGGGCGCCGGACGCTTCGTTCTGCTGGTTGAGGAGTTCAAGGGCGTCGTCGTCGGCTTCAACTGCCAGTGCGCGGGATGCGGCTCGGAACGGCTGCCGCGTCGCCTCCCCGCCGGGGGTCGGCGAGGACGCGGCCCGTTGGGGCGTTCGTGCCGGGGATGCGGACGCTGCATCGAGATCGACGCCGGCGAACCTCTCGGTGATCGCCCCGTCGACCACGCTCGCTACACCCCGCAGATTCCGCGCGACCGCCTGGTGCTGCGCGCGGCGTGGATCGAGGTCGGCTACGGCAGCGGCCTCATCTGCGGTGCCCCACCGGTCCTGGCCCAGTCGCAGCGGCCGATCGGTCACGCTCCACCCGTCGAGCTCCCGCGCAGGCCGAGTGAGGATGTGCTCCCGTAACGCTCCGGCCAGGTCGTGGTTCGGCAGCTCGGCGCCGACGGGGCCGAGCCCGGGAACGAACCCGACGACCGCCCAGCTGTCGCGGCCGAGGCTGGACAGCGCCACGACCATCGCCTCACGCTCCATCTGCCCGGCCAGCAACCCACGCGCAGCGCGATAGGTGTCGGCGTCGAGCGGACGCGGCAACGGCCCGGCCGCTGCGGATGGATCGCCGGTGGCGTTGGCGAGGGCCGCCCGCCCTGCGTGCACGTCGCGCGCCGCCCGTCGCCGACCCGGTCGGTCCCGCGCCACGGCTGCACGCCGGTGCCGGACCAGCCCGTCAGCGATGAACGTGGCGACGTGCGCGAGCTGGTACAGCTCGTAACCGGGAACCGCGAGCAGTGGGTAGTCGGTGCTCATGGCGCCATCCCCGAAGTCGGCGGCCGGAGACGCGACACCGACGCCGGAGCCGGCGGCTGAGCCGCCGCACCGGATGCCTTGGGCCGCAGCCGCGACGGCGTCGCCCGCAGATCTCGCTTGACCAGCGCCGGGAAGAAGGCGTCCGACGCGATATCGACGGCACCCCGCAGCACCCGCTCCGAGCCCGGCGGCACGAAGACGTGCCGAGCAAGGTTGTAGGCATCGCGGAACGCGTTGGTACAGCTGTGGAAGGCACCATGGTCCCGTACCTCGAACGCGACACGACCGAGCTGCACCCGCAGGTACGAGCGATTCGTCTGCTCCCCCTCTCCGACGATGGTCACGCTGGACGCCGGACGGCCGATGGCGTTGACGACGACACCGGGTTCGGGCATCCCCCGCAGACCCCGGATGCTCCTGCGGTCGGCATTGACCGGCAGCGCCTTGGCCGCTTCATGGCTCTCCAGCCAGACGTTGAGGAAGTGCTCCGCCGTCGTCTCCTGATGCAGATACAGCAGGGTCCGGCCGATCCGCACCGCCACGGCCGCCTCGTCCGTGCCCGGATGCTGCACGGTGACGGCCGTGTCCTGGGCTCCGACAAGCCGCACGATCGCCAGTACGGCCTGGTCACTGCCGCGCGTCACGGCCGCGGACCTGTTGATCGTCGCGTCATCCTCGCCTCGCTCTCCGGCACCACCTGTGTCGTCGAGCCTGGCTCCCGCGGGAATCCGGCGCGTTCCCTCCCGCTCCCCTGCGCCGCTCTCGAGCCGGGGCGGGGATCGCGCCGCGCCAGGTGGCGGGCCTGCAGGCGAGCACCCGCGGCGTCGGCCGCGGCTGCCTGATGCGCACGGTCCCGTTCGCGTTGCCAGGCCGCGACCTCGTGCAGGAGCCCGGCCACGGCGATTACCAGGGCCACCGAACCGGCCGCGTCCTTCCCGCGGAAGCCGCGAGCAGCGAGCAGCCGCCGTGCGAGCGACCTCAGTTCCGCCCCCACGGGGCCGACGTCGGGAACCCGCCCTCCCGGCGCCCGCGAGGCTCGCTCGTACCGTTCTGCGGCGTCCGACCAGCCCTGCTTGTGACCCCGGTCGTTCGCGGCGAGCGCGGTCAGCACGTCGCCGGTGGCATGGACGATGCCGTCGACACCTTCCTGCGGGTCCGGCGTGCCGACGGCCACACGGGCGCGGACGACGACGTCCTCGGCCTCCGCGGACGACGGCCGTTCAGCCGGACCGGACCGGTCCGCGTTCTGGGCCCAGCGGCGGCACAGCTGCGGCAATGACAGATCGGGGGCGAGCTTGCTGCCGCTGTAGAAGACCTGCTGGCCCGCCGCCGTGATGTCACCCGCCCTCCCGATCCGGTAGCCCAGAGCGTCACCCGACGGCCCGCGCCGCAGCTCCGCCCGATAGCCCATCGCCCACAGCTCCGCGACGAACTCCTCCGGCCCGGCCGCCCGGATCGCCGCCTGGTGCGCGGCGCGGCGCAGCTCCGGTCTCGCCGGACCGCGACCCTGCCGCGCCGCCTTCTCCGTCTCGCCCCGACCCGGCCGCCGGGCGGCCGTGTCGTCGGCCACGGCGGTGATGGTGAGGCCGAGACGGTGCTCGATGGCCCGCGCGGTCGCACGCAGCTTCGGGTAGTCGTGATGCGGCCAGAACCGACGGCCGGTGTCCTGGCGCACTAGGACGGCCGCGATGTGGATGTGGTCCTCCGCGTGCCGGATCGCCACCCAACGCGGTCCACCCGGATCGCCGCGCTCGGCGATACCCGCACCATCGAGTAGTTCCCGGGCGATGTCCGCCCACTGCCCGTCATCCAGGGTGCGGTCGGACGCGGCGACCCGGGCCGAGCAATGCCACACGTACCCGCGCTTCGACCCGTTCTGCGGCGCGCGGGTCGGTAGGCCCGCCGCGATCGCCGGCGCGTGCAGCGCATCCACCAGCGGGCCGAGCTGCAGGTCGTACTCGGAGGGTCCCGTCCGTTCCGGCTGCCAGCCCGCGTCGAGGCCGTCCCAGCTCGCGATGACCCGAGGTGAACGATGCACTTCGGACGTGCCCGGGCCCAGCAGGTAGGCCAGCAAACCGGCCGGCCGCCAGCCGTGAACGACCTTCGTGATCACCGGCCCTGGCGCCCGCCGCGGGCTCCCGCTCGCCGGCCTCCCGTGCCGGCTGCGAGGGCTGCGGCCGTCGCAGCGTCGACCCGGCCCAGAAGCTCACCAGCCAGGTCCGTGGCACTCGTCCTCTGTGCGCCTGACGTGACCTGCTCGATGACGTCCACGGCCCGGCGGACATCGGCGCGGAACCGAACCAGCTCGGCAACGAGCTCCTGCCACGTCACCGGCACCGGGTCCGCCTCGCCCTGCGCGCGCCCCACCGCGAGCTGCCCGACCCAAGCACCGACCGACAAACCCTCACGCTGCGCGGCCGCGCCAACCGCATCGGCCTCTGCAGGGCTGAGCCGCACCCGCACCTCGTGCCGCCGGGGAGCGTCGGCCGGCGGGCGACGTCGACGTCGCCCTGGCCGAGAATGATTGCCGCTGCTCACCGGGCCGAGGCTGCTCGCCGAGGCGACCGCGGCCGTGCCCCGCGGTTCCCCGGCGTCGCCCACAGCACCGACGTGCTATCTCACTGCAGCGACAGCCTCCGTCGGCACAGCCTGCACGCCGTGCCGGCCGGATCGTCGAGCAGCGACGTCAACAGCACCAACCGTCCGCAGAGCGCGACAGGCCCGGGTGGATCCTGCCGCGGCGGGAGCTGATCCGCCGGCACTGCATGGAAGAGCCGGTCCCGCGCATCACGCAACCAGGTGATCGAGAGCGGATCGATCTCGTCACCCGTGGGCATCGAGCGACACCCGCCCTTGCGACGCATGCCGCGTCGACACAGTCCGCTCCCCCACTTCTGCCACAAACCCTCATCCCTTCCGATGCGTCTCGAAGCCTCGATTGCAGCAAATGGCGGCCTTCGCGTGGGCCAGAACCGAGGACCTGTGGACAGATCCGGACTGTCGTGTTCGCTGTGGACAGGAAGTCCCGGAACCCCCCGGTTCCGGGCACCACTTAGCGCATGAGTAGACCGAAGGTCTACTTAGCGCATATCTTGCTCCGCCGGGGGAACAGCGTCACGAACGACGAGGTCAGGGGCCAGCTTTTTCCTCGCTCAGCTTACGTACTCCACACCCATCGAGGCTCGGGCAAACAGACCCGTGCGGAATCGGCCGTGCTTCACCGGCATCCACGGCGAAACCAATGACGTGATGATTATCCACCGGCCTCATCAAGGTTTCGGAGCCTGCGCTGCGCTAGGAGCATGGTCGTCATGGATGTGCAAATAGCGCATGGATGCATCGGCAGCTGGATCTCTGGCCAGGAGGGGGAACGATGCGGACCGCTACGCCTGCCGACCCTCGGCAGCGCGTAGCGACCGATACCTGAGCCGCTACATCGACGGCACAGGAGTCGGCAATGACAATCCAGACCACCTTGCCCCCGAAGTGGTACACGACCGCACAGGTCGCCGAGATGCTCGGCTTCGGCCTGTACAAGACGAAGTCACTCATCGCCAGCGGTGAACTCCGGTCACTCAAGGACGGCAGATACCGACGGATCCTCCCCGAGTGGGTGGACGAGTACGTGTCGAGACGAGTTCAGGAGCACGAAGCATGACTGGACGGGCCCGCGCCAACGGCGAGGGATCGATCTTCGCCTATCGCAACGGATTCGCCGCGTACTCATGGGTGCGGACGCCGGCCGGCATGAGGCAGAAGAAGTGGGTCTACGGCAAGACCCGGGAGCAGGTGCACGACAAGTGGATCGTCCTCCAGCAGCGCGCCAAGGTCGGTCCGGTCGCGAACCGCGTTCCCACGCTCGGCGAGCACCTGCACTACTGGCTCGACGAGGTCGTGCGTCCCAACCTCGCGCCGTTGACATACCAGACCTACGAGACGATCGTCCGGCTCTACATCGAGCCTGGACTGGGGACGATGCGGCTCGACCGACTGCAGTTGCGCGATGTCCAGACCTGGATCAACGGCACCGCTCGGGCGTGCCAGTGCTGCGTCCAGGACAAGGACGCCCGTCGCCCGCCGGACCGGCAAAGGTGCTGCGCCGTCAGTCGCTGCTGTCAGGCGACGATCTCCCCGCGAACCCTTTCCGACATTCGCGGCTGTCTCCGGTCCGCGCTCGGTCAGGCCGTGACCGAGGAGCTCATCAGCCGCAACGTCGCCGCAGCGGTCAAGCTGCCCAGGGTCCGCAGCCGGTCGAACCGACGCCAGGCTTGGACGAGCGACGAGGCACGGCGATTCCTCGAGTCCGCCCGGGCAGACAGCGATCCGCTGTACGCGGCCTACGTCCTCATCCTCGTGCTCGGATTGCGAAAGGGCGAAGTGCTCGGGCTCACCTGGGCCTCCGTCGACATCGATCGGTGCGCCGTCAAGATCACTCTCCAACTCCAGCGGGTCAGCCGACAGCTCCTGCACCGCGAGACGAAGACAGAGGGATCCGACGCCGCACTCCCCCTCCCCGATATCTGCGTGGCCGCCCTCCGCCTGCGCTGCGGCGCGCAGCAAGGTGCCCGCGATGCGGCTGGCTCTGCGTGGCGGGGGAACGACCTGATCTTCACGACCCGCTTCGGCACGCCGATAGAGCCGCGCAACTTCAACCGTTCCTGGGATGCACGGTGCAGAATGGCCGATGTCCGCAAGATCACCGTGCACGATGGGCGCCGCAGCTGTGGCACCCTACTCGCCGACCTCGACGTCCACCCCCGCGTGGCCATGCAAATCCTCCGGCACGCGCAATTCGCGCTGACCATGGAGATTTACACATTGGCCTCGCCACAGGCGACGAAGGAGGCCTTGAAGCGACTCGGCGCCAGCCTCGACCGATAAGATAGTCCGCAGCGCCTACAGCGAGCATCGTCAGACACGGACTATCGGATCGTCTCACGAGTGCCTGCGGACGACGCCTTGTCGTGTTAAATATCGAAGCAGAAATGCTGACAGATCGTAGTCTTCGCGCCTTGATAAGCGCGGCAACGGCGGAGGCTCGGCACCTTGCGGGTTGCATATGGAATATCGTCGATGCTCATGGCTCGAGATAGCAAGATCATCCGCGAGGAGCGCGGTCCGCATGCCAATTTGCATCGAGAACCCTTCAAGCTCGTCGCCAACGAGAGCTTGGGCGGACGTCCGCTGGTTCTGGGGCGTTGAGGTAAAGAACGCGTTCGTCCCGGATCCAGGGAGACGTCAGCCGTCCTGCTCCTGCTCCGCGAGGTCGACGCTCCACTCTGCTCTTGCCAGCAACTCGTCGAACGTGATGATCTCGGGTTCATAGAGGTTCCGTCTATACAGCTCGAAGGAGCGATGCTTTGCGCGGTGCACACCGCCGCCGGAACCTCGAAGCTGGTCGAGGTGACCGAGGATGAGGAACGACCTGGGTCGGATGAAGTACGAGCTCTCGCCCGTCTCGGCGCCGTCGTCGTCCAGCTCCGGAAGGGCCTCACCGATCTGCTGCGACGCAAGGGCGATCGTCTGCTGGATTTGCGCTACGCCGCCGGAGCACTGAGCCGACGGGGGCCAGCAGCCAGAACGAAAGTCACCGCTGCCACCCGCGAGAAGGTCTGTCTTGTGGTGCTTGATCTCCGCAAAGACCAACGAACGGATACTTCCCGTCGTCCGCAGCAGGCCGTCCACTCTCTTCCCAGCGCTCCCGACGGAGAAGCCGGCGACGACTTTCTCAAGCTTGTCCCTGTCCCATGACGTCAGAAGCTGCCCGGTCAGCCCGATCCCCAGGATCCACGGGTTCGCCTCCAGGAAGCGCTGCCAGACCGCCTCCGGCTTTCCGCCCCCGCGCTCCGACTCGAAGTAATCCTCGTCCTCCAGGAGACTTCGGAACTCGGCAACGACCTCCCGGCGGTGAGCGATCGCGACTACGTCATCGGCATTCGGGTCGTCCACGATGGCGCGCCGGAACTCGCCTGGCGAACGGCGGTAGGCGCTGATGACGTTCTCGGGGTCGGTGAAGAACTCCCGCATGATGTCGTCGTCGAGACGAACCTTGCCCTCGTCGCCCTCGACCGGGACGTACTGGAGGCTCTGGATCACCTGGATCAACCGCGCCGACGACTTTCGGTCCAGCTTGAGCAGGCTGTCCATACGTTCGGCGTCACCGTTCGTCGGGACCTTCTGGATCTCGATCTCCCGGACCTGCCCAGCCTGGCGGGCGATCTGGATCTTGATCTGCTTGCGACCACCGGGCGTCGTCGACACGACGGCCTCCGTCCACTCGATCTCTTCCGCGGTGCCGAGGTCCTCGGGCTCGGGCGCCTCGTCGAAGACCTTGGTCACGAAGCGAGCCGGCTCGCCGTAGTCCTGTGAGTTGCGCAGGTCGAGACGGAACGACCTGCTGATATAGGTGCGCTCAGGCAGCCGACCGAGGGCGTAGCCGACCTCCGTCGGCGGGGGCGGCGGCGTGTAGACCCAACTCCCGCGCGGCATCTCTTCCCTGTCAGTTCCGTCAGCGCTGACCGCGACAGTGACCATCGAGCTCGATCACGTACCAATAGTGTCCCGCACGGGGGCCCCACCGAGGCGAGCGGGTCACCGAAGGCGACGAGAGTCGACCGATCGGTGTGTTGACACCAGATCGACGTTAACAGGAGCAGACAAGCCGCTGACCTGCAGAGACGTTCTCAGCAAAAGCGCGGGAACTAGAGGTCCGCGCTGCTCGTGGGTAGCGGCCTCAGCCCAAGTTGCTTGAGCAGGTCTCCGACCGGGAGAGCTCGGAGCCGACCCTCCGACCGCCCGTCGCCGGGCATCCGCTGGCCGACAGCGTGCCGATACCCGGCGAACGCCGCGCGGATGAGAATTGACGCGGCAGCCAGCAACTTCCCCTGCTGGCGTAGCTGTACTTCGTAGCTGTACAACGGCGAAGGCCCGGTCCGAAGATCTCGAACCGGGCCTCTGACCTGCGTGGGCGATACTGGGATCGAACCAGTGACCTCTTCGGTGTGAACGAAGCGCTCTCCCCCTGAGCTAATCGCCCGAGCCGTGCAGAACTCTACACGTCAGAACAACGGGCTCTGCAGCCAGGTCCAGCCACCGAGCCCGACCCAGCCCGCCACCAGGTAGAGGGCGCCGAGCAGGTACAGCGTGGCCAGGACGATCAGACCAGTGCCCGTGAGCACCGCCAGCCGCACGACGGCGGACTGGCGGCCGAGCCAGTCGGTCCAGGCGTCGTACTTGCCCCGGGCGTAGCGCAGCACCCGCTTGGCCCAGGCGAACTCGCTGGCGAGGATCGCGAGGCCGGCGAAGACGATGAGCCAGCCGGGGCCCGGGTACGGGATCGCGATGATCCCGAGCACCAGGACGATCGTGCCGACGACCCCGACCCCGACCTTGTACGTCTTGCGGAGTGCCGGGTTCTCGTCGATGCGCGCGCGGAAACCGGACGGCTTCGACTTCTCGGTGCTGCTCAGATCTCCACCTGCCCACTCGCGACGACCTCGGTCGGCGAGACGGGTGCGACGCGACCGGGTTCGATCGAGATCGCGTACTGCGTGAAGTCCTCCGCCTCGCCCGCGGAGCCTACCGTTCGCAGACCCTGGTCGGCCCGGTCGACGTCGAAGGTGCCGAGCGGGACGGGTGCCGCCGAGGCGGGACTGATCCCCCACAGGACATAGGTGTGGTCGTGGGGATTGGCGGCGAGGCCGACCGTGTAGACCTGGCGCTCGCCGGCCGCCAGCAGGACCGCCGCGACGGTGGAGTCGTCGGCGGAGGCGAGCAGAGCGTGCCGGGTGCCGGGCTGGTCGAGCTGGGCGATCAGCTCGGAGAGGCCCTGCGCCTGGGCCGACTCCGCGTCGCGCTGCTGCTCCAGCTGGTTCGCGCGCACCGCGAGGCCGCCGACGGACACCGCGGCGGCGACGACCAGCGCGGCCGCCACGAGCTGTCGACCACGACGGCTCAGCCACGACGGCCGCTCACGGCGACCGGACCGGCCCTCCTCGTCGAGACGGTGGCGCCGACCGTCGGCCGGGAACGCCGGTGCGGGCACCGGACCGGGCTGTGCCTGCTCGGTCCGGGCCTGCTCGGTCCGGGCCTGCTCGGTCCGGGCCTGCTCGGTCCGGGCCTGCTCGGTCCGGGCCTGTTCGGTCCGGGGCTGCAGGACGGGGCGCTGGTCGGTGGACGCGACCGCCGACATCAACCGGTCACGCAGGGCAGGCGGCGGCTCCGCGGCCGGGACGACGCCTCCGAGCGCGGACAGGACCTCCTCGGACTCGGTCACGGCGATGCGGCACGCGGCGCAGTGCGGCAGGTGCAGCAGCACCGCCATCTCCTCGTCGGGCTCCAGGGCGTGCAGCGCCCATCCGACGGCCTGCTGGGTCAACGGACAATCCTGTGGAGTCGTCATCGGGCACCGCCGAAGTCGGTGGCGAACTCGCCGAGCAGGGGCCCGAGGACGCTCCGCAACCGTTGTACGCCGGTGAACATGCGGGACTTGACGGTGCCGAGAGGCACGCCGGTCAGCGCAGCGACCTCACGCTGCGTGTATCCCCCGTAGTAGGCCAGCGCCAGCGCCTGGCGCTGCTCGACCGGGAGCCGCCCCAGCGCGTCACGCACCTGACCTGCGACGACCTTGCCGAGTGCGGCCTGGTCGGCGCCGGGCCCGGGAGGGGCCGACCACTCGTCACCGTCCTCGGCGGCCGGGACGGTGCGACGGCGGATCGAGCTCTCGCGACGCACGGCGTCGACGGACTTGTGGTGCACCAGCGTCAGCAGCCAGGTACCGAAGGCGCCGCGCTCGGGATCGAAGCGATGCGGGTCGCGCCAGAACGCGAGGAAGACCTCCTGCACGACGTCCTCGGCGATGCCCTCGTCGGCGCAGATGCGTCGGGCCAGGGAGTAGGCCGGGCGGCTGTACCGGTCGTAGAGCGCTCCGAGCGCGGTCTGGTCGCCGTCGACGATGCGACGGACCAGCAGTTCATCGGCCGGGTCGTGGGCGCGGGCCGACGCCGACCGCGGCCGCCTCCCGGACGGCCCCGGTGCATCGGCGACTTCGGCCACAAGCGGGATCCTCACGTGTTGTTCTTCGTTGCGGCGCAGCGATCGGTTCAGATTAGTGCCAGCGAGGCCACCTGGCGCATCCTCGCCCCTGCGGAGCGTCACCATTGGCCCGTAGGAGTGAGGACATACCGGCATCCGGGCGGACTCTGTCCCTCGACCCGTCACATCTTGGCGACACGGTCGTTTTTCCTTCTGACGAGCCACGCGGGACCACGAAAGAGGACGCACGATGCGCGACGAGCACACGGTCATCTGCTCACCGGCGGTGTTCGAGCTGATCACCGAAGACGCCCCTGCTGTGCGCGTCAAGGTGGATCTGACCTATCACAGCCGCGACCCATTCGCCGTCCAGGCGTCGTTCCGCACCGGCCACGGTAGCGCGGTCGACTGGGTGTTCGCCCGGGACCTGCTGCACGACGGACTCATCACGCCGTCCGGCAGTGGGGACGTCCGGGTGCGACCCGTCGCCCACGACCCGAACCGGGTGCAGCTGGAGCTCTCCTCGCCCTCCGGGCACGCGGTGTTCACCACGTGCGCCCAGACCCTGGGCGAGTTCCTGCACCGGACCTTCGACGCGGTCCCCCCCGGTCGCGAGTACTCCTGGCTCGACTTCGAGTCCGCCCTCTCGGAGCTGCTCCACAACGACGCCGCGCGCGACTGACGCAGGTCGGAGGGCCTTCGCCGGTGACGAGGGGGTGGGTGTGGAACCCCCCGGAAGCCTGCGCTAAGGTTTCCTCACAACGCGGTGAACAACCGCGACATGCGGACGTAGCGCAGTGGTAGCGCATCACCTTGCCAAGGTGAGGGTCGCGGGTTCGAATCCCGTCGTCCGCTCGGAGGAACCTCGGGTCCGCTCGGACCTCCAGGATCAGATCCCCAAGCTTCATGGATCTGGCGGTGTGGCCGAGTGGCTTAGGCAAGGGCCTGCAAAGCCCTGTACGCGGGTTCGATTCCCGCCACCGCCTCGGGCGATTAGCTCAGTGGGAGAGCGCTTCCTTGACACGGAAGAGGTCACAAGTTCAATCCTTGTATCGCCCACCACGTAAGGCCTGGTCAGAGCCCCAGCTGGGGATCCTGACCAGGCCTTCTTGGCGTTCTGGGCGGGGTTGAGTAACTATCTCGGCGCCGGCCCGGGAAGACGCGGTTCATCGTCGTCGCGCCCTCCTCGATGACCGGTCGTAGCTACTTGCGGTAGACGGACTCGGTCACCTTCGAGCTGCCCGTGTGACCGATCAAGCGGGCGATCTCCTCGATCGGCACTCCCCCGTCCGACAGCAACGACACGAAGCTGTGGCGGAGCTCGCGCGGTGACCACCGGCGGTCGTCCAGCCCGGCGGCGACGGCCACGCGCTGGAAGTTGCGGCGCACGTTCGCGGCGTCCATCGCCGTCCCGGCTTCGGTGGCGAAGACGAGATCGCGGTCGGTCCACCGCTCCCCCGCACGAGCAGGTCAGACCACCGATGGTCGGCTTGAGGGGTTGATCCACCACCCCGACGCCGGAAGCCGGTACACCGCGATCCGCTACGGCGGTGCGCTGGCCTCGATCGGCGACTCGCATGACAACGCGACGGCCGAGTCGCTGATCGGGCTCTACAAGTCCGAATGCGTGCGCCGCGACGGGCCGCTGCGCACGGTCGAGGATCTCGAGCTCGTGACCGCTTCCTGGGTGCACTGGTGCAGCACGAGCCGGCTGCACTCCATGATCGGCAACATCACGCCGGTCGAGTACGAACAGAACCACGACGCTCACCAACCAGCCCGACTCCGCGGAACCCGGGGCATCCCAGAGCCTCCGCTGAAGCCGGGGCGCTTCAGGTGTCCTGACGCACCAACACCACCGCGATGTGGATGTGATCATCGGCATGCCGAACCGCCATCCAACGCGGACGGCCCGCATCGGCGCGGGCCGCAACGCCGGACCCCGTGCGGTGCCGTCGAACAGGACGCCGACGGCCGCGGTGAGCCAGTTCCCGCGCGAACACGACCAAGCGAACCTCCGACGCCGGACCGCGCCGAACGATGTGCGGAGGCGCCCGCGGTCGGCAACGACACCGACACCCTGATCGAGGTGCTTTCCGATCCCGCCGACGGCCCGGAGGATGCGCCGGCGCGTTCACCGAGGCCGAGCACACCCTGATCATCGAACCGTGGACCACGACATCGCTGAGGCACGTGCGCACCGGCGATGCAGACGAACCGACCGCGACGGTGTCACCGACGGAGGTACCGCCAACACCGCGAACCAGGCCGTGCTTGCCAGCAGAGCATGTCGAGGCTTCAGCCCCGGCTCCGTCCCAGCGTCGAACCGGAAAGACAACTCTCGAAGGACGAGGCTCCCATGGCACACGTACGACGCTTCGACCACATCGGTCTCACCGTGGCCGACCTCGCCTCGGTCACGGCGTTCTTCGTCGGACTGGGGCTCGAGGTCGACGGCACCGGATCCGTGCAGGGCGAGTTCGTGGAGACCGTGTGCGGTATCCCGGGCGCGCACTGTGAGATCGCGATGCTGCGCGTGCCCGGCGAGGGGACCCGGCTGGAGCTCTCCAGCTTCGTCGCGCCGGACCACGCTCCCGGATCGCCCCAGGCGATGGCCAACGAACTCGGCCTGCGCAACGTCTCGTTCGAGGTCGTCGACCTCCGAGCGGTCGTTGACGAGCTAGCTGCGGACGGGTACGGGGTCGTCGGCGGTATCGGCGAGTACGAAGGCTCCGTACGAATGGCCTATGTGCGTGGGCCCGAAGGGATCATCGTGTCCCTCTTCGAGCAGATCGGCTGAGCCGACAGCAGCAGGCGCAACCACGCATCGACCGCAGACGGGCTGTCCACCGGCCAGCGCCGAGATCGACAACGGCAACCACCGCCCCGGATCTGGCCGAACCTCGACAGACAACAACGGAACCGGAACGCCCTGAACTGCAGAAACGCCTCAGCTGCGGGGATGCGCCGGATGCCTGGCTCGGATGCGGAGGGCACGACCTCCGATCGGGCGAGATACCATCCAGTCGGAAGGTACGCGAGCCATCGCCCTCCGCGTCCGAGAACATCAGGGAGATCACGGTGCCACGCAAGCCCCCCGAGCGCAGCTACGCACCCGAGGAGACGAGACGCCTGCTCCTCGAGGCGGCGCTGGACCTGTTCTCGGAGAAGGGCTTCAGCCGGGCATCGATGCAGGAGGTGGTGGAACGCGCCGGGCTGACGAAAGGTGCGTTCTACCACCACTTCGCCACCAAGGACGACGTCCTCCACATCATCCACGACGAGTTCATCGACAGGGCCCTCGAGTCTCAGGAGCGTGCCCTGGCCGCCTCCGACTCCCCCACCGCGCAGCTCGCCCGCATGGCCTACGACACGACGCTGATCTGCATCGAGTACCAGAAGCACGTCATGATCTTCTTCCGCGAGCTGCACGTGCTGGCCGGCGACGTCCGGACCGCGATCCTGGAGAAGCGCCGGCGGTCGACGGCACTGTTCGAGGACACCGTCCAGCGCGGCATCGACAGCGGCGAGTTCGACGAGGACCTCGACTCCACCGTGGCCGCACTGGGGCTGATCGGGATGTGGGTGTGGTCGTACCAGTGGTACAGCCCGGACGGCTCCCGGACACCGGGCGAGATCGCCCGCCAGTTCGCCGCGATGACGCTGCACAGCGTCGGAGCGAAGCAGCCTGCGTCCGCCGTGCTCTGAGCTCCATCCCTGGCACACCACTGCCGCGTCCGGTAAGAATAACATTCCGACCAGATGGAATGGAGCCCACGATGACAGCCACCCTGACCGATCACGTCGCCCTCGTGACCGGAGCGTGCGGCGGGATCGGACGTGCGATCACCGCGACCCTGCGGAGCGCGGGCGCCCGCCTGGCCCTCGTCGATCTCGACGAGGACGCGCTCGAGAGCGCCGCGGCCGACCTGGGCGGCGGATCGGACGTGGCCACCTTCGCCCTCGACCTCACCGACGACGACCAGACCGAAGCGCTGCCCGGCCGGGTCCGGGACCGGTTCGGGCGCCTCGACGTACTGGTGAACAACGCCGGCACCCGCCAGGTGAAGCCGTTGCTGGAACTGAGCCCGGCCGACTGGCGGGCGACGCTCGACATCGACCTGACCGCCCCGTTCGTCCTGTCCCGTGCCGCGCTCCCCGGCATGCTCGAGCAGGGCCGCGGGAAGATCGTCAACATCGCGTCCATGGCCGGCCACGTGGCCTTCGCCGACCGCGCGGCCTACTGCACCGCGAAGGCCGGACTCATGATGCTGACCCGGACGATCACCTTCGAGTTCGGCGGCAGGGGGATCTGGTGCAACGCCGTCGCGCCCGGCGTGGTCGAGACCCCGATGACGAGCGAGTACTTCCGCTCCGAGGCGATGGTGAGCTCCGTTCGTCGGAACGCCCCGATGGGGCGCTGGGCGCAGCCGGACGAGATCGCCGAACCGGTGCTGTTCCTCAGCGGCGCGGACTCCGACTACGTCAACGGCACCACCCTGTTCGTCGACGGGGGCTGGACCGCGGGCAAGGGATACTGACCGCCCTTGCCCCCGCCAGCCGGGGCGCGTACATTCCGACTGGTCGGATTGTAGATGGTCGACACCGAGGAGCGAGAGCATGACCACGACCCAGGCACCGGGATCGGGCATCACGTCCGGATGGCTCGCGGCCGTGCCGTTTGCGGAGCGCACAGTGGGCGGGCTCCTGAAGCACGCCGCGCGGCAGCGTCCGGACGAGGTGCTGTTCACCTTCGAGGGACGATCCTCCACCGTCGCCGAGGTGGACCAGCGGGTCGACGTCCTGGCCCGCAACCTGCGTGCCGCCGGGGTCGGCCCCGGCACTCGCGTCGGCCTGCTCATGGCGACCGGCCCGGAGTACCTCGTCGGCTGGTTCGCCCTGGCCAGGCTGGCGGCGGTCGAGGTGCCGATCAACACCGCCTACCGCGGCGAGCTGCTGCGCTACCAGCTGAACCAGGCACGGGTGCAGCTCGCCGTGGCCGACCGGGGCCCGTTGCTCGCCGCGATGGAGGAGGTCCGTGACGACGTGCCGACCCTGTCCGCAGTCCTCGACACCCAGGGCGCCTACGCAGAGATGCTGATCGACACGGGCGTGGGAGCGGAGCTCGGGGCCGGGCCGCGCCCGGACGACGTCGCGTGCGTCCTCTACACCTCGGGCACCACCGGGCCGTCGAAGGGCGTGCTGGTGAGCCACCACCAGCAGGTCGCGTTCGGCCACCTCTTCGCGCAGATCACCGGGCTCGGCCCAGACGACGTGCTGCTGAACTACTCGCCGTTCTTCCACATCTCGGGCAAGTTCGCCACGCTCGGGTGCCTGCTGAGTGGTGCGCGGATGGTGCTGCGCTCACGGCTGTCCGTCGAGCGGTTCTGGGACGAGGCCCGGGAGCACGGCATCACGGCCTTCGTCGCGATAGGCGGGGTGTGCCACATGCTGCACGGCCGCGCCCCGCGCGACGACGACCGCGACAACCCGGTCCGGGTCGTCTACGCGGTCCCCGCCCCGGCGGAGATCTACGACGACTTCGAGAAGCGGTTCGACGTCAAGATCGTCGAGGCGTACGGGTCCACCGAGACGAACCTGATCGTGAACTCCTCGCTCGAGGAGTCCCTCCCCGGCGCGTGCGGACGACCGAACCCGATCTTCGACGTCCGCGTCGTCGACGGGGAGGGCCGGGAGGTCGCCGACGATGTCGCCGGGGAGGTCGTGGTGAGCTGCACCGACCCGTTGCTGCTGTCGCTCGGCTACGACGGGATGCCCGACGCCACCGCGCAGGCCTGGCGGGGCGGACGGTTCCACACCGGCGACCGCGCCGCGCGCGACGCATCCGGAGCGCTGTGGTTCAAGGACCGCATGAAGGACTCGATCCGGCGCCGCGGCGAGAACATCTCCTCCTACGAGGTCGAGCGGCTCGTCAACGGCCATCCCGCCGTCGCCGAATCGGCCGCGGTCGGCACCCCCTCGGAGCTCGGCGAGGAGGAGGTCCGGGTCGTCGTGGTGCTCCGCGACGGCGCCGCGGTGACCGCGGAGGAGCTGTTCCTGCACTACGCCGGGTCGATGCCGTACCACATGGTGCCCCGCTACATCGACGTCGTCGACGAGCTCCCGCGCACCCCCACCGACAAGGTCGAGAAGTACAAGCTGCGCACCCGGGGCGTCGGGGCGAGCACCTGGGACGCGGCGGGGGCCGGCTGGCGGATGACCCGCGAGGGCCCGGTCCGCACCGGCTGAACAGCCCCGACCACCCACCATCGACAGCCCCACGGCACCGCTGTGCCCGGAGGAGGATTCCCGTGTCCGTCATGTCCACACCGCGGCGCCCGCTCGACGAGGCGCGCCTGCGTACCGCGATCGCAGCGGCCAACCTGCCGACGCTGGCGATGGTGACCCATCAGCTCACCGGCGACGAGCGCTGGCTGCGCGACCCGTACCGACCGACGCGCGGCGGCGGCCTCGGTCCCAACGACTCCGGTGGGCTGGACGACGCCGTCGCCGAGGACCTGCGCGCCGCCGCGGTCGAGGCGATCGCGGCCTGGTCGCGCGGACGCGAGCCCGCGATCCCCGTCCCCGATCGCGACCTGCTGCGCCGCATGCTCTCGACCACCATGGGCGAGCCCGTGCCCGACGAGTACGAGCGGCTGATGCGCGAGGAGATGGGCTTCGAACCGGACCCGGGACCGGCGCGGGTGCCGGCGGAGGTGGTGGACGACCGCGAGTACTCGGTGGTGATCATCGGCGCGGGCATCTCGGGCATGGCCGCGGCGGTGCGTCTGCAACGGGCCGGAGTGCCGTTCACGATCCTCGAGCGCCACCACGACGTCGGCGGGGTGTGGCTGACCAACACCTATCCCGGCGCCGGCGTCGACACCCCCAGCTTCCTGTACTCGTTCTCGTTCTTCCCGCGCAAGTGGTCGACGCACTTCGGCAAGCGCGACGAGATGGCCGCCTACACCGCCGAGGTGGCCGACCACTTCGGGCTGCGCCGCCACATCGAGTTCGGCGTCTCCGTGGACTCCGCCACCTGGGACGAGCACGCCCAGCGGTGGACCGTCGTCGCCGGTGAGCGGGAGTGGCACGCCTCGGCGGTGATCAGCGCCGTCGGGCTGTTCACCACCCCGAAGATGCCGAACCTCCCCGGTCTCGACGACTTCGACGGCCCGCTGTTCCACACCGCCGAGTGGCCCGCGGACCTGGACCTCACCGGCAAGCGCGTTGCCGTGGTCGGGACCGGAGCGAGCGCCATGCAGGTCGTCCCGGCCATCGCCGACCGCACCGCGCACCTGACGGTCTTCCAGCGGTCACCGCAGTGGGTCGCACCGAACGCGGAGTACTTCGAGCCGGTCGGCGACGACGTCCACTGGCTGATGGAGCACGTGCCCGGCTACCACGCCTGGTACCGGTTCCGGCTGGCCTGGGTGTTCAACGACCGCGTGCACGCGTCCCTGCAGATCGACCGCGACTGGGCACATCCGGAGCGCTCGCTCAACGCCGTCAACGACGCCCACCGCCGCTTCTTCTCCCGCTACCTCGAGGACCAGCTCGCCGGGCGACCGGACCTGGTCGCGAAGTGCCTGCCGGACTACCCGCCGTTCGGCAAGCGGATGCTGCTGGACAACGGCTGGTTCGCCGCGCTGCGTCGCGACGACGTCGAGCTCCGCACCGACGGGGTCGTCCGGCTCACGCGGACCGGCGTGGTCGGTGCGGCCGGCGAGGAGGTCCCGGCCGACGTCGTCGTCCTGTCCACGGGCTTCGATGCCCAGCACTACCTGCCGGGCATCGAGGTGAGCGGACGCGACGGGGCGTCACTGCACGAGGTGTGGGCTGACGACGATGCCGTCGCGCACCTCGGCATGACCGTGCCGGGCTTCCCGAACTTCTTCCTGATGTACGGCCCCAACACCAACGCGGGAGCCGGCGGCAGCTTCATCTTCGTCGCCGAGGCCCAGGCCCGGTACATCGTCGACCTCCTCGTCACGATGGCGGTCGAGGACATCGGCGCGGTCGACTGCCGTCCCGAGGCCCTGCAGGCCTGGACCGCCGACGTGGACGCCCGGCACGACCGGATGGTCTGGAGCCACCCGGGCATGACGACGTACTACCGCAACTCCCGCGGGCGGGTCGTCACCAACTCCCCGTACCGCGTCGTCGACTACTGGGCGATGACCCACGAGCCGGACCTCGCGGACTTCCGCACGACCCCGGTCCCGGCCCGCGCGGCCTGATCACACCCCTGGAGACACCATGTCCCTCCGCAAGATCCTCCTCATCGCCGGCACCGGCTCGGCGATCGACTGGTACGACTTCTTCATCTACGGCACCGCGGCCGCGCTGGTGTTCAACACCCTGTTCTTCCCCACGAGCGATCCCCTGGTCGGCACGCTGCTGGCCTTCACCACGTTCGCGGTCGGGTTCGCCGCCCGCCCCCTCGGCGGTGCGATCTTCGGCCACGTCGGGGACCGGATCGGGCGCAAACCCGCCCTGGTCACGACGCTGTTCCTGATGGGGATCTCGACGACCCTCATCGGCCTGCTGCCCACCTACGACACGATCGGCGTCGCGGCGCCGATCATCCTGGTGGTCCTGCGCCTCCTGCAGGGCATCGCCGTCGGCGGCCAGTGGGCCGGTGGCGCACTGATCGCGACCGAGAACGCCCCGCCCGAGAAGCGCGGCCTCTACGGCAGCTTCGCCCAGATCGGGGTCGCCGCGGGCCTGTTCCTGTCGACCGGGGTGTTCCTGCTGGTCGGCGCCGCTCTGAGCGAGGAGGCGTTCCTGTCCTGGGGCTGGCGGATCCCGTTCCTGGTCAGCATCGTGCTCGTCGGCATCGCCGCATACGCCCACTACGCGCTCGAGGAGACCGCGCCCATGAAGGAGGTCCGGGAGTCGGGCGAGCCGTCGCGGTCACCGGTGCTCGAGGTGCTCGTCCACCACTGGCGCACGGTCCTGCTCGGGGCCGGGTCGATCCTGGTGATCGGCACCAGCTTCTACCTGTTCGGCACCTACTTCCTCTCCTACGGCACCACCGTCCTCGGCCTGCCCCGCGGCCTGCTGCTCGACGCCGTGCTCATCGGCGCAGCGCTGCAGTTCGTCGCGATCCCGATCTGCGGCGCCCTGTCCGACCGCTTCGGCCGCCGCAGGGTCTTCCTCACCGGCGCCGTCGCCCTCGCGCTGTGGGTGACCCCGGCGTTCCTCCTGGTCGGTACCGGCTCCCCCGCTGCGGTGATCGCGGCGATCGCGGTGGGTGAGGTGCTGGTGGCTCTGGTCTACGGGCCGCAGGCCGCGCTGTTCGCCGAGCTGTTCACCGCCCGCGTCCGCTACTCCGGGGCGTCGCTGGGCTATCAGATCGGCACCCTCGTGGGCGGTGCGCTGACCCCGTTGATCGCCACGGCTCTCTACGCCCAGTGGGGCAGCTTCGTCCCGGTGGCGGGCTGGGTGGTGCTGACCGCGGTGGCATCGTTCGTCTCGGTCGTCGTGATGTCGGAGACCGCCCGGACCACCCTGGACACGTCGGCCCGGTCGGCCGGCCCCGCTCTCCTGGACGAG
Source organism: Pseudonocardia abyssalis (assembly GCF_019263705.2). NCBI lineage: Bacteria > Bacillati > Actinomycetota > Actinomycetes > Pseudonocardiales > Pseudonocardiaceae > Pseudonocardia > Pseudonocardia abyssalis. The sequence goes on from NZ_JADQDK010000001.1 coordinate 2,687,168, forward strand.
GTGGGGCAGGCATGAGCACAGGCCCTCTGACCGGGATGCGGGTGATCGAGCTCGGCGGGATCGGGCCGGTCCCGCACGCGGCGATGGTGCTCGGCGACCTCGGCGCCGACGTCGTCCGCATCCAACGCCCCGGCGGGTTCCGGCTGAGCGACCCGACCCGCGACCACCTGCTGCGCAGCAGGCAGAACCACGTCCTCGACCTGAAGGATCCCGCCGGCCGGGACCAGGTCGTCGCGCTGGCCGAGCACGCCGACATCGCGCTCGAGGGGTTCCGGCCCGGTGTCGCGGAACGCCTCGGCCTCGGCCCGGACGACCTGGCCGCCCGCAACCCCGGACTCGTGTACGGCCGGATGACCGGCTGGGGCCAGACCGGACCGCTCGCCGACGCGGTCGGCCACGACATCAACTACATCGCCCTCAACGGGACGTTGCACGCGATGGGTCCGCACGACGGTCCACCCGCCGCGCCGCTGAACCTGGCGGCCGACTTCGGCGGCGGTTCGATGCTGCTCGTGACGGGTGTGCTGGCCGCTCTGTGGGAGCGCGAGCGGTCCGGCCGCGGCCAGGTCGTCGACGCCGCGATGGTCGACGGTTCGGCACTGCTCATGCAGGCGATCTGGGCGTGGCGGGGAACCGGCGGCTGGAGCGACGAGCGCGGCGCCAACCTGCTCGACGGCGGCGCCCCGTTCTACCGCACCTACCGCTGTGGCGACGATCGCTTCGTCGCGGTCGGGGCGATCGAGCCACCGTTCTACGCCGACCTGCTCAAGGGGCTCGGACTGACCGGGGAGGATCTCCCTGACCAGGACGACCGCGCCGGCTGGCCGGCGCTGGCCGCCCGGTTCTGCGCCGAGTTCGCGACGCGCCCGCGCGACGACTGGGCGGACGTGTTCGCCGGGCTCGATGCCTGCGTGACCCCTGTGCTGTCCTTCGCCGAAGCCGTCGACCACCCCCACGCCGTCGCCCGCGGCGCGTTCGCCCACCTGGACGGGATCGACCAGCCCTCCCCCGCCCCGCGGTTCTCCCGCAGCCCGGCCGGAGAACCGGGACCGCCCGCGCCCGCGGTGCCGGTCGCCGAGACGCTGCGACGCTGGTCGGAGGCACCATGACCGGTCAGCTGTCCACCGTGAGCGCGGCCCTCGCCGACCGGGGCGACGCGGTCGGGACCTGGGTGCAGATGCACAGCCCGGAGGCCGGGGAGCTCGCGGCCGCCGTCGGCTTCGACTTCGTCGTCGTCGACATGGAGCACGGCACACTCGACCTGCCCGCGGCCGCCCACATGGTGCGGGCGATCCAGGGCCGGGGAGCCGACGCGGTCGTCCGGGTCCCGTCACCGGAACCCGGCACCATCGGCCGGGTGCTCGACGCCGGCGCGCGCGGGGTGCTCGTGCCCGGCGTCCGCGGTGCCCCCGAGGCGGGACACGCGGCCGCAGCCGCACACTTCGCCCCTCGCGGCACCCGCGGCGCCTGCCCGTACGTCCCCGCCTTCGACCACGGACTGGTGTCGTGGGACGAGGCTCGGGAACGCGCAGACGCGGTGCACGTGTGGCTCCTGATCGAGCATCCCGACGCCGTCGGCGACATCGAGGCACTGGCGGCGGCGGCCGCCGCCGCGGGCGCGACGGCGCTGGTCCTGGGCCCCTTCGACCTCGCAGTCGCCATGGGACACGGTGGCGACCACGGCCATCCCCAGGTGCGCGACGCGCTGGAGGCGACGGTCCGGGCAGCGCACGGGGCAGGTCTGGACTGCGTCGCCGTGACCCTCGAGGAGGAGCCCACCGCCAGCGTCGCCGCGGTGGCGGCGTGGCGATCGGTCGGTTGCCGGATCACCACCGCCCTGCTGGACCGCAGCACCCTGGCCCGTGCCTACCGCACGACCCTGCACGCCGTCCGTTCGCTCTGATCCAGGGTCTTGCGCACCCGCCACAGCCCGCTACAGTATTTCATACCAACCGGTCGGAATTACGATCGGAACACTCCCCTCGCCGCCGACAAAGGAGTCCCGGATGCCCGCATTCCCCCGACCACAGGAACCGACGGTCACGTTGGTCAAGGAACCCGTCGACGGCACCTGCCCGACGTGCGGAGCCGACCAGCTCCGCCGCTACCCGGTGAACTCCGAGGGCGGCTGGTTCCAGGTCGTCAAGTGCCAGAACTGCCTGCACTCGCTGAGCCGCGAGCGGTGGAACCTCCTCGGTTCCCTGCAGCTGCTCTCGGACACCCTCTGAGAAAGGGGACCACCACCATGATCGCAGTCGATGTGGGCGGCACGTTCACCGATGTCGTCTCCCTGGAGAACGGCCGGATCAGGACGGCCAAGGTCTCCACGGACGTCACCACGGCCTACCAGCCCGTCCTCACCGGTGCCGCGGAACTCGGGGTCGAGCGCTCTGCGGTGTTCAACCACGCCAGCACGCACGGCCTCAACGCCGTGATCACCCGCAACCTGCCCAAGATCGGTTTCCTGACCACCGAGGGGCACCGGGACATCCTCGACCAGGGCCGCACCTGGCGTCCCGCCGAGGCGATCCTGGACCCTCGCTGGCGGCGCAGCTTCGGTGACGCCGCACGACCACTGGTCCCCCGCTACCTGCGCCGGGGCATCCGCGAGCGCCTCCTCGCCTCGGGTGAGGTCCTCTTCGAGCTCGACGAGGCCCAGGCCCGCGAGCAGCTCGCCGTCCTGCGCCGGTGCGGCGTCACCGGTGTGGCCATCTGCCTGCTCAACGCCTACGTCAACCGCACCCACGAGGAGCGTCTGCGCGAGCTGGTGCGCGAAGAGCTCGGAGATGTGGCCTGCTCGATCTCCAGCGAGGTCTCTCCGCTGGCCAAGGAGTACGCGCGGGCCTCGACCACCGTCGTCGACGCCTTCATGAAGATCATCTACACCGACTACTCGGAGAACCTGAGCAAGGGCCTGGCCGACCTCGGGTTCACCGGCCAGCTCAACTACGCCGACTGCGCCGCGACCCTCGTGCCGGCCGAGCGCGCGATGGAGCAGCCCTTCCGGATCGTGTTCTCCGGGCCGGCGGCGGGCACCGTCGCGTGCGCGCACTTCGGGGAGCTCATCGGCGAGCAGAACCTGCTGTGCGCCGACGTCGGCGGCACCTCCTGCGACATCTCCGTGGTGACCGACGGCGAGCCGTTCGTCAACACCACCTTCGAGCTCGAGCACGACCTGATCGTCAACTCGCTGGCCATCGACATCTCCAGCATCGGCGCCGGGGGCGGCAGCCTGGTGACGGTGGGCAAGGCCGGGGAGATCCAGGTCGGCCCGGGCAGCGCGGGGGCGGACCCCGGCCCCGCCTGCTACGGCCGCGGCGGCACGCAGCCGACGACGACCGACACGTGCCTGATGGCCGGGATCCTCGACGGCGACCACTTCGCCGGCGGCCGGTTCAGCCTGGACGTGGAGAGGTCGAAGGCCGCGTTCGAGGCCCTGGACTGCGACTTCACGCTGTCCCAGCGGGTCCGCTACGCCTACGAGATGGGCGTGAACAACATCGCCGAGGGCGTCTTCAACATCGCCATCAAGAACGGTGTCGATCCCCGCGACTACAGCCTCGTCGCCTACGGCGCGGCCGGGCCGATGCTGCTGCCCGCCGTCCTGGACCTGATCAAGTGCAAGCAGGTCGTCGTCCCGCCCTACCCCGGCCTGTTCTCCGCGCTCGGCCTGCTCTCTACCGACCAGGTGTTCACCGCCAACCGCAGCGCCTACACCGTGCTGTCCGACGAGGTCGCCGCGGACGTCGACGCGCTCTTCGGCGAGATGGAGGACCAGCTCCGCGACCGGATCGCACCCGGCAGGGACGTCACCTTCGCCCGCAGCTTCGACGGCAGGCTGGTCGGCCAGAGCTGGGAGACACCGTTCGTCCCGGTGCCCGACGGCACCCTGGACGCCGACGCGCTCGCCGTCATGGTCGCGAACTTCCACGACACCTACGAGCAGCGCACCGGCAACCGGTTCGACGCGTTCCCCGTGGAGGGGGTGACGTTCCGGGTCCGGGCGATCCTCGACACCGACAAGGTCGAGTACCCCGTCGTGCCCGAGCGCACGTACGCCGACGGCCCGCTCACCCCGGTCCGCACCACCGTCCTGCGCCACCTGACCGACCACGACCAGCAGGCCCCCGTCTTCGACCGTGACCACCTGCGCGCCGGTGACGTCGTCGACGGTCCCGCGATCGTCGACGAGAGCCTGTCCACCACCCACGTCGGAGCCGGCCAGACCGCCACGGTCGGCGGCTACGGCGAGCTCGTCATCACGAGGAAGTGATACCGGTGACCACCACCACAGGGACCACAACCACAGGGACCACCACAGAGACCCCGACCCTGTCGCTGCGCGACATGAGCGACGGCGAGTTCACCTCCCGCTACGGCTCGGACCGCTTCACCGCGTCGGTGATCACCAACCGGCTGCACTACGTCGTCGAGCACATGTCGACCGGCTTCCTGCGCGAGGCGTTCTCACCGATCATCCGGGACTGGTACGACTTCGCCTGCACGATCAGCGGCCCGCCGGAGCAGGACTACCCGATGTCGGTGGTCAGCAACAGCCTCGTCGTGTTCCTCGGGACCATGGGCGACGCCGTGCGCAACACCGTCATCGAGTACGGGCCGGAGAACCTGCGACCGGGGGACGTCCTCATCGGCAACGACCCCTACCGCACCGGTACGCACGTCAACGACGTGCTGTTCATCCACCCGGTCTTCCGGGACGACAAGATCGTCTCGTTCGTCAACATCCGCGCCCACCAGCTCGACATGGGCGGCACGGTGCCCGGTGGCTTCTCCGGGACCAAGGCCAACATCTACGAGAACGGGCTGGTCATCCCGCCCGTGCTGCTCTACAGCCGGGGTGAGCCGGTCCGGTCGACGTTCAGCCTGATCTTCGACAACTCGCGGTTCGGCGACATCCTGCTGCCGGACTTCAAGTCGATCTACCAGCAGCTGCACCTCGGCGCCCGGCTGATCGGCGAGAACATCGACCGGTACGGCACGGAGGCCTACCTCGGCACCCTGCAGTACGCCGTCGACACCTCGGCGGAGCGGATGCGGGAGGCGATCGCCGGGATCCCGGACGGCGACTACGTCGGGACCGGGCTCGTCGACGCCGACGGCATGGACGAGTCCGAGGAGTTCCGGATCAAGGTCACGCTCATCAAGCGGGGCGAGAACATCGAGGCCGAGCTGTCCGGCACGTCGCGGCAGGCGCGGACGTCGATCAACGCCAGTATGCTCGACTCCAAGACCGCGGTCGGTGTCGCGATCACCATGCTCCTCGCCCCGGACACCCCGTTCACGACGGGGACCTGGCGCAACATCGACATGGCCTGCCCGCCAGGGTCGCTGCTGAACTCCCTGCCGCCCGAGGGCGCCAGCATGATGTTCTGGGAGATCACGACCACGCTGGTCACGGCGGTCTTCGACGCCCTGAACCCGGTGCTGGGCGAGCGCGCCGTCGCCGGCGACTACGGCTCGCTGAACCTGCACAACGCCACCGGGACGCTCGCGGACGGCACACCATGGGCGACGGCGGCCCAGTGCGGGGGCGAGCACGGCCCCTGGGGCGCCACCAGCGACGGCGACGGCGACAGCTACACCGTCCTGTTCATGCTCAACAACCTCGACCCGGCCACCGAGGCGATCGAGCACGACGTGCCCGTGGTCCTGCTGCGCAAGGAGGCCGCCACCGACACCGCCGGTGCCGGGTTCAACCGCGGTGGCGCCGCGACCATCAGGGACAGCCTGTGGCTGACCGACGCGTCCGCCTACAGCTCGCCGTTCCGCACCAAGATCCCCAGTGGGCTCGGCGCGAACGGCGGCGACACCGGCAAGCTCGGTGCGGTGTGGATCTTCCCACCGGAGGCGGCGGACATCCGCAGGCGCGGACAGCTGATCCCGCACTCCCCCGACGTCTACGCCGACACCGTCCCCGTCGGCGGCATGCTCGACCCGTCCACGAAGGCCCTCGACCCGGACGGCCGGTACTTCTACTTCGCCGCACAGCCGTCGTGGAACACGCGGGCGGGCGCCATGTTCCGCTACCTCACCAACGGCGGAGGCGGATGGGGCAACGCGTTCGACCGCGCCCCCGACCGGGTCCTGCGCGACGTCCGGGACGGCTATGTCACGGTCGAGGGCGCGGCCCGGGACTACGGCGTCGTCGTGACCGGTGACCCCGACACGGACCCGGAGGGGATCGGGATCGACGTCGAGTCCACTCACGCGCTGCGAGCCGGCTGAGCAGGGGCGGATCCGGGGGTGGGGCGACGCCGATGCGTCGCCCCACCCCGCTCCGCGTGGACACGCCACGAACACACGCAGCACCGGCAACGGAGGCCTCGATCACCTCGGAGATCGACAGCTGGGTGGCTGACCGAGTGACTACGGGATCGGATCGGAGCACATCAGCACGGACACGTGAGGCCTGGTCAGCACCCCAGCTGGGGATCCTGACCAGACCTTCTCGGCGTCCATGGCGGGCTGAGCAACTATCTCGGCGCCGGGACGGGAAGACCCGGCTCATCTCCCTGGCGCCCTCCCCGATGACGGGCCGCTGCTGCTTGCGGTACACCCGATCGGCACTCCCCGCACGGGTCAGCAACGAGACGACCACGTAGGCACCCGTCGTCGTCGACTGCGCGGCGTCGAGCAGCGCCTGAGCCCGGTCGAAGCTCAGCGCCGGCGACGGCCGTCCCACCAGTCCGGTCGGGGTTCCGCACAGCACACGGTCGACGTCCTCGGCCGAGAGCTCGCGCAGCTTCCGCCGGCGTCGCGGCACGGTCCGACCGCACCCGACGCCGCCCTGCCTGCTCCACATCCGGAAGGACACCAGGCCGGCGTTCTGCGTGGTCCCCCGTCTCAGCACCATCGACGGCGGACGTCCCGCGTCCCTGTCCCCACCGACGAGGTGGCCCGGCTGCTGGGCGAGGTGGGCGAGGTGGGCGAGGCCGACTCGGCTCGCCGACGGGGATCGACCACGTGCCGGTGCTGGTCGAGCGGACGGTCCGGCACCACCTGGCCACGGCTCCGTCGACACGCCACCACGACCGCACGGACCTGAGGGGTCGACGTGGTGACCGCGTTCGAGGCCGTGCAGAACGGACGCCGCGAATCGTCGCCTGGGTGTCCCACCGACGGGGGTCGGCGATGCGGGCGGCTCGGGCGCCTCCCGGCCGTGGACCTCATCGCCGCCGGTGGCAGGTCGGCCGAGGCACCTACCGCGCATCCCTCGACGCGGACCAACTCGGCGTCGGCAGCGGCAGCGGAGGTTTCGCCAGGACAGGGAGCTGGTAGGCCCATCGGCCCGGGTGTCGATGTCTCCCGGCCGTGGTCGAGCACCCTGAGTCGCGACGACGCTGGACCGGACAGCACAGCGACGAACGGAGCAGAGCATGCGGGTCCGCGTGGGTATCAACGGCATGGGCCGGATCGGACGCGACGTCCTGCGAGGCGCGGTCGAGCGCAACGACCCCGCCTTCAGGGTGGTCGCCGTCAACGACGTGGCGCCGCCGGAGACCATCACGCACCTGCTGCGCCACGACTCCACCTACGGCCGGTGGGGGCGCACGGTCGAGTTCGCCGGCGGGTTCCTCACCGTCGACGACCACTCCGTCCGGATGCTGCAGGAACCTGACCCGGCGCGGCTGGACTGGGCCGCACACGGCGTGGACGTCGTCGTCGAGGCCACCGGACGGTTCCGCACCCGCGAACGCGCCGCCGCCCACCTGACGGCCGGGGCGCGCAAGGTGGTGCTGACCTCGCCCGGGACCGGCGTCGACGCGACGATCGTGATGGGCATCAACGACGACGTCTACGAGGCCACCCACCACGACGTCGTCTCCAACGCCTCCTGCACCACCAACTGCGTCACCCCGATGGCGCAGGTGCTGCACCGGGCGTTCGGCCTCGAGGAGGGACTGATCACGACGATCCACAGCTACACCTCCGACCAGAACCTGCTCGACGGGCCGCACAAGGACCTGCGCCGCGCCCGCTCGGCGGCGGTCAACATCATCCCGACCAGCACGGGCGCCGCCCGGGCCGTCGGCGAGGTGCTGCCCGAGCTGGCCGGCCGGCTCGACGGCATCGCCGTGCGCGTCCCCGTCGTCGACGGGTCGCTGGTCGACCTGACCGTCCGGCTCTCCGAACCGGCCACGATCGGCCAGGTGAACCGCGCCTTCGAGACGGCCGCGGACGGCCCGTTGAAGGGCATCCTGCGCTACACCACGGATCCGGTGGTCTCCCACGACGTGATCGGCGAGTCCGCGTCCTGCCTGTTCGACAGCACGCTCACCCGGGTGGTCGGGAGCACGGTCAAGGTCTTCGGCTGGTACGACAACGAGTGGGGCTACGCCCAGCGCACGATCGACCTGGTCGACCTCGTCGCCTGCACCCTGCCCGAGCGGTGAGCGCCGCCCGCGCCGAGTTCGACCACGACCCGCCGGCCCCGCTCGCGAGCGTCGTGGTCCCGCTCGTCGACGCGGTCGCGCGCGACGACGCCGGCCGCGTGCTCCTCAGCCGCGCCGACTGCCTGCGGCTCATGGCGGCCACGGCCCTCGGACGGGTCGTGTTCACCGATGCGGCGATGCCCGCCGTCCGGCCGGTGACGTTCGTCCTCGACGGTGACGAGGCCGTGTTCCGCGTCCCGCACGGCGGGCCGCTGGACGCGGCCACCCACGGCGCGGTCGTCGGGTTCCAGGTCGACGCCATCGACCACGACACCCATGTCGGGTGGAGCGTGGTCGGCATCGGACGGGCCTACGAGGTGACCGCCCCCGGGCGGCGCGGCGGGCTCCCCGCGGGATGGGACGCAGACGGCACGGCCCACACCGTCGCCGTGCCGCTGGAACAGCTCAGCGGGGAGCGGATCCGGCTGGACTGAGCCGCCGGTCGACGCGGCCGCTGAACGCGGCCCGGGACCGACGGCCCCCAGGACGAGACCTACGGCCGTCGGGGCGGCGGGGCTCGGGGAGCACGGTCGACGACGGCGACCTGCCCCATCCGGCGCGACGGCATCCGGGGAGCGACTGCACGACCACCACCGTCGACAGGGGCCCCATCTCGCCGACCCGACGAAGTTCGTCGGGACCGTCCAGGCCTACGGGCAGGCCCAGCAGCTGAACGATCGACCCGCGCTCACGGCTTGCCGACCGGGCGGGTTCCGCCGGCCAGCACCTCGGAACGCCGGAGGAACTCCGTCTCGTCGATGTCGCCGCGGGCGAACCGCTCGGCCAGCACCTGTTCCGGGGTGAGCCGGGCCGCGGCCGGCCCGTCACTTCGGTGCAGGCGGCGCACGAGCACATACACCCCGAGTCCCACGAGCCACCACAGCAGAACCATGCCCATGGCCATGACCGGGGAACCCCAGCCGGTCATGCCGTCTCCGTACCAGAACATCATCACGAACCCTCTCGGTGGAACGGGTCAGGCGAGCACGTCGTCGTCCAGGCGGACGACGGCGACCGGGCACGGCGACCGGTGCAGCAGGGCGTTGCCGACCGACCCCAGCACCGACCCGGCGAACCCGCCCCGCCGCCGCGACCCGACGACGACCCGACGACGACCAGGAAGGTGCGCAGCCGCGACGTGCGCTGGGTCTGGACCTCGGCGGTGAACACGGAGTGCAGGGCGGCCGGGTGTGGCCGCGCCATGCTCACGAGTCGCCGAACCGGGTCCGGCGACGCAGGACGCCGCTGCGCCCGCCGCGCAGGTCCCCGGGTAGCGCACGCCGTCGGCCCGCGACTCGGGCGCGGCGCCGCGGGTCGCGGAGCGGCCGTTGCCAGGGGTGCACAGCGCCTCCCGGCGGCCCTCGTCGGCCGGGTCCCACCCGTCGAACACGAGCGTCCAGTCGTCGGTCATGGGCCTCCTCCGTCCCCTGCGACGCTAGGAGCCGGTCGGGATCCGGGGCACCGGCGAACGACCCCCGTCGGACGGGGCGTCCGGCCCTGACCCCGCAACCCGGCGCGGCGGATGCTGACGGCTCCCCCGTCTGTGAGGTCATCCATGACGCCCCTCGTCCACGCGCACCCCCGTACCGGAGGACCGCGATGACGACGCTGGTGGTGATGGGCGTGTCGGGGGTGGGCAAGACGGTGGTGGCCGCCGAGCTGGTGGCCCGCACCGGGTGCGAGGCCGCCGACGGTGACGACTTCCGCTCCGCCGCGGGCCGGGCACCCGACGTCGACCGACGACCGTGGCTGCATCGCGTCGCGGACTGGATCGGCGCGCAGGAGGCGGCCGGGCGCAGCACGGTCCTCACCTGCCCGCCGCTCGGGCGCGCCGACCGCGACCTGCTCCGGGACGCGAACCCCTCGGTCCGGTTCGTGCACCTGCTGGCGCCACCCGCGGTGATCCTCGAACGGATCACCGGTCGGACCGCGTCGTCCCCGCGGCCCGACAGCGGGACCGACGCGCGGCAGTACCTGGAGCCGGACGAACCCGGGTGCGTCGTCGACACCACCACCGGCAGCCCGGCGGCCGTCGCCGAACTCGTGCTGTACGCGCTCGCACAGGGCGACCGCTGAGGGTCGGGACCACCGGCCGTGGCCGATGGGACCTTGGGCTGTGGCGCACGGCCGCGCGGTGCGACACGGTCGGGTCGCGCAGCCCGGTCCGGCTGCGCGACCAGGCGAGGAGAAGCGACATGGACGTCGATGGCACGGGCACCGTGGTGGTCGGGGTGGACGGCTCCCCCGGGTCACGGGCGGCCCTCGAACACGCTCTGCAGGACGCCGCCCGTCGAGGCAGCCGGCTCCGAGTCGTCGCGGCGGCGCGGTTGCCCGAGTACTGGGCGACGGCGTACGGCATGATCGCGCCGCCACCCGTGTCCGAGGTCGTCGAGCAGGTACGGGTGGCGGCGCAGGAGCTGACCACCGGCGTGACCGCCGCGCACCCCGACCTCGCGGCCCGGGTCCCGATCACGGTCGAAGCCAGGGCCGGCAGCGCGGCCGAGGTGCTGATCGACGCCTCCGAGGGGGTTGACCTCCTCGTGGTCGGTCACCGTGGTCACGGTGCGCTGAGCAGCGCGATGCTCGGGTCGGTCGGTCTGCAGTGCGTGCTGCACGCGACCTGCCCGGTGACCGTCATCCCCCCGGTGCCGGCGTCGGCATGAGAGCGCCGAGCGGGCGGCGCCGCACCGCCGTCTCCGACGTCATGACCGGCGACGTGCTGTCCGTGGGACCCGACGCCCACTTCACCGAGATCGCGACGGCCCTGTTCACCGGGGCCGTCCGAGCGGTACCGGCCCTCGACGGGGACGGGCGGTTGCTCGGTGTGGTCTCCGAGGCGGACCTGCTCGTCACGGTGGAGCGGGAGGAGCGTGCCGACGGGCGCCGCCGGTGGCGTCCGCGGCACACCCGGAGGTCAGGACCGGTCGCGAAGGTCGGCGCGCAGACCGCGCGGGAGCTGATGACGGCTCCGGTGGTCACGGTCGCACCGAACACGACCCTGGCGAAGGCGGCACGGACGGTCGACGGGGTACTGCTGGAGACGATGCTCATCGACCCGGCCGAGGTCGCCGTCACCGTCGCAGACGGGGTGGTGACGACGACCGGCGCGCCGGACACCCGTATGGACGCGGAGCCGGCCGTCCGGTTCGTGCAGGGCATCGAGGGTGTCGTCGACGTCATCGACGAGCTGAGCCGGCGCGTCGACGACCGCGTCGCCGCTCCGTGGGCCGAGCGACTGCCGTGACGTATCGATGATCGGCGGCCGGTCGCGACGGTCGGAAGCGGTGCACGGCAGGCCCGGGAACCGGCCCGACGCCCAGGACGGTCGTCCATGACCCGAACCGGGGTCGCGTGAGCTTCGTGCTGCTCGCGCTCCTCGTCGCCGCAGGGCTGGCCGGCCCGGCGCTGGCCGGGCTGCCCCGAGTGGGCCTGCCACTCGTCGTCGGGGAGATCGCCGCCGGGGTGCTGCTGGGTCGCACCGGCCTCGGCATCGTGGACCCCGCCGAGCCGACCACCGCGTTCCTCTCCGAGGTCGGGTTCGCGATGCTGATGTTCGTCCTCGGCACCCACCTGCCGCTGCGCGACGCCGGCCTGCGCCGGGCGCTGCGGCCGGCCGCGCTCGGCACCCTGCTGATGCTGGCACTGGCCGTCCCGGCCGGGTTCGCCCTCACCTCCGTCGGACCGGACCGTCCGCTGGTCCTCGCGGTCGTGGTCGCCACCTCGTCGGCCGCGGTCGCGCTCCCGATCCTGCGCAGCCGCGCAGGGCAGCCACCGACCACAGCGTTCGCCGTCACCTGGATCGCCCTCACCGATGTCGTGACCGTCCTCGCGGTGCCGGTCGTGCTGGCCACCGGCTCGCTGGGGTCCGTGCTCCTCGGTGGCGGCCTCGTCCTGCTCGCGGGCGGCGCGGTGTTCCTGGCGCTCCGGTGGTGGCGGCGGACCGCGCGCGGGCACGCGCTGCGCCGCAGGTCGAAGCGGCGGGGGTGGGCGTTGGACCTGCGTCTCGGGCTCGCCGTCCTGTTCGCACTGGCTGCGCTGGCGACGGCGTTCGGCACCAGCATCCTGATCGCCGGCTTCACCGCCGGAGTGGTGCTGGCCGCGACCGGGGAGCCGCACCGCCTGGCCCAGCAGCTCGTCGGGATCGCCGAAGGGTTCCTCGTACCACTGTTCTTCGTGACGCTCGGCGCCCGGCTGGAGTTCCGCGCCCTGTTCGGCTCCGGCCGGGCCCTGCTGCTGGCCGCCGGACTGGTCGCGGCGGCCGTGCTGCTGCACGTGCTGGTGGCGGTGCTGCTGAGGCGCCCGGCGGCGGTCGGGCTCCTGGCCACCGCGGCACTGGGCGTCCCGTCGGCGGTGGTGTCGATCGGGCTGACCCAGGGAGTGCTCGACCCCGCGCAGGCGGCCGCGATCATCACCGCCGCACTCGTGTCGATCGCCGTCTCCACGGCCGGCGGCACCCTGCTGGCCCGGCGCGAGACCGGGGATCTGCCGGTGGACCCTGTCCGTCCGTGACGTTCGCCCGGGCAGACACTCGCGGCCCGGCCCGGCCCGGCCCGGCGGGGCGCCGGGGCCGGTGTCGTGCTGAGCACGCACATCGTCGAGGACGCCGCGGCCGTCGCGCACCAGGTCGTCGTGCTCCACCGGGCCCGTGTCATCGCAGCGGACACCCCGAGCGGGCTCGCCGCGCGCCCGCCCGACCGCACCATCACGGCGCGCACGTCGCTCGGCGACGCAACCTGCGGGTCTGACCACCGGCCCCTGCCGACCACCGCTGTGTCGTCGAGCACCGAGGAGAACGCCATGGGAACCGCTAGGAGCGCCGTTCCGGACCGCTACGGTGCGACCGCGGCATTCCCGCTCTCCACCGGACGGTTGCGGTCCGGCACGCGACGTAGCTCGCGGGCCCTACGCGGTAGACGGCGAGGGCCGGCCGGGAACGACGGGCAGCCGGACGAGCTCGTAGGCCGCGACGTGCGCGAGCAGCACGACCGCGACGGCGGCGCAACAGACACCCGCGAGGCCCCGAGCAGCAGGCCGGTCACCATCAGGCGGCAGTGTGGGGGCCCAGGCCGCGCCGGAGAGCAGGCCGACCACCTCGAGCGTCCCGGCGGCCGCCCACGGCCGGTCCGCCACGGTCCGGCCCGGCAGCGTCGCCGTCATCCGGTGGCGTCCGGGCGCACGACCGCGACCGGGCACGGGGACCGGTGCAGCAGGGCGTGGCAGACCGAGCCCAGCAGCAGCCCGGCCGACGCGCCCCGACCTCCCGGCCCGACGACCAGCAGCTGGGCCTGAGCCGCCTGCCGCAGCAGGGCCCGGGCCGGGTGGTCCCGGCTGACCACCTGCCCGACGGTGACCTCGGGGTACTTCCGCGTCCACGGTTCCAGCCGTTCGGCCAGCAGGGCTCGCGCGGCGGCGTCGATCCGGTCCCAGTCGAGCTGCGGCGCGATCTCCGGCTCGACGGCCAGGTCCGACCACGTGTGGACCGCGACGAGCGGCACGTGCCGGGTCGACGCGGCCTCGAAGGCGAACCCGAGCACCTCCTCGCCTCCGGCGGGTGCGTCGATGCCGACCACGACCGCCAGCGACCTCGCCTCCCGCGGGGCCACGCCGGGGCCGCGGACGACCACCACCGTGCCCGGGGCCTGCACCGCCAGCCCGACCGCGACCGACCCGGCCGGGAGCCCCTCGACCAGCCCGGCGCCGCGGTCACCGACCACGACGAGCCCGGCCCGGCGGGCCTCGGCGGCGAGCACCGAGATCGGGTGGCCGACGACCAGCCGGTGCTCGCACCCGACGCCGGGCGCCTCCCGCACCGCCACCTCGACGGCCTCGGCGAGCCGCAGCCGGGCCCGTTCCAGCAGGACGTCCCCCACCCCCCCGGGGGCGGCGCGCGGTTGCTCGAAGGCGATCACGAGCCGCAACCCGACCCGGCGCCGGACCGCTTCGGCCGCACCCCAGCTCACCGCCAGCAGGGCGCTGTCCGAACCGTCGATCCCGACGACCACCGGTCGCTGCGTGCCCATGTCAGACCGTCCCGCCGCGGCGGACGGCCAGCAGCACCAGCACGGCGCCGCCGACGAGCCCGAGTGCCGCGCCGATGTACATCCCGATCCACACCCAGCCCAGCCACGGCGCCGTCGCGCCCAGGGACAGGTCGGCGACGACGGGGCTGCTGCCGTCGGCGTTCATCACGACGACGGCCCACCGCCCCTCGGCGACGGTCCAGGTCAGCTCCTGGGCCCCGGGCCCGGCGGCCGACTCCGCCCAGAAGGTCTGGGCGGCGGGGGCCGTGGCCGGTGCCCCGCCGGGCAGCCGGTCCAGGACGGCGTCGCGTCCCGGCTCGAGGGTGACGACCCGGTCCCGCCGCACACCGGTGAGATAGCCCTCGACGGCGCCGGCGGGCCCGAGCCCGACGAACACCTCCTGTGCGGCGGTGGCCCCGATCCGGACGTCGCCGACGACCGCCCCGAGCTGTGGCGCACCCAGGTCGCTCTCCAGCTCGAACGGGTCGAACACCAGCGCGTGGCCGGAACCGGCGACGGTCTGCGCGGGGACCTGGACGAACCCGTCCGCACCCCGGCCCGCGGTGTCGGCGGCGAGCACGGCAGTCGCGCCCACCGCGGTGCCCGCGCCGGTCACCAGCAGGATCGATCCGACGACGACGGTCGCGATCCGCCCGGCCGACCAGGTCGGGCCCGGCGGCGGTTCGACCGGTCCCGGTGCCGCGGCCCGGACCGGCGGCACCGAGAGGGCCGACGTCTCGGACCCGCCCATGTCGAGCCGGAACGGCGGGTAGACGTCGGTCATCAGGGCGGAGTAGGCCGCCACCCGCAGGACCCAGCGCTGCATCCCGAGCAGGAGGTCGAACACCCCGCGCGGGTAGCGGCCGGTGAACAGCAGGGCGACCCCGGCGATCAGCGCGAGCAGCCCGATCAGGCCGCCCCCGGTGGACAGGGCCGTGGGCCCCCAGGAGCCGGAGGTGTCCGCGCCGCGGGTGGCCACGTAGCTGCCGCCGCCCACGAAGAACGCGAGGACGATGTAGTGCGGCAGGGCCAGCAGCCACCACTTGACCAGCACCAGCCCCCGCGAGAGGTGCTCGGGGTAGGCCACGTCGAGTGTGGCCGGGTAGTCCGGCACCGCGGCGAGCGTGAACGGCGGGTAGCGGTCGGTGCCGAGCGCGCCGTAGGTGTAGTAGGCCACCCGCCAGCTCCAGCGCAGCACGCCGACGTTGAAGTCGAACATCGCACGCGGGTAGTGGCCGGTGAACAGGATCGCGAAGAACGCCACGACACTGAGCACCGCGAACGCCGTCCACAACCCGACCAGGACGATCACGTGCGGCAGCACGAGCAGCCACTTGACCAGCCACAGCCAGCGGCTGAGCGGGGCGTCGAGCCGCGCGCTCACGCGGACCGGGCCGGTGATGACGGACGCCATGGAAGCTCCTCGGGGTAGGTCTCCACGGTGCCGCGGTCGCGTGCTGCGGGGCAGAGGCGAAAGACCGTGCGGGGCCCGACGTGCGACCCGGCGGGGTGGTCAGCTCTCCGGTCCGGCGGCGGGGTCCCGTGGGCCGGGGTACCGGGTCGGGTCCCGGTCCGACGCGGCACACCGCCGTCGACACCTCGGGGTTCCTGGGCGAGCGGGCCTCCGACGGGTTCCTCCACCTGGTCGACCTGTTCCTGCTCGACATCAAGTCCGGCGACCCGGACACCCACCGCCTGGTCGCCAGCGCCGAGCTGGAGCCGACGCCGCGCATCGCCCGGCGGCTGTCGGACCGGGGCAACCGGATGTGGGTGCGGTTCGTGCTGGTCGCCGGGCTGACCGACGCGCCCGGGAACGTCGATGCGGTGAAGGCCACCCGCTGCTGGTGCCCGGCGACCGGCACGACGTCGTGATGGCCGCGTGTCTCGCCGCCGTCAACGGGGCGCGGCTGCACTCGCCGGCCCCACCCGGTCCGTGCGCAGACCTGACGCCGACCTCGAGCGCGACGTCGTCGAGGAGATCCGGTGGATCCCCAGCATCGACACCCACATCGGGGGGGTGGCGGTGGACGACGGCCCCGGAGATCACCGGCGGCGGCCAGGACACCGGGATCGCCCGCGAGGCCGGAGAGGCGATCCGGCGGGCCGTCGACGTGCCGGACCCGGTGAAGGTCGCCGTCCACAGGGCCGGCGCAGCCGCGCCGGCCCTGGGATCGTTCGTCGACGGTCAGCGCAACCACGGGTTGCGGCGGACCAGGGGCAGGCGGGCCCAGGTGCGCCCGAGGCCCCACGTGTCGCCGGCCGCGTAGACGGCCAGCGCGATCACCAGCACTGCGTTGACGAGGTGGTCGTCGATGAACGGGTTGGTCGACGACGTGGCCTCGCCGGCCGCGTTCAGGGCCGCCATCGGCCACGAGGCGAGCCACATGGCCATGAGCAGCACCGCGCCGGCCACCGCCGCCACCCGCATGCCGATGCCCAGCACCAGCGCCAGTCCGATGCCCAGCAGGCCGATCATGAACAGCCAGTCGGCGACGGGGTTGCCGGCCATCGCCCGGAACACGCCCTGGAGCGGGCCCACGTCGACTCCGCCGAGGAAGCCCCGGGTCGGTGAGCCGCCCGCGACCCACGCCCGCTCGGCGCCGGTGGCGTAGCCGAGCCCGAAGGTCTTGTCGAGGAAGGCCCACAGGAACGTCAGGCCGGTCAGGATCCGCAGGACCGCCAGCAGCTCGGGGCCGCCCCGGGTGCGTGCCGGGGTGGTCGGGCCGCTCGGCGCCCGGGTGGCCGGGGTGGTGCTCTGAACAGCCATGATGGTGTCCTCTCGGTCGGTGTGCCGAGTCTCGACCCGGCTGCGCGGGTGGCGCGCGGGCCGAAGGTCCCCTCCCGGTATGACCCCGGATCGGGCCGGCCGGGACCGGGGCCGTCGGTCGCCGGCGGGCGAGGTGCGCGTCGACGGCCGCCGCGACCGCGTCGCGCCGCAGGACTCCCGCCGACCGGCGTGGACTACGTCGTCGCGGTCAACCCCGGCTGCGCGCCGCAGCTCCGGATCGGCCTGCGGGTACGCCGTAGCCCGGTGCGGGCGGTGCACCTCGCCGCCCTGCTGGCCGCCGCCGACGGCGGGCGGTGCTCCCCCGGCCCGACTGAGCACCGCTGGTCGGGATGCCAGCAGCGCAGAGTCGGCAGCAATGCGTCCTTCTTGACGTGGTGCTCGACCATCCGGCTCGGGGCGTCGGCGAGGACGGCATGACGCACCCGGCCCGCTCCCCCGTCGCGGCGTCGCTGATCTCCGCACGCGACGGCAGGGTGACCATGGTCCGCGGGCCGCGGCAGTGCGGCACCGGCTCCAGCTGCTCGCCGGTGCGACGCCCGAGCACCGGCCCCCGCTCGATACCCGGGACGGGCAGGGGCGACAGGCCGGCGAGCCCGTCGACCACCACGCCCACGGGTCCGGTGCGTGCGGTTCGCCGCGGCCCGGCGACGACAGCCCGAGGAGGGACGGACCGGCCTGCAGCTCGTGCTGGCGCAGCACCCGGTGGAGGACCGTGTTCCGGGCGCTGCCCGCGTGCCGCGGGCCGTCACGGTGCCGAGCGGACCCGGTCGGAGGTGAGCCGGTCCGACGGCCGGTCCGCCGGCTCACCGGACGGGGACCGGCGGCCGGTGCGGGACGGCACCGGGCCCGTCGCGGGCGGCCAGCCGATCCGCAGCACCAGCTGGGGTGACAGCGTGCCGCCGAGCACCTCGTCCCGCACCAGTTCCCGGGTCCCCGCCAGCTCCAGCGGCTCGCTCAGCACGCTGCTCGCGAGCCCGAGGGTCGTGGCCCGGAGCAGGACGGCGCTGACCGCCTCGCCCGCCCGCAGGTGCGACAGCCGGTCGTCCGATGAGGTGCCGAGGACGAGCACGGTGGCCGCATCCTGTGGTCCCCCGTCAGCCCGTCCCGTGCCGCCGCGGCCCGTCCCGTCGACCGCGGCCGCACCGTCGAACCGGTCCGGGGCGTCGCCCAGGTCGCCGCCTGCGAACCGGCGCGCGGGTGTTCCGGCCCACGACCCGGGAGCCGGGATCGCCCCGGCCGGCACCCCCTCCGGTCCGCCCCTCCCCGCATGGCCGGTCCAGGTCCGCAGCTCGGCCTCGTAGCCGAACGTGTCGTCGTGCTCGACCGCGGCGGTGCGGATCGCGATGGCCAGCGTCCGGCGGTCGACCGCTTCGGTCACCACGCGCAGCACCGCCCCCTGCTCGGCGGCGCAGTCCACCAGCTGCGCGAGGAACCCCTCGGGCACCGGCCACTCCCCGAACCGCCTGCGGTCGGACTGCCGGCCGTCGATCGCGGCGACCTGCTCGGCGGCGAGTGCGCGGTCGACGCCGTCGGCACCCGGTCGGAGCGCGACGACGGCGAGCAGGTCGGGGTCATCGGGGTCGGGAAGGCGCTCGACGGTGACACCGATGTCCGATGCGGCCAGGGCCATCCGCAGGTGGTGCAGCCAGGCGCCGCAGCTCACGAGCAGGTCGCGGCCGTCCGGGTCGGTCGCCATGAGCCACCGGTCCATGTCGGCGTGGAGATGGATCGCCGCACCGCCGAACTCCCACCGCCACGGTTGCGTGTTGTGCACCGACGGCGCCCGTCCGGCCAGCTCCAGAGCCGCGTGCACCGTGTCGTGGTCGACCGTACCGGTGATCATGTCCGCTCCGTCTCCGGTGGTTCCCCGCGGCCCGACGTCTCGCCGGGGCGGCAACCGCCGGCCCCATTGACGCAGCCGCCGCGCACCGGGCGCAGGGGCCGCAGGTCCGTGGTCGTGAGGCCGTCCGGCCCGATCGCGTTCAGGCCGGAACGGTCGCGGCACCCACGCCCACCGGTGCGGCGTCCGGCATCGGGTACTCCCGCTCCGGTGCGACGACGGTGACCGCGCACCGGGCGTGCAGCACGCAGTGCAGCCCGACCGACCCCAGCACCGCGCTGGCCACCGCACCGCGCCCCCTGTGCCCGAGGACCAGCAGGTCGGCGTCGCGCGACTCGGCCAGCAGCACGTCGGACGGTGCGCCGACGACGGCGGCCACCGACACCGGCACCCGCGTCAGCTGCGTGCCGTGGGCTGCGACGACCTCGTCCACCATCCGCTGCGCCTCGGCCTGCACCTGTGCGACGACCTCGACCGACGGCGGCACCACGCCCATCCCGTAGGTCGCCACCCAGTACTCCGGCAGCGGCACCACGGCCACCACGCGCAGCCGGGAGCCGCGACGGGCCGCGTCGTGCAGGGCGTGCTCCAGCACCGGCCGGGACGCGCGGGTCCCGTCGACGCCGACCACCACGGTGCCGATCTCGTCCATGTCCGTCTCCCGTCTCGGTCGTCGCCCCACCGTGCGCCGGCCGGGGTGGGCTCGGACAGGGGCGAAGGTCCCGGAGACGGCCGGTCACGGCGACGTCCTCAGGCCACGACCGCGGACGGACGGACGACGGCCACCGGGCACGGTGCGTGGTGCAGCAGGGCCTGGCTGACCGAGCCCAGCACGAGACCCGCGAAGGTCCCCCGCCCCCGGGATCCGACGACGACGAGCTGGGCCCCGGCGGCCTGTTCCAGCAGCGCGTGGGCGGGGCGGTCCCGCGCCAGCACCGGGTGCACGGCGACGTCGGGGAACCTCGCCGACCACACGTCGAGCCACTCGGCCAGGTTCTCCTCCTGGAAACCCTCCGGCGGCGAGGTGACCCGATCCGCGACGGTGACGTGCCACGCGTGCACCGCGATCAGCGGTACCCGTCGCGCGGACGCCGCCTCGAAGGCGAACGCGAGTGCCGCGGCACCCTCCGGCGATCCGTCCACCCCCACCACCACGGGGCCCTCGGTCGGTACCGGCCCGCCGTCCGCGGATCCCCGCACCACCACGACGGGGCACTGCGCGTGGGCGGCCAGCGCCACGGCCACCGAACCGACCAGCAGCGCGGTGAGGCCCCCCACGCCCCGGTCGCCGAGCACGACCAGCGGTGCGCGCCCGGACTCGGCGACGAGGCTCGGGACCGGTTCGCCGGTCAGCACCTCGGTGCCGACGTCGGTGCCCGGCGCCACCTGCCGCGCGATCGCCGCCGCCGCGGCGACGGCGTCGGCGGCCTCCTCGCACAGGGCCTCGCGGTAGACCACACCGACCCGGGGGTCGCCGGGCCGCGTCGGCGGCATCGTGCCGACGGCGTCGACCAGCCGCAGCCCGGTGTGCCGGTACCGCGACTCGCATGCGGCCCACCGCACGGCGTCGAGGGCCGGCTGCGACCCGTCGACGCCCACCACGATCGGCGCCGGGGCACTGCGCACCCTCACCATGAGTCCTCCTGTGTCCTGTGTCGCCTCGCGCACCGGGGTCCGGTGCCGCCCCACCGTGCGCCCGTCGTCGGCGCACCGGCAGCAGCCGTGGTCCCGCCGTGACCGGGCCCCTGCCCGGGTCGGGCGGGTCCTCCGGCCCTGCCCCGCGCCGGTACGGACGGGTCAGCATCAGGTCCTGTCCCGCGCCCAGCACCGGAGGTCGGCATGCCGAAGTACGTGTACGCGTTCGCCGAGGGCCACAAGGACCTCAAGGACCTGCTGGGCGGGAAGGGCGCGAACCTCGCGGAGATGACCAACATGGGTCTCGCGGTGCCGCCCGGGTTCACGATCACCACCGCGGCCTGCCGGGCGTTCCTGGCGACCGGGATACAGCCGCCGGAGCTGGACGACCAGGTGGACCGGCACCTCGACGCGCTGCAGACGGCGGCGGGCCGCCGTCTCGGCGACCCGGACGACCCGCTGCTGGTGTCCGTCCGCTCCGGGGCGGTGTTCTCGATGCCCGGGATGATGGAGACCGTCCTCGACGTCGGGCTCAACGACTCCTCGGTGCTCGGGCTCGCCCGCGCCGCCGGGGACGACCGCTTCGCCTGGGACTCCTACCGGCGTCTGGTCCAGATGTTCGGCACCACCGTGCTCGGGATCGACGGGGCCCACTTCGACGCCGTGTTCGACGCGGCCAAGCTCGCCCGGGGCACCGCCGACGACCTCGGCCTGGACGCCGACGACCTGCGGGGGGTCGTCGGGGCCTACCAGGCGGTGGTGCGGGAGCGGTCCGGCCGGGAGTTCCCGCAGGATCCCCGCGAGCAGCTGGATCTGACCGTCCGCGCCGTGTTCGGGTCCTGGAACGCTCCGCGGGCGATCACCTACCGCCGCCGGGAACGCATCCCCGCCGACCTGGGTACCGCGGTGACCGTCCAGGCGATGGTGTTCGGCAACCTCGGGCCCGACTCCGGCTCCGGAGTGGCGTTCACCCGGGACCCGGCCACCGGCGAGCCGGGCGTGTACGGCGACTACCTCGCCCACGCCCAGGGCGAGGACGTCGTCGCCGGCATCCGCAACACGCTCCCGCTGAGCGAGCTGGAACGCCTCGACCCGGTGTCGCACCGCGACCTGCTGGCGAACATGGCCACCCTGGAACGGCACTACCGCGACCTGTGCGACATCGAGTTCACCATCGAGCGCGGCCGCCTGTGGATGCTGCAGACCCGGGTCGGCAAGCGCACGGCGGGCGCCGCGTTCGTCATCGCCTGCCAGCTCGTCGACGACGGCCTGATCGACGCCGACGAGGCGCTGCGCCGGGTCACCGGGGCCCAGCTCGTCCGGTTGATGTTCCCCCGCTTCGCCCCCGACGCGGCGACGACCGTGCTGGCGGTCGGGATGAACGCCTCCCCCGGCGCGGCCACCGGCGCGGCGGTGTTCGACAGCCCGACCGCGGTGGCCCGGGCAGCCGCGGGCGAGGACGTCATCCTCGTGCGCCGCGAGACGAATCCCGACGACCTGGCGGGAATGATCGCCGCGAAGGGCGTGCTGACCGGCCGCGGTGGCCGCACCAGCCACGCGGCCGTCGTCGCGCGCGGGATGGGCCGGACCTGCGTGTGCGGCGCCGAGGACCTGGACGTCGACGTCGACGCGCGGAAGATCGTCGGGCCCGGTGGGGTCATGGTGGCCGAGGGCGACCTCCTGTCGATCGACGGCAGCACCGGCGAGGTGTTCCTGGGCGCGGTGCCGGTCGTGGCCTCCCCGGTGATGGAGTACTTCGAGGGCTCGCTCGATCCCGCGTCGCCGGAGGCCGGGGAGCTGGTCCGGGCGGTGCACCGGCTCATGGAGCACGCCGACACGACCCGTCGCCTCGCCGTGTACGCGAACGCCGACACCGGGGCGGACGCGGCCCGCGCCCGGCGGTTCGGGGCCGACGGCATCGGGCTGTGCCGTACCGAGCACATGTTCCTGGGCGACCGCCGCGAGCAAGTCGAGCGCCTGGTGCTGGCCGACACCGACGCCGAGCGCGACGCCGCGCTGGCCGAGCTGCTGCCGCTGCAGCGCGCCGACTTCATCGAGGTGTTCACCGCGATGCAGGGCCTGCCGGTCACCATCCGGCTGCTCGACCCGCCGCTGCACGAGTTCCTGCCCGACCTGACCGAGCTCTCGGTGCGGGTCGCCCTGGCCGAGGAACGCGGCCGGGTGGACGCCGCGGACGTGCGCCTGCTCGCCGCGGTGCGGCGGCTGCACGAGGAGAACCCCATGTTCGGGCTGCGCGGGGTGCGCCTCGGGATCGTCGTGCCCGGGCTGTTCGGCATGCAGGTCCGAGCGATCGCCCAGGCCGCCGCGACCCTGCGACGCAACGGCGTCGAGGTCCGTCCGGAGATCATGGTCCCGCTGGTCGGGGCGGTGCAGGAGCTGCAGGCGGTGGCCGAGGAGACCTCGGCGGTCCTCGCCGACGAGGCGGAACGGCACGGCGTCGAGCTCGACGCCGCGATCGGCACGATGATCGAGCTGCCCCGAGCCGCGCTCACGGCGGGCCAGATCGCCGAGTCCGCCGAGTTCTTCTCCTTCGGCACCAACGACCTCACCCAGACGACGTGGGGCTTCTCCCGCGACGACGTCGAGGGGGCGTTCTTCTCCCGCTACCTGGAGCGCGGCATCTTCGGGACCTCGCCGTTCGAGACCCTCGACATCGACGGCGTGGGCCGGTTGATCCGGATCGCCGCCCGGGAGGGCCGGGCGACCCGCCCGGACATCCGGCTCGGCGTCTGCGGGGAGCACGGCGGTGACCCCGACTCCATCCACTTCTTCCACCACGAGGGCCTGGACTACGTGTCCTGCTCGCCGTTCCGGGTGCCCGTCGCCCGCCTGGAGTCCGCCCGTGCCGCCCTCGACCTCCCCTAGCCCGGGGTCCGTCGCACCCGGCCTGCCGACGGCGCAGAAGGAGATGCCGATGAACCGGACAGCCACCACGCGGCCCGACACGGATGTCGGGGCACCGTGCTCGGAGCCCGCCGCTGAACCGGTGTCCCACGTGTCGCCGGGGTCCGAGGAGCTGCTCCACCCGAACCTCATCGCATGGATGGTCACGCAGTTCGTCGACCTCGCGACGGCCTACTCCTGCCGGGCAACGCAGTGGGAGCCGAACCACGACGGCGATACAGGGAGGGCGAGATGAGGACACGGCGCTGGACGGACCTCAGTGACCGGCAGCGGACGG
The DNA here is from genome assembly GCF_019263705.2 of Pseudonocardia abyssalis. NCBI lineage: Bacteria > Bacillati > Actinomycetota > Actinomycetes > Pseudonocardiales > Pseudonocardiaceae > Pseudonocardia > Pseudonocardia abyssalis. The sequence goes on from NZ_JADQDK010000001.1 coordinate 2,711,106, forward strand.
CGGTGCTGGTGGCGGCGTCGGTGCAGCTTTCGCTGGCCGCCACGGCGTGGGCCGACCTCGCCACCCGCCCGGCAGCGCTCGTCCACGGGCGCAAGGGCGTGTGGGCGGCCGTGATCGGGGTCAACTTCGTCGGCCCGATCGCGTACTTCGTGTGGGGGCACCGGGGTTCCTAGGGCCAGGGCCGTCCGGATCCTTCGGCCGCTGCGTGGGTCCGCGCCCGTGGCCCACGCTGGGGACTCCCGCAACCGGAGGAGGTCGTCCATGAGTGCCACCGACCCGTCCGCGACCGTCACCGGACCGCACCACGGCGCCGGCGGTGCCGCCGATCAGGTCCACGCAGCCGGCTCTGCCAGGTCGGCCGGGACGTCCTCGACGCACACCCTCGCCGTACGCGCCGCAGCGATCAGCGTGGCCGTGGCGGCCCCGGTCCGGTCGCGGTGGCCGAGCAGGGCGCCGCCCTCCCGAGTATCGAGTCCAGGTGGCGCAGGTCCGGGACAGGTCACCGACGCATTCCCCGCGGTGGGTGTAGCACGTCGCTGCACAGTCCGGGGCCAAGCCGCCGCGCCCTCGGGAGCACGGACCTTCGGCACCTTCGGCATTGGTGGGCGGTACGGCCCCGGCGCCCGCTCCGACGGGGTTGTGGCGTCGGGCTCCCACCGGCGCCGCCGGGCCGGCGTGGGCGTTCCCGTACCGGGCAACCGGCTGTTCACCTGCGGGCGGGATCGATCAGCCCGTAGTCGCCGTCGTCGCGGTGGTAGAGCACGTTCGCACGCCCGTGGTCGCCGTCGAGGTAGAACACGAACGGCAGGCCGGTGACCCGCAGCCGCTCCACGGCCTCCGCGGTGTCCAGCAGCGGTGCGGGCTGCGCGCTCACGGTGACCGCGATGTCGTGGGACCCGACCGGGTCGGGACCACCACCGGCCCGGGACAGCCGCAGACCCGTCGGTCCGTCCCGGTAGACCACGGCGTCCTGCCCGGTCGACGCCTCGACGAACAGGTGGAAGTCCAGACCCAGGTCCTCCATCTCGGCCACGGCCCCGTCCACCGACAACGGTGCGGGACTGCTCGTCGCGTGCCGGACGATCTCCGGCTCGGACGGACCCGGGCCGGCGTCCTCGTCGGCGCGCACCCGCCGCGGGCGCCGGTCACGAGACAGCCGCGCCAGGCGGTGCTCCAGGCGCTCCACCAGGAGATCCACCGCCGCACGCGGGGTCGCGGCCGCGGCGTGGACCAGCAACGGCCGACCGTCGAGATCGACGTTCGCGTGCGCCGTGACCGGCTCCACCCGGGCCGGGTCGCCGTGCTTCAGCACCCTCACGTGCACCCGGGGTACCGGACGGCGGGTGCGGGTGAGCGCGTCTGCCACCTCGCCCCGTGCGTACGCCGCGAGGTCGTCCGCGATGGACCCTCGCACCTCGACCACGATCTCGGACACCGTCGGCTCGTCGACTCGATTCACGCCTGCGACGCTGTCAGCCACGACCCGCTTCCGGCAGGGCCCTCCTACCCGCTCGACCCGTACGAAGTGCCCACCCGGACCCGTTGCCGGGCGAGGCGGGCCCGCAGCGAGCCGCCGGAGGTCGCGACCACCCGGGCCGTGATCAGCGACCACCCGGGCCGTGATCAGCGACCACATCGTCGCCCCGCGGCTGTTCGCGCAGATCGTGCTCCGGGCCGGCTGGGCCCGGCCCGGATCCCCAGGCCTGGCGCCCGCGTCCGAACGCCGGCCCCCGCAGCGGCACCGCGGCGACGCCCCCGCGTCCTCGACGGCGCTGCCGTCGCGAACGACACGTTTCAGGTCGCTGACGCAACGCGCCGACCACCGCCGCCGATGAACTCTTCGTCGGTGGTCGACGAAGGACGTCCAGACGGGGGCCGGAAGGGGTGCAGTGGACGGGAGATCGGCTCAGGCGTCGTTCGACGACGCCTGCCGGAACGTGGTGGCGCACCTCAAGGAGCAGGTCCCCTTCGCCTGCTGGTCGGTGAGCCGGGTCGACGCCGACCACCAGGTGCACCTCCGGCCGGACGACGACACCTACGGGCTGCAGCCCGGCCACGCCCTGCCGTGGAACGAGACGTTCTGCCGGCACATGGTCTCCGGGCGCACCCCGCGGATCGCGCCGGACGCCATGGCGGTGCCGCAGTACGCCGAGACGGCCGCCGCAGCGGGGATGCGGATCGGCGCCTACGCCGGCGTGCCGATCCTCGACGCCGACGGTTCGCTGTTCGGCACCCTCTGCGGGTTCGACCCCGAGACCCACGACGACGACCTGCTCCGCCACGGCCCCCTCCTGGAGCTGATGGCCGGGCTGCTCGGCCGGATCGTGCAGGTGGAGAGGATGCGTGACGAGGCCGTCGACCGTGCGGACGAGCTGCTGTGGGCCTCCCTGCACGACCCCGTGACCGGCCTCGTCGGTCGCCGGACCTTCCTCGACATGCTGACCCGCGCTGCGCAGCGGGCCACCGACCCCGAGCCCCGTGCCGCTCTGGTCCTGCTCCACCTCGACGACCTGGCGGCCGTCAACGAGACCTTCGGCCACGCCACGGGTGACCAGCTGGTCGTGCAGGTCGCAGGGCGGCTCACCGCCACCCTGCACCCGTTCGACACCGTGGCCCGCCTCGGCGACGACGAGTTCGCGATCCTGCTGCACGACGGCTCCGAACTCGACACCACCGTGCTGCGCGTCCGCGCCGCGCTGCCCGCATCCATCGCGGTCGCCGACGCCTCCGTCCCGGTCACGGCGAGCATCGGGGTGACCCCCGTCGACGGCGCGGCCCCCGACGACCTGCTCACCCGGGCCCGCGCCGCACGGCAGGTCGCCGCAGACCGGGCGGACGACCGGTGGGCGGTCCACGAGCCGGCCAGGACATCCGTCGGAGCCGGTGTCCCGATGCTGCGCGAACCGCTGCGCGCGGCGATCCGGACCGGGGCACTGCACCCCGCCTACCAGCCCATCGTGGCCCTCGACGACAACCGCGTCGTCGCCTACGAGGCGCTCGCCCGATGGACGCACGAGGGCACCCCCGTACCGCCCGACGTGTTCGTCCCGCTCGCCACCCGCACCGGGCTGCTCCCCGACCTGACCGACCACATGATCCACCGTGCGGCGGGCCAACTGGCCGACTGGTCGGCGACCCTGGGCCACCGCCGGCTCCAGGTCGGGGTCAACGTGCCCCCGCGCCTGCTGCTCGACCCGGACTTCCCGGACCGCGTCGCCCTCGGCATCCGGCGCCACGACCTCGCACCCGGCCAGCTGGTCCTCGAGATCACCGAGGACGCCCTGCTCGACGACCTCGACACCGCGTCGGCCATCGCGCGACGGCTCCGTGCGCTGGGCGTCATGTTGTCGCTCGACGACGTCGGCTCCGGGTACGCATCGCTGCTGCACCTGCGCCACCTCCCGCTGCAGTCCGCCAAGATCGACCGCGTGTTCGTCGACGACATCGACACCGACGACGACGCCCGACGCTTCCTGGGCGCTGTGCTCACCTGCGGCCGCGACCTGGGGATCCACGTCGTCGTCGAGGGGGTCGAGAGAGTCACGCAGGCCACGGTGCTGCGGTCCCTCGGCGCCGTCTACGCCCAGGGCCACTGCTTCGGACGGCCGGTCCGACCCGGCGACATCGACGTCCGAACCGAGACCGCCCGTCGTCCATCCGGTCGTGGCAGCGCCACGGGGGGATAGCGACCGTTCGCGCAGGGCCTTCACCGGATGTCCGCACCGCTCGACCGGAGCCGGACCGCGCTCGGCGGGACGGCCGGGCCGGGCTAGTTTGCCGGGATGAGTGTTCTCGAAACCGTGGCCGAGCGCGACGGCTGGCGGTGCTGGGTGTGCGACGAACCGGTCGACCCCGACATGTCGGTGAACGACCCGCGAGGACCCAGCGTCGACAGCCGGACCGCCGACCGGAAGGCCAAGGTCACCGAGCGGCTCGCGCACCGTGGGTGCAACACCCGCAAGGGCGCGGTCACCGTGGTCATCGCCTGGCCGGACCACCTGTACGTGGTCGAGCCCGCACCGCTGATCACCGTCGCCGGGAGACTGGAGCGCAAGGGGGGACGCGAGATGGTGGCCCGTTGTCCGACCGAGCGCGATGCCCAAGAGGCTGCGGACTGGCTGGTGGACCGGTTCTCCCGGCTGGTTCCGGGGTTGCCGGTGAACGCCGAGATCACGGCGGGTGGCGGCCAGTTCCTCCTCACCCTGGCCACCGGCCGTCGCTGACCCGGGATCCGCCGGAGACCGGCCGTCGGCGTCCACCCGGGTCAGGGCTGCTGAGCGACGACCGGGGCGACACCGGTCGAGGTCTCGTACGGGTTCGCGTACGGCAGCGGCTCGTCGCCACCCGGGGTGACGGTCTCGGAGGATGCCGTCGAGGTCGGTGTCGTCGAGTTCGGTGTCGTCGAGGTCGGTGTCGTCGAAGCCGCCGTCCTCGGTCTCGGGCCGGGCGGGTGTGGTGGTGTCGATCAGGGCGCGAACCGTCAGGCCGTCGGCACCAGGCGCCTGCTGCTGCGCCGCCAGGCCCAGACGACGACCAGTGCGGCCAGAATGGTCAGTGGCCACCCCATGGCGAGGCGGGCGACGCCCAGCCAACCGGTCTCGTCGCTGACGTAGAGCCACTGCTGCACCCCGAACCGGGCACCGGACACCGCCGCCAGTGCGAGCGTGGCGACGTCGTGGGCGCGCAGCACGCGACGGTCGGCGCGCCAGCCGTGGGTGTTGCCGTGCACGAGGTTCCAGACGACGCCGGTGAGCGGCCGACGGGCGAGCACCGAGCCGAGCGTGATGACGAACGCCGCCAGGTACGCCCAGATGCCGACGACGAAGAAGTCCCGCGCCGACCCGGTGATGGCCACGATGGCGATGGCCAGGGCGAGCCCGAGCAGACCGCCGACCGCCAGGCCGAACTTCTCCCCGCGCAGGAGCCGGTAGCCGGTGACGGCCAGCCCGACGGCGATCGACACGACGATCGTCGCGGTCAGGGGCAGGAAGGAGTTGGCGGCCACGAAGACGACGACGGGGACGGCGGAGTAGACGAACCCCATCGGGCCACCCATCTGCTCGAGCAGCGCCGTCTGGGGCGCGGCGGCCGGGCCGCGGGGCTTCTCCCCGGCCGGTCCGTGGTGAGGGTCGGTGGCAGTCATGGGTGTCCTCCCGGATCGCGTGGTGTGTGTCTCCAGGGAAGGCCGTGCCGTCGCGGCACAGGCAAGCCGCTGTGGTCCGCAGCACAGGGGTTGACCGTGCCGTGACGGCACGGTGTCCCCTTCCGGGCAACCACCACCCCTTGTAGAGGACCGATGTACAGGAAGTTGAAGCGGCGCCGGCAGCTGTCGAAGGCCCGGCCGGGCGACGGCAGCCGGCTGCAGCGGTTCCGGCTGTGGCACCTGCCGTCCCGCTCGCTGTTCGCCCTGGAGTCGCCCGACGGGTCCGGGCGTCCGCGCCGCTGGGTGCGCGCGGTCCGTCCGGCCCTCGCCGTCGGGCTCGTGATCTCCGATGCGGACCCTCGACACAGCGCGCCGTGAGCCCAGGCCGTTGCCGACGACGTCGTGCGTGCCGCTGCGCGGGTCGTCGGTGATGCGCTCGACGATCTCGTGTCCGGGTGGCACGTGGCCGGGCGGTGGTCGGATCGCACGCCCGGCGCGGTATGACCTGCGCCACTCGGGCTGGAGTGTGCCGCGGCGGCACGGCCCACCGTCGGCCACATCGACCAGCTCCGAGGAGACACCGTGACCAGCGACGTACCCACCACCCGCCCCGACCACCGGACACGACCCCGACGGGTCGTGAACGAACCCCTCCGGATCATCCGCGACAACCTCGGCGCCTACCTCGTCGTGAACCTGGCCATGTACGGCATCTCGATCGCCGGCGTCGTCACGGCCCTGATCCTCCCCGAGCTCAACGCCGCGCAGCTCGCCTCCATGCAGGAGGACGGAACCACGGACCTGGTCCTGGCGGTGATCGGCAACGTGTGGTTGTTCGCCCTGGTCATCCTGGGTGTCAACACGCTCACGGTCGGCGCGCTGGCGATCGTGCTGCCGTCGCTGGTCGTGCCCTTCGCCGGAATCGCCGTGTTCGCCTACCGCGCGTTCGACATCGGACTGACCCTCGCCCCGGCCGACCGGACCGGGTGGGTGATCCTCATCCCGCACTCCGTGACCTACGTCATCGAGTTCCAGGCCTACATCCTGCTCGTCCTCGGCGCCTACCTCCTCGGGAGGTCCTGGCTCCGCCCCGGGTCCGTCGGCGCCCCGAACCGTCGTGCGGGGTACGTCAGCGGGCTACGGCAGATCGGCTGGCTGAGCCTGCCCGCCCTGGTCCTGTTCGTCATCGGCGCGGTCTACGAGGCGTTCACGCTCCGCTACCTGGTTCCCGTGCTGATCCAGGCCATGGCCTGAGCCGCGACCCGGGACGCCGACGGCGCCGGAGGCATCCCGCTGACCTGATCGGGGAGGACGCCGCCCAGGTCGCCGGCGCCCAGCGTCAGCCGGTGCGCATCGGGATCGACCGGCCCGCCGGCTCCGCTCCGGGCGGGTATCGCCGCGAGTCCGCTCGACCGCGGCGGCCACGACGTCGTGTTCGTCGACGACGAGTACGCCGTGCGGTCATCAGCGGGCCGGCCACCGGCTGAGCCGGTGTCAGAACGGCACGGATGCCGTGTGCGCGGCGACGACCGCCGCGCCGACCCGCGCGATCGCCCGGCGCAGCCGCCCGGCCCGGCGTGCCGCCGGCTCGGTGCCGGATCGCCGACGTCCGAGCAGGGACCGGGTCGTGCGGAGCGATGTGGACGTCGAGATCATCGGGGATCCTCGGCTCGGAGGTCGGCAGGACGACGCGCCACATCGGAGGGCCGCGGGCCACTCAGAGGATGTGGAGGTCCTGACGACAGAGCCGGTCGTCGATGGACAGCTGGTCCATCGCGAGCAGGCACACACAGAACGTGTGCGCCATCCACGACGCTCCGGCGGTCATGGAGCCAGTGGACCACCCCGGAGCCGGTGAGCGCAACGCCGCGCAGGGCCCGCGGCTACCCCCCGAACTCGAGAACCGGCAGGCCGCCGACCCCCGGCTCCACCACGAACAGGGCCCCCGCCCCGGGCTGGGCCGACCGGGCATCCGCGTCGAGCCCGTGCGCGGAGGTGGTGACGTGCAGCGAGCCGAGGTCCGGTCCACCGAACGCGCACGCCGTGACCTGCGTGACCGGCAGCCGCACCACGGTGTCGAGGACCCCGTCGGGGGTGTAGCGGTGCACGGCGGACCCGCCCCACAGCGCCACCCAGATCCCGCCGTCGGCGTCGACGGTGAGCCCGTCGGGGAGGCCCGCGCCGTCCGGGATCCGCGCCACGGTCCGCCGGGCGAAGGGGTCGCCGCCGGGGTCGAACGCGTCGATCCGCCGGGTGGGGGTGTCGACGTGGTAGGCCTCCCGCCCGTCGGGGGCGACGCCGAACCCGTTGGCGATCGTCAGGCCGGTGAGGACCCGCCGGACCGTCAGGTCCGGGTCCAGCCGGTAGAGCTCCCCCGCACCCGGACGCCCGTCGTCGGCCATGGACCCGCACCAGAAGGCCCCGTCGGGGGTGCAACCGCCGTCGTTCATCCGCACGTCCGGCCCGTCCCAGAGGTCCCCGAGCCGGCGTTCGACGCGCAGGTCGGCGTCGAGCAGGACGAACCCGCGCCGGTCGGCGAGCACCGTCCCGCCACCCACCCGGGGCCGGAACGCCGCGGCGACCTCGCCCACCCGGGTGCGGCGGACCTCGTCGCCGTCGAGCTCGAGGATGTCACCGGCGTGCAGGTCGACCCACCGGATCCCCCGGTAGGAGCGGTGCCACACCGGGCCCTCCCCGTGCCCGGCGACGGGCCCCGTCACGGGGATCGCGACCAGCTCACGCACCATGACCGGGCCGTCCCGCCGCGCCGTGTCCCCGGACCGTCATGCGACCGAGCCTAGGGACCGGGGCCGTCGCGTCGCGCCCGCGCCGCGCGGGCGACGACGGCGGGCGGGCCCGGTCGTCGGGTGTGGCGGGGCGCCACAGCCGTTCGACCCGGCCGTCGACGACCAGCGCGTCGCCGCCCATCTGACGGGTGTCCTGCACGGGCCGGTGCAGCGTCGCCCCGAGTCGCCGCGCAGGCCGTGCTCGCCGTCCAGGTGCACGGCGGGCGGGCCACACGAAGGAGCTCCCCATCGAGCGGATCTACCGCGACGTCCGGCTGCTGCGGCTCCAGGAGGACACGAGCGAGATCCGGCGGATGATCACCGGGGGCGGGCCGGCGGATGCGGCCAGCTAGTGGCAGTGGTCCTCGTGGTCGACGTGGTCGTCCTGCTCGATCTGCAGGGTGCTGTGGTCGAGGCCGAACCGTTCGCGCAGCACGCCCGCGGCGGCGTCGAGCACCGATGCCTCGCCGCAGCGCACGTGCACCGCGTCGTCGACGACCAGGTGCGCCGACACCGACGGCCGCCGGTCGTTGATCGACCAGACGTGCAGCTCGTGCACGTCGCGGACGCCGGGGACCTCGAGCAGCGCGTTCTGGACGTCGGCGGTGTCGATCCCGCGCGGCGCCCCCTCCAGCAGGACGTGCCCGACCTCGCGGAGCAGCCCGACGGTGCGGGGCAGGATCAGCGCGACGATGAACAGCGAGGCCACCGTGTCGGCGTAGGGCCAGCCGGTGAGCAGCAGCACCACGGCCGCGGCGAGCACGCCGACCGAGCCGAGCGCGTCGCCCAGCACGTGCAGCATCGCGCCGCGCATGTTCATGTTGCGGCGGTCGCCCCCCGAGAGCACGAACAGCGAGACGAGGTTGCCGACCAGCCCGAGCGCCCCGACGATCAGCAGCGGCAGCCCCGGCACGTCCGCCGGTTCGATGAGCCGCCCGATGCCCTCCACCGCCACCCAGACGACGACGGCCACCAGCGTGATGGCGTTGACGCCCGCGACCAGCACCTCGACCCGGCCCAGCCCGAACGTGCGGCGGGCGTTCGCGGGACGCTGGGCGAGGATCGAGGCGACGAACGCGGCCGCGAGCGCGCCCGCGTCGGTGAGCAGGTGCCCGAGGTCGGCGAGCAGTGCGAGCGACCCGGCGACGACGGCCCCGACCGCCCCGACGACGGCCGTGAGCAGCGTGACGCCGAGGGCGATGGCGAGGCGTCGGCGATCCGTGTCGGCGGAGTGCCCGTGCCCGTGACCCTGACCCATGCCGACACCGTACTCATGCGCATCTGTGCATGTCTACCTCACCCGAGGGGGAGGCGGCGCCGCAGCAGGTAGGTGTCCATGATCCAGCCCTTGCGCTCCCGGTGCTCCGCGAACACCCGCACGATCTCGTCCTTCACCGCGTGCAGGTCGCCACGGACGAGCACCTCGTCGGGCGTGCCGAGGTAGGCGCCCCAGTAGATGTCGAGGTCGCGGTCGGGCAGGGCGGCGAACGCGTTGCGCGCGTCGAGCATGACCACCACGTCGTCGACGTCGTCGGGCATGCCGCCCGCGGCGAGCCGGCGCCCCGTCGTGACCAGGAACGGTGACCCGACGCGGTTGAGGATCAGCCGGTGCCGCGCCGCGAGCACCTGCACGCTGCTGATCCCGGGGATCGACACGATCTCGACCGGCGTGCGCGCGGCGATGCTCTCCAGGATGCGCAGCGTGCCGTCGTAGAGCGCGGGGTCGCCCCACACCAGGAAGCCGCCGACGCCACCGTCGGGCAGCTCGCTCTCGATCATCTCGGCGTACACGGCCTCGCGGCGGCCCTGCCAGTCGACGACCGCGTCCGCGTAGGCGGTGGCCCGGCGGTCCCGGGGCGGATCGGGCGCGACGACGACCCGGTGCCGGCGGGTGGCGTGCCGGGCCAGCAGCTCGGCCCGCAGGCCCGCGAGATCGGACTTCGCCTCGCCCTTGTCGATCGTGAAGAACACGTCGACGCGGTTCATGGCCGTGATCGCGGCCAGGGTGAGGTGCTCGGGATCGCCCGCACCGATGCCGATCACGTAGACGGTGCGCACCCGGCGACCGTATCCCGGACCCAGCCGGTGGCCCCCGCCACGGTGTCGACCATCTCCACCCCGGGCGGAACGGGCGGGCGGGCGACGAGGAGCACCGGCACCCCCTCCGCCCGGGCCGCCTCCAACTTGCCCGCCGGCCCCCCACTGTCCTTCGTGACCAGCACGTCGATCGCGTGGGTGCGCAGGAGGTCGCGCTCGTCCTCGACGGTGAAGGGGCCTCGGGCGAGCAGCACCTGCATCCGGCGCGGGGCGGGCGGCTCCGGTGCGTCGATCGAGCGCACCAGGAACCACCGGTCCGACGCGGCGAACGCGGCCAGCCCGCCCCGCCCCGTCGTCAGGAAGGCGCGCTCCCCCAGGGCCGGGAGCGCGGCCGCGGCGGCGTCGAGCGAGTCGACGACGGTCCACCCCGGCTCCGGCGTCCACCCGGGGCGGCGGAGCACGAGCAGCGGCACCCCGGCCGCTGCCGTCGCCGCCGCCGCGTTCGCACTCATCCGCGCGGCGAACGGATGGGTGGCGTCGACGACGGCGACGACCCCGCGCTCCCGCAACCACGCCGCGAGCGCCCCAGCCCCCCCGAACCCCCCGACCCGCACCTCCCCCGGCGGGAGCAGCGGCTCCCGCACCCGCCCGGCCAGCGAGGACACGATCCGCACCCCCGACTCCTCGACCAGCCCCGCGGCCAGCCGCCGGGCCTCGGCGGTCCCGCCGAGGACGAGCACACTCCGGTCCACCGCCCCATCCTCACCGGTCGCGCCCCGTCGATGGACGGCGACCCGCCCGGACGCCACGAGTGGTCACCCGACGACGAGTGCCGACATGATGACCGCCGAACCCACCCCAGGAGGACCAGTGACGCTGTCCAGCGGCGACCGCATTCCCGACACGACCCTCATGACGATGACCCCCGACGGCCCGGCCCCGGTCAGCAGCACGGACGCACTCGGGACCGGCACCGTCGTGCTGTTCGCCGTCCCCGGCGCGTTCACGCCCTCCTGCTCCGACCACCATCTCCCCGGCTACGTCCTGCGTGCCGACGAGCTGCGGGCCAAGGGCGTCGACACCGTCGCGTGCATCGCCGTCAACGACGCGTTCGTGCTCGGTGCCTGGGGCGAGTCGGTCGGCAACGACGGCAAGGTCCTGATGCTCGGTGACGGCAACGGGGAGTTCGCCGCCGCCGCCGGGCTGGAGCTCGACGGCAGCGCCTTCGGCCTCGGTACCCGCTCGCAGCGCTACGCCGCGATCCTGCGCGACGGCGTCGTCAGCGACCTGTTCGTCGAGTCCGTGCCGACCGAGGTGACCGGCAGCTCCGTCGAGTCGGTGCTCGAGAAGCTCTGACCCGGGGTCAGACCTCAGCACCGTGACGGTGGCCGTGGTGCCGTCGACCTCGATCAGGGCGCCGTCCGGGATCCCGGGCGGTTGCCCCGGTGGCCGAGACGGCGCACGGGACTCCCAGCTCCCGGCTGACGATCGCGGCGTGCGAGAGACAGCGCCCCGACGTCGACGACGACGGCGCCCGCCGCGACGAACAGCGGCGCCCACGACGGGTCGGTGATCGGCGCGACCAGGATCTCACCGGGCTCCAGCGCCGACGGGCCGTCGGGGTCGGTGAGCACCCTGGCCTTCCCGCGACACGCCTGGATGACCTCACCCGCGACGGCCGCGGTGCGGACGCGGTTCGGGCGGCGCCTCCACTCCGCGAGCGGCGGCACCTCGCCGGCCACGACGAACGGCGGCTCGGGCGGGCTCGTCAGCCACGCCGCCTTCGTCGCCCGCGGCCGGGGCATCCCGGCGGTCGTCGGGGCGCAGGACCTCACCGTCGGCCCCGCCGACGTCCGCGACGCCGACGGAACCGTGCTGTTCCGCGCGGGCGACACCGTCACGATCGACGGCACCACCGGCCGGGTCTGGCTCGGCGGGGTGGGCGGGAGCGACACCGGTGCGGCCACGGACGAGCAGATCCTGGCCCGCTACCTGCCGGAGCTCGCCGTGCTCATCGGACGGTGATCACCTGCAGTGGCCGGCGGGTGTCACCGGCGACGCCGCACGCCCGGCCCCGCCGATCACGGCCCGCGACCGGCGCGCCGCGACCACGAGCAGCCCGGCGAGCACGGCGCCCGCCGCGTTGAGCAGCGCGTCCACCGGCGAGACGACCCGGCCCAGCGGCAGCAGCCACTGCAGCAGCTCGATCGCCGCGCCGGCCACGAGGCCACGAACCCGGCCACGACGCCGAGCTCGTCATGCGGATCACCGCGGCGCAGGGCACGGGGGTGCTCGTCGACGAGGTGGAGCCCGCCGACCTGTGGGCCATGCCGATCGCGGTGGCGGGGACGTGGGCGCAGGGCGGGATCGTCCACACCGCGAGCCGCGGCGACGACGCCGCGGAGCACGAGCGCCACCGGACCGCGCCGGCGCCGTCGGTGCGACGGGCGTTCTGCCGCCGAGGCCCACCCCGCCCGATCGCAGTCTCATCACGCGACGTCGGGTGCACCGATGCCCACCTATGCTCGGGCCGTGGCGTCGCGGGCGGTCGAGGTGGAGGCGGCACGGCGGTCCTTCGTCGCCGGGAGCACGCGCGTCCCCGGCCCCGATCTCATCGCCCCCGCCGTGGCCGCGTCGTGGGAGCGGTCGCGCGGCCACGAGGTCGACCCCGACCGGATCGCCGCACACTTCCTCGGCCACCACCGCGACGTCTCCCGGCTCGTCACCTGCGCTGACGACGTGCTCGACGCGTTCACCACGGGCAATCCCGCCGCGGGCTGCTCGGTCGTGCTGTTCGACCCGGCCGGGGTCGTGCGCGCCCGCCGCGACTGCGACCGCGCACTGGCCCGGCTGCTCGACGCGGTGCTCCTGGTGCCCGGGTACGGCTACGGCGAGCGGGCCGTCGGCACCACGGCGGCGTCGATCGCACTGCACGAGAAGGCCGATACCGCGATCGACGGGGTCGAGCACTTCCACTCGCAGCTCACCTGCCTGGCCGAGGCCGCGGCCGTCGTCACCGACCCGCGCACCGGCGCCACCGCGGGCGTCCTGTCGGTCCTGTCCCACCACGCCGACCGCTCGACGCTGGCGCTGCCGCTGGCCCGGATGCTCGCCGACCGGGTCACCGAGGCGATGGCGGGCGAGCCGCACCGGGTGACCCGCGCGATCCTCGACCGCTTCACCGCCGAGCACGACGGCAGCGGCTCCTGGGTGCTGGCCACCGACGGCGACTACGTCGTCACCAACGGCGCCGCGCGGCAGCTCCCGGCCGCCGACCAGCGCGTGCTGAGCGACCTGCTGCTGTCCAGCCTGGTGCTCGCCGACTTCACCACCCAGCACGTCGACCTGCCGTCGGGGCGGTGCGCGGAGATCGGGGTGCGGCCGGTGCACCTGGCCGGTACCTCGGTCGGCTGCGTGTTGACCGGTTCCCCCTCCGGGGAGCTCGCGCTCACCCGGCCGCCGGAGAGCGTGCGCCGGCAGGGGTCGCACGTCGCCCCCACCACCCGCCGCGACTACGCGCAGGACCTGCACGCCACCCGCCACGACCACGCGCAGGCCCGCATCCGGGCCAACCGAGAGCTGCTCTCCCCGTACCTGCGGGCGCGGCAGGAGGTCGTCGCGAGCATCCGGCAGGCCCGCAACCACCTGCTGATCGGCGAGCCGGGCGTCGGCAAGCGCACGCTGCTCGTCGAGCAGTTCCGGGCGGCGTTCCCGGCGGGCCGGGTCGTCACCGTCGACGGCGAGGCCTACGCCGGTGAGGGTGACGGCCCCGAACCGGACCTGGCCCGCTCCGCCGACGGCCGCCCGTGCCTGGTGCTGCTGCGCGCGATGAACCTGCTCACCCCCGTCGGGGCGCGCCGGCTCGACGAGGCACTGCGCCCGCTCGTCGCGCTGCCGGAGGCGCCGCTGGTCGTCGGCTGCGTCGACACCCCCGCCGTCGACGCGACCCGCCCGTACGGCCTGCTGCTGCGCCACTTCCACGAGGTCACGCGCGTACCCGCGCTGCGCTACCGGGCCGACGAGATCGGCGAGATCGCGCTGGCGGTGCTGCGGCGGCTGTCCGGTCGGCGGTCGCTGCGGCTGAGCCTGCAGGTCGTCCGGGTGCTGGAGGGCTACGCCTGGCCGGGCAACATCAGCGAGCTGGAGGACGTGCTGCGCTACGTGGTGGCGCGCAAGCCCGTCGGGGAGATCCAGGCCCGCGACCTGCCGCAGCTGTGCTTCCAGGGCCGCAGCCGGAAGATGTCGATGCTGGAGGCCGCGCAGTGCGACGCGGTGATCCAGGCGCTCTACGAGTGCAACGGCAACCGGTACAAGGCCGCGGCGATGCTGGGGATCGCCCGGTCCTCGCTCTACCGCAAGATCGACGCGTTCGGCATCAGCTACATCGCCTGACGCCGAACGCGTCGCACCCGGCTACGGGGTGATGATCACCTTGAGGGCGGAGTTGGCCGCGGCGTTCTTGAACACGTCGTAGGCCTCGTCCATCTGGTCGAAGGTGAACGAGTGGGTGCCCATCTTCTCCGCCGGGATCCGGCCGCTGCCCACCATCTTCAGCAGCGTCGGGATCGAGACGGTGTCGACCAGACCCATCGTGATCGTGACGTTCTGGATCCACATGTCCTGCATCGGTAGCTCCACCGGCGTGCCGTGCACGCCGATGTTGGCGATCACGCCGCCCGGCCGCACCAGCGACGCCGCCGTCAGCAGCGTCTCCGGGTAGCCGACGGCCTCGATCGAGACGTCGACGCCGAGCCCGTCGGTGAGCGCGATGACGTCGGCGACGGTGCCCGGCCCGACCTCGACGGCGTCGGTCGCGCCGAACTCCAGCGCCTTCTCCAGCCGGAACTTGTTGGAGTCGACCGCGATCACCTTCGACGCGCCCCACAGGCCCGTCGTGAGGATCGCGGACAGGCCGACGGCTCCCGCGCCGACGACGGCGACGGTGTCACCGGGCCGGACGTTGCCCGCGAGCACGCCGACCTCGTAGCCGGTGGGCAGCGAGTCGGCGAGGAAGATCGCCTGCTCGTTGGTGACCGAGTCGGGCACCAGGTAGAGCGAGGTGTCGGCGTAGGGCACGCGGACGAGCTCGGCCTGCGTGCCGTCGATCAGGTGGCCGAAGATCCAGCCGATGCCGCCGACCGTCTGGCAGTGCGACGGCATGCCGCGCTGGCAGTACTCGCAGCGCCCGCACTTGGTGATCGCCGGGACCAGCACGCGGTCACCGACGGAGAAGCCCTTGACCGCGTCCCCGACCGCCGTCACGGTGCCGACCGCCTCGTGGCCGAGGATGCGCCCGTCGGTCACGGCGGCGACGTCACCCTGCAGGATGTGCAGGTCGGTGCCGCAGATCGTCGTGGTGTCGACCCGGACCACCACGTCGGTCGGGTCCTGGACGACGGCGTCCGGGACGTCCTCCCATGCCTTGTTGCCCGGACCGTGGTACACGAGTGCCTTCATGCGAACCTCCGTGGGTCGACGACCGATCCGGTCGACCGTAAGTGGCCCGGCTCACGCGGCGCTGTCCCAGGATCGGACCATCGCCCGCCCTCCCCGGCCGGTGCGGGGGCCGGCTGTCCCGGGTCCGGGACACCGCCTCAGCGGGCGGCGACCCCGCGCAGCACCGCGGCCGCGAAGGCCGCCGGGTCCTCGTCGTGCGCGAGGTGCCCGACGCCCGCGATCCGCTCGGTGCGGATCCCCGGGACGGCGCTCTCGACGCGTGCGTGCAGCCTGCCGTACCAGTCGCGGCTCTCGCCACCCAGGAGCCAGGTGACCGGGAACGGCCGGTCGGCGAGCCGGGCGGTCGGGACGTGCTCCATCATCAGCCCGAACGGGTGCGGGTCGAGCTCGGCGAGCACCGTCGCGGCGTTGCCGTAGAGCTCCTCGCGGGCCGCGTCGGTCAGCCGGTCGAAGCCGTTGGCGCCGTCGCGCAGGCCCGAGGCCCAGCGGAAGAACTGCGCGACCGCGTCGCGTCGCCGCCCGCGCGCCTGCGCGAACTTGGCCTTCCCCAGTGCCGCGAGCATGTCCGGGGTCGCGCCGCGCAGGCCGTGCCACGGCGGCTCCAGGACGGTCAGCGACCGGAACAGCTCGGGGCGCTGCGCCGCCAGCGCGAGCGCGGTGTTGCCGCCGGAGCTCCAGCCGAACACGTGCGCGGGTGCCCCGACGTGCTCGATCACCGCGGCGAGGTCGGCGATGTGCACCCGGTAGTCGCGGACGGGCGGGTGGGCCGAGCGGCCGTAGCCGCGCCGGTCGTAGGCGACGACGCGGTACCCGCCCGCGGCGAGGTCGTCGACCGAGCGCCCCCACGACGACGCCTGCGCCCCCGTGCCGTGCACGAGGACCAGCGGCTCGCCGGTCCCGCGCTCGTCGAAGACCAGTTCCGCACCGTCCACCGGGATCGTCGCCACGGCCGGATCATGCCGTACGGCCCCTGAGCAGGGCACGCAGAGCACCACCGATCCCGCCCTCGTCGCGGTGACGAGCCGGCCGTCGCGCACCACCACCCGCCCCGCGACGACGACGTGGCGCGGACGCCGCCCGCCGCCGAGCTGGACCACGTTCCTGGTCCTGCCCCGCCGCCTGGACTTCCGGCGGGCGGGCGCCGGGCTCACCCCGCCGTCGCGCACCCGGTTCGACCGCGTCGACGACGGCCGGCTGAGCTACCCGGTCCTGCCCTGACCGGCCCGTGCGCGACCCTCAGCCGACCGACACGGGTTGCGGCGCGCGCACCGGCCCAGGGATGAACAGGGTGACCACCAGACCGGCGAGCGATGCTCCCGCGGAGATCATCAGCGCCACCATGATCCCGGCCTCCGACGGGAACACCGTGCCCGCTGCGCTGATCGTGAACCCGGCCAGCACCACGCCCGTCACCGCGCTGGAGGTGGCCGTGCCGACCGAGCGCATCAGCGAGTTGAGGCCGTTGCCCGCCGCGGACTGCTCGATCGGGACCGCACCCATGATCAGCGCGGGCATCGCGGCGTAGGAGATGCCGACGCCGCTGCTGATGATCACCGTCGCGACCAGGATCGCGAGGACCGAGCCGGTGAGGAACGTCGTCGCGAGGTACCCGGCGGCGATCACGGCGAGGCCCGCCATCAGCGTGATGCGCGGGCCGCGAACCGCGGTCAGCCGGGCCGAGACCGGCGACATCACCATCATCATCAGTCCGCCCGGGGCCATCACCAGGCCCGCCTGCAGCATCGTCAGACCGAGGCCGTAGCCGGTCTCCGGCGGCGCCTGGAGCAGCTGCGGGAACACCAGCGACGTGCCGAACATCGCGAAACCCGCGACGACCGACGCGAGGTTGGTCAGCAGCACCGGGCGCCGCGAGGAGACCCGCAGGTCGACGAGCGGGTCGCGGATGCGCAGCTGCACCCAGCCCCAGAGCACCAGCACGACGACGGCAGTGGCGAACACGCCGAGCGTCAGCGGGCTCCCCCAGCCCCAGGTGGCGCCCTTGACGACACCGAGCAGCAGGCTGACCAGGCCGATCCCCAGCCCGATCGCGCCCACGACGTCGAAGCGGCCGGGCGAGCGGACCGGTGACTCCGGGACGATCACGGCCACGGCCGCCAGGCACACCGCACCGAGGGCGGCGGAGAGCCAGAACAGCACCTGCCAGCTCGCGTTCTGCGCGACGATCGCCGACACCGGGAGCCCGATCGCCCCGCCGACGCCGAGCGTCGCGCTCATCAGCGCGATCGCCGAGCCGACGCGCTCGGCCGGCAGGACGTCGCGCATCATGCTGATCCCCAGCGGGATGATCCCCATCGCGGCACCCTGCAGCCCTCGACCGATGATCGCCGGGATCAGGGCGCTGCCCGCGGCCACCACGACCGAGCCGACGATCAGCGTGACGAAGCAGACGAGGATCACGCGACGCTTGCCGTAGAGGTCACCGAGGCGGCCGGTGACCGGCATCATCACCGCGGCCACGAGCAGCGTGATCGTGACGACCCACGAGGCGTCGGCGGGCGAGGCGTCGAGCAGTCGGGGCAGGCTCGGGACGAGCGGGATCACCAGCGTCTGCATGAACGACGCGAGCATCCCGCCCGAGCACAGGGCTGCGACGACCAGCCGTGGCGAAGATCGAGGTTTCACTTGTGTACCGTACACATGGTGACCGACGATCCGCTGACCGCGATCGAGCGCGAACTCATGCTCATCGGCCGCCACCACCTCTCCCCCGTGCACACCCGGGTCCCCGGCGCCCTCGACCGCTCCGCGTACGTCGTGCTCAGCCGCCTCGAGTCGGGCGGCCCACTCACCGCCCGTGGCATCGCCGACGCCCTGACGCTGGAGATCTCGACGGTCACCCGGCAGGTCGGGGCCATGCGCCGCGCCGGACTGGTGGAGCGGATCCCGGATCCCGACGGCGGTCCGGCCCACCTGCTGCACCCCACCGTGGCCGGCCTGCACCGGCTCGCCGTCGACCGCGCGATGTACCGCGACGGCATCGGCCGGGTCCTCGACGACTGGTCCCACGACGACCGCGAACAGCTCCGCGACGTCCTGCGCCGCCTCAACGAGGACATCGAGGCACGTCAGGATCAGCCCTGGCCACGCCCCGACCCGGCGAGACGGTCCCCCTCCCGTCGGTGAGGACGCGGTGCCGCGGCACCGCACCGCCGACGCACGGACCGCACCGCCGTCCCGGCAGCGGTGCGGGCACCGCAACGGCGGTGCGGCGGACGAGTCAGGCCGAGCCGTACCGCTCCCGGTGCACCGCGTCGGCGAGCGGCCGCCGCTCCCGCCACTGGTGGCGCTCCAGGTCCGGGACCTCCTCCAGGTGGCTCACCGGGCCCACGCACAACCACGCCACCGGCCGCACCGGGTCGGGGATCCCGAGCAGCCCCCGCAGGTACGGCTCCCGGTAGAACGACACCCATCCCACCCCCAACCCCTCGGCGGTCGCGGCGAGCCAGAGGTTCTGCACCGCGAGGCACGTCGAGTACAGGAGCGTGTCGGGGATCGTCGCCGCCCCGAGGACCTGCGGCCCGCCCCGGTCCGGATCGCAGGTGACGACGATCCCGGCCGCGGCGCCGAGGATCCCCTGCACCGCGATCGGGCCGAACCGACGGGCCCGCTCGGCGTCGAGGCCCAGTGCGAACGCCTGGCGCTGCTGCTCGACGTGCGCGGCGAACCGGGTGCGCACGGCCCGGTCCTGCACCACCACGAAGTCCCAGGGCTGCGTCAGCCCGACGCTCGGGGCGCGGTGCGCGGCGCCGAGCACCCGCCACAGCACGTCCTCGTCCAGCGGTTCGTCGACGAACTCCGTCCGGACGTCACGGCGGCGGGCGATCACGTCGTACAGGTCCACGTACGCCGACGTTACCGGCGGTACGCGGCACGCTGCCCAGAGCACACCCGGCCGCGACGACCGCCACCGCGGCGAGCACGACGAACATCGCGGGATGACCGCCGAGAACGTCGGCCAGAGCGGCCCCGGCCCACGGGGCGAGCGCCGTCGCGAGCATCACCGGCGCGGACAGGATCCCGCCGAGCCGCCCGTAGTGGGTGGCGCCCCAGCGGTCGCTGACGGCGGTCGCCTGGAACAGCGTCAGCACCCCGCGCGCGGTCCCCGCGAGCACCGCGACGGCCACGAGCAGCGGCGTCGGGCCGGGGACGGCGGCCATGAGGCCGGTCGTCGCCGCCGTCGCCAGCAGGATCACGACACCGCGGCCGCGCACCGACGTCGACCGCACGAGCCACCCGTACCCGAGCCGCCCCGCGGTCTGGCCCAGCCCGCCGAGCCCGAGCGCCCACGCCGCCTCGCCCGTCGTCAGACCGCGCTCGACCAGCAGCGGGACCTGGTTGACGATCACCGCGAACGCCGTGAACGACCCGAGTCCGACGGCGAGCACCACCAGCACGAACGGGCGGCTGCGGGCGATCGCCCCGGGGTCGTCGTCGGCGGCGTGGGCCACCGGCTCGGGATCGGGCCACGGGCCGCGCAGGCCGAACAGATGCGCGGGCACCGTCGTCACGGCGAGCACGACGGCGAGGACCAGGTACGTCCGGCGCCAGTCCGACGCCTCCACCAGCACCGCCGTCAGCGGCGCGAAGATCACGCTCGCGAACCCGGCCAGCAGCGTCACGGCCGTCAGCGCGGTGACCCGCCGCGGCCCCCACCACCGCGTCAGCGCGGCGAACGCGGGCGGGTAGAGCGTGCCGGCCATCGCCAGCCCGGCCAGTACCCACGACGCGAAGAACCACGGGAGCGTCGGCGCGGTCGCGATCCCGACCAGCGCGGGCACCCCGACCAGCGACCCTGCGGTCATGACGACGCGCGGGCCGTGCCGGTCGATCCAGCGCCCGACCGGGATGCCGGCCAGTGCGGAGGTGACGAGCCCCGTCGAGAAGGCCGCGGTGACGGTGCTGAGCGACCAGCCCGTGTCGGCGGTGATCGCCGACGCCAGCACCGGGAACGCGTAGTACAGGATCCCCCAGCTGATGACCTCCGTGGCACACAGCACGACGAGCACCCGTCGCAGGCCGGCCGGGGACAGCGGGGCGGGCACGGTCAGCGGGCGAGACCGAGACGGTAGCCGCCACGCGAGGAGAAGTCGGCGGTGACGGTGAACCGGTCGCCGCGCACCAGGGTGTGCCGCCACTCCACCGCCTCCGAACCCACCAGCCCGAGGCGCTCGATCGCGAACGCGGCGACGCCGGGGCCGACCGCGAGCAGGTCGCGCTCGGCCGGCGTCGGGATCACCGCGCGGATGTCCTCGCGGCCGCCGGTGAGCGTCACGCCGCAGGACTGCGCCAGCTCGGTGTAGAGCGCGGTGTGGGTGAGGTCGACGTCGAGCAGCGGGGCGGCGATGCGCTCCGGCAGCCAGACGCGGTCGACGGCGAGCGGCGAGGTCCCGGCCATCCGCAGCCGCTCCAGGTACACCAGCGGTGTGGACTCCTCCAGCCGCAACCGGGCCGCGATCACCCCGTCGGCCCGCACCTCCAGGGTCCGCACGACGCTGCGCTGGCTCAGCCCGGCCGCCTCCACCGAGGAGAACAGGCTGTAGAGCGCACCGAGCGGCTGGCGGATCTCGGTCGACTCGGCCAGGCGCGGCGACCGCCCCCGGCCGGCCACGACCGTGCCCTCGTCGCGCAGCCGGCGCAGCGCCTCCCGCACGGTGTGCCGGCTGACCCCGTACTCCCCCACCAGCGCGAGCTCGCCGGGGAAGGCGTCGGCGAACTCGCCCGCCTCCAGGCGGCGTCGCAGGTCGGTGAGGAGCTGGGCCCACAACGGCTCGGGACGGGCGCGGTCGAGGGCGCGCGCTCCGGTCATGCCTCCATCCCACCACGCCCGGCACCGGGCGTCCGCCACCGGCCATGATCGACGTCCGGGAACGCCCGGCGGGCGCCACCCCGCAACCCGTTCCGAACAGTCGATCATCGACGCGCCCGCGGGCCCCGGCCCGCCCACGACTCCCGGACGGTGATCACGGAGTCAGGCGCGACGGGCTCCGACGCGGCGCGCGGCGTCCAGGAGATGCGCGGGAAGCAGGCGCGGGTCGAGGTCCCCGGCCCGCAGCCAGGCCCCGAACGCGGCGACGTCGGCGGTCGTGCGCATCGGGCCGATGAGCAGCGCGCACGAGGTCGGACTGCGTCCGTCGTCGCAGGGTTGGACGACGACCACCGGAGCGACCGGCCGCGCCGCGCACCCGGCACCCAGGAAGCACCCGGTGCTGACCAGCACCCCGTTCGTGCCGGCCCGCACCACCGCGCCCAGCTCCTCGACGACCTCCGCCCCGACCGTCGCCGGATCCCCGATCCCGCAACGGGCGGCGACGCAGGACAGGGCCGTGTACCCGGAACAAGTGGCCATGCCTGTACGTTGACGCACACGACAATCATTGTCAACTAAACGAGGAGCTCGCCGTGCGCCCGAACATCCACCCCGCCTACGGCCCGGTCGTCTACCAGGACCAGTCCACCGGCGACCGGTTCCTGACCCGCTCCACCGCCACCTCGCGCGAGACCGTGGCCTGGACCGACGGCAACACCTACCCGCTGATCACGATCGACGTCACCGCCTACTCGCACCCGTTCTGGACGGGCGGGGCACGCGTGCTCGACGCCGCGGGCCAGGTCGAGAAGTTCAACCGGCGCTACGGGAAGCGCCGCTAGATACTGGCGTGGTGCGCCGGAGCCGGGCGGTGGTCGTCACCGACATGCGGGAGCCGCTGACGGTGGTCCACCGCCGCCTGATCCGCCGGCGCACGGCGCTCATGGTGCTGTGGATCGCGGGCTGGGTCGCCACCGGCTTCGTCTACGAGACGGGCTGGCTGGCCATCGCGATCCTCGTCGTCACGGGGCCGGTCGCGTGGCTGCTGACGTGGTGGTGGTTCCGGGATCCGGGAGGCTCGCGGGTTCCGGGAGGACCTGGCGCGGCACCGGCTCGTCCCGCCCTCGCCGCTCGGCCCTGGCCTTCCATTCCCGCGGGTAGCCCAACGACACCTCCACGAACCGGACGCCGTCCTCCACCGTGACGCGCGGGATGTGCAGGTGTCCGTAGACCACGGCCTGCGCGCGGTAGCGCATGTGCCAGTCGGCCGTGGCGGTGGTGCCGCACCACAGCGCGAACTCCGGGTAGCGCAGCACGCGCGTCGGGAGCCGGGTCATCGGCCAGTGGTTGACCAGTACCGTCGGCAGCGCGGGGTCGAGGGCGTCGAGACGCCGGCGCGACTCCGCCACCCGCGCCGCGCACCAGGCCGAGCGGTCCGGGTACGGATCGGGGTGCAGCAGATGCTCGTCGGTGCAGACCACCCCGGCCGAGCGGGCGATCGCCAGGCCCTCCTCCGAGGTCGTCGCGCCCTCGGGGAGGAACGAGTAGTCGAACAGCAGGAACAGCGGGGCGACGACGACCGGCCCGCCCGGCCCCGTCCACACCGGGAACTCGTCCTCCGGGGTGTCGACGCCCAGCGTGCGGCACTCCGCGACCAGCCGCTCGTAGCGGGCCACCCCGCGCAGCGGCACCGGGTCCTTCGTGCGTGTCCACAGCTCGTGGTTGCCGGGCACCCAGATCACCCGCGCCCACCGGCTGCGCAGCAGCGCGAGCGTGCGGACCACGTCGTCGACCTGCTCCGCGACGTCTCCGGCCACGATCAGCCAGTCGTCGGCGGACTCCGGCCGCAGGTCCTCCGCGATCGCCCGGTTGTCCGGGTGGCGCACGTGCAGATCGCTGACCGCCCACAGCTTCACCGGTGAACTCCTACCACGCGCCGCTGGCACAACCGTGGTTACCGACGGTAGGTTCGAGACAAGTTACCGCCGGTAGGTTCTGGGAGGTCGACATGGTGGTCCGTCAGGCGATCCGCTGGGGACTGCGGCACGGCATGCTCCGCCGCGCCGTCGAGCGCCGGGTGCGACAGGGCGACCCGACCGCCCGGCTGATGGTCGACGAGGCCGTCATCGCCGACCCGTTCGGCCACTACGACGAGCTGCGCGAGCGCGGGCGCCTGGTCGACAACGGGATCGTGCTGAACACCGCCCACCACGACGTCGCCACGGCGATCCTGCGCAGCCCCGACTGCGGCGTCGTCGGCGGGCCGAGCGGGCGCGCCCCCGTCGCGCTGCGGGCGCTGGTGAAGGCCGGTGGCCCCGGGCCGCTCGGGCCGGTCACGCCGCCGTCGATGCTGTCCGTCGACGCCCCGGACCACACCCGCTACCGCAAGCTCGTGACCAGGGCGTTCAGCGCCAAGGCGGTCGCCGCACTGCGCACCCGGACCGAGGAGATCGCCACCGGACTGCTCGACGAGATGCGCGGCCCTCGGGCCGATCTGATCGACGACTACGCCGCGCTCCTGCCCGCCACCGTCATCGCGGAGATGCTCGGGGCGCCGGTGGAGATGCGGCGACAGTTCCTGGAGTGGGGCGCGGGCGGGGCGCTGTCGCTCGACGCCGGGCTGAGGTGGTCGGAGTTCCGCCGCTCGGAGAGCGACCTGAACGCGCTCGCCGACTGGATGCAGGGCCACTTCGCGCACCTGCGGCGCAACCCCGGCGACAACATCCTCTCCGCGCTCGTGCACGCCCACGCCGAGGAGGGCAAGCTCTCCGACGACGAGCTCACCTCCATCGCGATGCTGCTGCTCGCCGCCGGGTTCGAGACCACGGTCAACCTGATCGGCAACGGCACCGCACTGCTCACCTCCCACCCCGACCAGCTCGCCCGGCTGCAGGCCGACCCGTCGCTGTGGCCGCGCGCCGTCGACGAGGTCCTGCGCCTGGACTCCCCCGTGCAGCGCACCGGGCGGATCGCGCTGCGCGACACCACCGTCGCGGGCGAGCAGCTGCGCGCCGGCCAGATCGTCGTGATCATGCTGGGCGGGGCCAACCACGACCCCGCGGTCTTCACCGACCCCACCGCGTTCGACGTCGGGCGCGCCAACGCCGGCGAGCACATCGCGTTCTCCAGCGGCATCCACTACTGCCTGGGTGCCGGGCTCGCGAAGATGGAGGGCGAGGTCGGGCTGCGGGCGCTGTTCGACCGCTTCCCCGAGCTCACCCCGACCGGTCCGCCGCACCGCCGCCCCACCCGCGTGCTGCGCGGCTACGACGCGATGCCCGTCCGGCTCACCCCGGCTACCGTCGACGCATGACCGCCCCGACGTCGCTGGCCGACGCGAAGTTCGTGCAGCTCACGACATTCCGCCGCGACGGCAGCGGCGTGCCCACACCCGTCTGGGTCGTCCCGCTCGAGGGCGGCGCGATCGGCGTCTGGACGATGGCGGGCACGGGCAAGGTCAAGCGCGCCCGCCGCTCCGGCGCGGTGACACTGGCGGTGTGCGACCGGCGCGGCAACGTCAGCGGCCCCACCACCCCCGGCACGGCCCGCCTGCTCGACGAGGCCGGCCTGCGCACCGTCCGCGACGGGGTGCGGCGCAAGTACGGGATGCTCGGCCGGATCCTGACGACGGTCACCGCCCGCCGAGGCGCGGGCCCGGCAGCCCTCTCGATCACCCTGAGCTGACCGTGAGGGCGGTTGAGCCGGCCCGGTAGTGGTGGGTTGCTGCTGACGACAGCGGGTGTGACCCCTGATCTGACTGGCGTGATGCCCTGTCGGGACTCGTCCACCTGCTGTCGTCGGCACCGGCCCGGCCGGAGCTGGCTGGCCTGATCAGGAGCATGACCGACCTCCGATGTGTCCCGTCACAGTCCTGCCGAGCCCCGCACCGGACCGGGACCGTCCGCGTCCCGGGCGATCAGGGGCGGATGTCCGGCGACCCACGGGCGGGAAGGGCGCGACCCCGCGGGCGGGGCGACAGCGACTCACGGGGCGAGGGGTCAGAGTCCGAGCCACCCCGGCACGTCGACGCGCAGCGGGGCGTCCGCGGTGACCGCCCGCAGGTCGTGCTCCAGGGCGTGGACCCGGTCCGGGCCGAGCACCTTCACCCAGCCTTCGCGGAGGTCGCCGAGGATCCGGGCGGAACGGGCCAGACAGTCCTCTCCCCGGACTGTGCGCCGCACGATCCGGGCCCGGGCGTCGTGGGGGTCCGGGACGCGGCGCAGGTATCCCAGCCCCTCCAGCACCTCGACGTGCTTGGCCGCCGCCTGTTTCGTGACGCCGAGTCTCCGCCCGAGCTCGACGGCCGTGCACCCGTCGGCGACGGCCTGCAGCACGAACCCGTGCACCGGCCGCACGTCGGGGTGGCCGTGGCGGGCGAGCTCGGCGTGCAGCCCGTCGATCAGGACGCGGAAGCCCTGCAGGAGCAGAAGCGGCAGGTCAGTTGACACGATGGACAACCAGGTTCACTATATCGACAACCATGTTGCCTATAATAGGAGAGCGAACCGTGCCCCTCGTCCGCCACGCCGACGCCCGTCGCACCACCACCCCGAACGCCACCATGACCACCCACGCCTCCCCCACGCAGGGCGCCACCACCCGCCTCGCGGTGTGGACCGTCGAGATGGCCCCCGCAGCGGCCGGCCCGCTGCACGCGTTCGACGTCGAGCAGGTCTGGACCGTCCTCGACGGCCGAGCCACCGCGCACGTCGGCGACACCGACCACGACCTCGGTCCCGGCGACACGCTCGTCGTGCCCGCGGGGGTGCAGCGGCGGATCCACGCCGTCGAGCCGTTCCGGGCGGTGGTCGCCGCGCCGGCCGGCGCCCGCGCCACGCCGGTCGACGGCGAACCGGTCCTCCCGCCGTGGATCGCCTGAGTCAGGCGAGGGCGTCGTAGGCCGCCTGCGCCTGGGTGTGGAACGCCTCGAGCCGCCCCGCGAGCACGTCGCCGTCCTCGACCACGCCCATGGCGCCCCCGGCGTAGCGGCTGTAGACCCCGGCCCCGATGCACGACGACCGCCAGCGGGCGAAGGCCACGTAGAAGTCCAGGTCGGAGACGTCGCGGCCGGAGCGCTCCGCGTAGCGGGCCACCAGCTCGGCGCGCTCGGGATAGCCGTCGACCATGCTCGGGCCGACGAGCGTCGCCCGCACCCGGTCACCCGGGCGGCCCCACGACGCGACGATCCACCCGAGGTCGGCGAGCGGGTCACCGAGCGTGGCGAGCTCCCAGTCGAAGACCGCGCGGACCGTGCCGTCCGGTCCGACGGCGAGGTTGCCCAGCCGGAAGTCGCCGTGGGCGATCCGCACGTCCGACGGCGGCAGCGCGGCGGCCCGCTTCGCGAGGCGGTCGTGCGCGGCGTCGATGACGCCGAGGTCGGGCAGGTCGGAGGCGTGCACCTGCCGGTGCCAGCGGCGGAGCTGGCGCTCGAGGTAGCTGCCGGGCCGACGCAGGTCGGACAGGCCGACCTCGTCGGGGTCGACGGCGTGCAGCGCGGCGAGCACGTCGATCGCGTCGATACCCGCGGCGTGCCGGGCATCGGGC
Organism: Pseudonocardia abyssalis; assembly: GCF_019263705.2. Taxonomy (NCBI): domain Bacteria; kingdom Bacillati; phylum Actinomycetota; class Actinomycetes; order Pseudonocardiales; family Pseudonocardiaceae; genus Pseudonocardia; species Pseudonocardia abyssalis. The sequence continues at coordinate 2,737,900 of NZ_JADQDK010000001.1, forward strand.
GCGAGGCGGTGGCCGGACGCCTCGTCGCCGAGCACGTCACCGTCGACGAAGCCCATGACGTAGAACTCGGCGCCGATGACGTCGGGGTCGCTGCAGAGCGCGACGGGCTCGGCCACCGGCACCGGCGTGTCGGCGAGCGCGACGAGGAAGCGCCACTCGCGGCCCATGTCGTGCGCGGTGGCCAGCACCATGCCGGTCGGCGGGCGGCGCAGCGCCCACCTCGTGCCGGCGGCGTCGGTGATCCGGTAGGTCAGGTTCGAGTGGCCGCCCGAGATGCGCGCGACGGTGAGCGGGCCGTCGGCCGCGCCCGGCACCGCGGTCCGGAACCACTCGGCGAGCGGGGCGGCCGACACGGCGTCGATCGTCATGGCCCCATCCAACTGCACGGGTCCGGTTGACGGCCACCGCCCGGCATGGATGGATTCACCCCGCACGCCACATCACCGTCGATGGAGGAGAACCATGAGCGAGGACCGCAGCCTGCAGGTCAGCAGCACGATCGACGCGCCGCCGGACAAGGCGTTCGCCCTGCTCGCCGACCCTGCCCGGCACACCGAGCTCGACGGTGCGGGCATGCTGCGCGGCCTCGACTCCGGCGGCCCGGTCACCGCGGTCGGCGACGAGTTCGTCATGAAGATGAACCAGGACGGCATCGGCGACTACGCGATGCGCAACGAGATCACCGACTTCGAGGCCGGCCGCCGCATCGCCTGGGCGCCCTCGATCCACCCGCCCGGCTCGCTCGCGCACGTCATCGGCGAGCTCGACCCCAGCGGCCACACCTACGGCTGGGAGCTCGAGCCCACCTCCGACGGCGGCACCCGCGTCACCCACACCTACGACTGGAGCGGCGTGACCGACGAGGGCGCGCTCGCCCTGTACCCGCGCGTGTCCGAGGAGCAGATGGCGGCGAGCATCGCGCGCCTGGGCGAGGCCGCGCGCTGAACCGACGGCGAGCACCGACGGCGAACTCACCGGGCAGCAGCGGCAAACTCGCCGGGCAGCAGCGGCAAACTCGCCGGGCGGCAGCGGCAAACTCGCCGGGCGGCAGCGGCAAACTCGCCGGGCGGCAGCGGCGAACTCACCGGGCGGCAGCGGCGAACTCGCCGGTTAGGGGCAAAGCCGTTCAGTTAGTCCGGTGGCTGGGCTGTCAAGATCGGTTCTATCTCGATGGTGATCAGCGCGGGGCGGCTGGGGCCGCGGTGGCGGCCTTTGGCGGTGCTGGCGACGTACTTGGAGATCGCGCGTTTGACCACGCGCGGGTTGGTTCGGACTCGGCGGGCGGGCAGGAGCTGGTCCAGGACGTGGCGGCCGATCGTGCCGACGAGGTCGAGCACGGTGTCGGCGATGATGCCGGCGGCGGCGATGAGCTGGTCACGGGCGGCGTGGCGGGCGACGGTGAAGCTACCGCGGTCGGGATCGACGTCGGCTCGGTGCAGAGTGGTGTCGCTGATCGCGATCCGCAGCACCTGGTAGGTGATCAGCAGGGCGTAGATCTCCTGGGCGACCCCGGTCGGGGTGCGTGAGCGCAGGACCCGCCCGCCCAGGCTGGTGGACTTGAGCTCGGCGAAGCAGGTCTCGATCTCCCAGCGTTCGTGGTAGAGCCCGACGATCTCGACCGCGGGCACGTCGGGGTCGAGCACGGTGGTGACCAGCCGGTAGGTCTCGGTCCGGGCGCTGTCGCTGGTGGTGATCGTGACCTTGGCGGTGACCACTCGGACCTCGACCCGGCCGATCCGGGACACCGACGACCCGTCGGCCAGCGTGCGGCAGATCGGGAGTCGGCGGTGGTTCTTGACCCGGACCAGCACGTCCGCGCCGGTCGCGGCCAGTGCGGTGATCCAGTCGGCGGCGGCGAAGTTGCGGTCGGCGAGCACGATCATCCCGGCCCGGGTCGATGCGAGCAGCTGTGGGGCGTAGCCGAGTTCACCGACCCGGTCGGTGCCGAACACCGCGTCGATGATCGTGCGGGTGCCGCACGCCACCAGCGCCAGAACCCGCACCATCGGATAGCCGGTGGTGGTGCCGTGCGAGCTGCCGCCCTTGCTGAACTCGGTCAGGTTCGCCGGGGTGTCCGGGCAGCACAGGATGGTGCCGTCCACCGCGGTGACCAACCGGCCCCGCCAGAACACTCCCGGGCGGGCGGCGCGGGCGGCGCCGATCTGCACACAGCCGGTCTCGGCGCCGCGCAGCAGGTCGAACAGCACCCGCAACGGCGCCACCCCCACCCGGGCTCGGGCGGCGGCCAACGCGCTCGCGCTCGGGGTGGCCACCCCCAGCCCGTCCAGGCCCGTGCACAGCCGCGCCCAGACCTGTGACCAGCCGATCTCGGTGAACAACCCGGCCGCGAGCAGGAGGTAGACCACCACCCGCGAGGGCAACAACCGCAGCCGCCGCTGCACGCTGTGGGTCTCGACCAACGCGGCATCGACCATCTCGAAGGGCACAATCCGGGTCAACTCGCCCAGATGACCAGGAGCGAAACACCCACCGGCCACGGTGACGACCCGGGTGATGACAGAATTCGCGCTCAGCGGAGCTCCCGGTGGTGTCGAGGCTGTCTTGGAGGACGCCCTCTCCTACCGGAGCTCCGCTCCCATCTCCGGCAACGACACGCCGCAACAAGATCCTTGACCAGCAGCCGCGACCGCTAACTGAACGGCTTTGCGGTTAGGGGTGGGGGCGGGGCGGGTGGACGAGCAGACGGAGGAGGCGGGTGAGGTCCGCCTCCGGGTCGGCCGTCAGGCCCGTGTGCACCGGCCCCGCCTGCACGACGGTGCTGCGCGGGGCGGTGAGGCGGCGGAACCTGCGACCCCGGTCCTCCTCCCCCGCCGGCCCCGCGTAGCGGGCGGCCTCGGTGTCGACCTCCGCGCACAGGGCCGCGACCGCGTCCAGCGACCGCCCGATCGCGTCGGCGTCGGCGGCCGGGTCCAGTGCCGCGAGGCGGGCGGGGTCGAGGTGGACGGCGGCACCGAGGTGGTCGAGCGCGCGGCAGTAGAGCAGCACGCCCGCGTTGATCGCCTCCCCGCGCTCGATCCGTGGCACGACCCGCAGCAGCGAGTACTCGTAGGGGTGCCTCATGCCCCGCCCCGCCGACGGGTGAGCCACTCGGGCGGGTTCGCGGCGCGGGTCACCGGCCGGTCGACGCGCTCCGCGACCGCCTCCCGCACCCCCGGCAGCCACGCGTCGCGGGCGTCGAGCCGGCCGCGGAGCTGCGCGACGTAGGCCTCGGGCCCCGGCCCGCCGTCGAGCCACCGCTGCGGCACCGCACCCGCCGCCCGCGACAGCAGCGCGTCGGTGACCAGCGGGGCGAGTGCCGCGTCGGCCGCGTCGAGATCGGGGGCGGCTCCGAGCAGCACGTGGTCGGCCGCGGCGTAGGGCCGCCGCACCCAGGCGTCGGCACCGGGCCAGCTGTGGTGGAACGTCAGCGACGCCCCGTGGTCGATCAGGTAGGGCCCGCCGTGCCAGAACAGCATGTTGGCGTTGCGCCAGGACCGGTCGACGTTGCCGATCAGCGCGTCGAACCAGAGCACCCGCCCGGCGAAGCCCGGGTCGACGACGAACGCGGTGGGGTCGAGGTCGAGCGCGCCGGGCAGGAAGTCCATGCCGAGGTTGAGCCCGGGGCTCGCCCGCAGCAGCTCCTGGACCTCCTGGTCGGGCTCGGTCGCCCCCAGGGCCGGGTCCAGCTCGACGGTGACGAGCTCCGGCACCGGCAGCCCGAGCCCGCGGGCCAGCTCCCCCGCGACGACCTCGGCCACCAGCACCTTCGGCCCCTGCCCCGCCCCGTGGAACTTGACGACGTAGGTGCCGAGGTCGTCGGCCTCCATCAGCCCGGGCAGCGAGCCGCCCTCGCGCAGCGGGGTGACGTACCGCAGCGCCGTCACGTGCCGCAGCAGGTTCCGCACGGTACGAACCTATCGGAGCCGGACCGGCCCCAGCGGGGCCGGACAGCCGTCCGGGCCCCGCGCCGCAGCAGCGTCGGGGCCCGGACGGGCGACGGGTCAGCGCGCGGTGCGCACGTCCGTCGGTGCGGCGTGGACCCGGGCGCTGCGGCGGGGCAGCGGGGCGTCGGCGGAGAGCCCGCCGGGAGGGGTCCACAGGTCCGCGGGTGCGGCCTGGGCGCCGCGGGCGACCGGGGCGTAGACGGGGGTGTACGGGAGGGGCGCCTCGACGGGAGCGGCGGCGCGCGGCCACGCCGACTGGGCGCGGGCCATGTCCTCACGGTCCTGGCGCTGCCGGTTGTTGATCAGGTGGTCGACGCTGTAGCGGCCCGGGCCGCAGGCGGCCAGCATGAGGAACCCGGCACCGATGACGCCGACGAGCTCCCACCCGCCGTCGGCGACGAAGATACCGTTCTTGCCGTGCACGAACACGGCGGCACCGGCCATGATCACCAGGTTGCCCGCGCTGACGAACGGCGTGAGCACCCCGAGGATCAGCAGCGCGCTGCCGGCGAACTCGACCATCGTCACGAACGACGCGGACACGATCGCGAGCGGGATGCTGAGGCTCTCGAAGCCCTCGGTGGTGCGACCGATCCCGTTGATGACCATCTTCTGGTAGCCGTGGGCGAACATCACGACTCCCAGCAGGACACGGGCGATCAGGAGCGCGACGTCGCGGTACGGCGCAGGAAGGGGACGGTTCATGGGGGAGCCTCCGGAACCCTCGGTGATCAACTTGTCTCGTTCGGTGAGAGACGCTAACCCGATGGAGACGGCCGAACACGGCCAGTCAGGGGATCGGGCGGCGACCATTCGCTCTGACGCGACGAGCAGTCGGCTCAGCGCCACCAGCGGGTGACCGTGCGTCCCTCGACCGGTTGCCCCGCGTTACCGGCCGTTCGGCGTGATCCGCAACACACGGTCAATCCCGCAGTGCCCGAGCGACACCCACACGGCGCAGCGGGTGCGGCCGTCCGGGCCGCCCTGTCGTCACTCGCCGTCGAGATCGGGCGTAGGGCACGCTGCCGGAGTGCCTCCGTACTCGACGCTCAGCCACCTCGACTGCTCCCGCGACGCCTCCCGCCACGACGCCGACACCCTCCAGGGCACCTCGACCCTCGGTGCGCCACTCCTCGCCCGCTACGACCTGGAGCGCGCATCGGCGCTGGTCACGCCCGCGGACATCGCGTCGCGGGCCCCTGACCTGTGGCGTTACCACGAGCTGCTCCCGGTGCGCGACGAACGGCACGTCGTCACCCTCGGCGAGGGCATGACCCCGCTGCTCGACCTCCCCCGCCACGGCGCGCGCCTCGGCGTCCCCGGGCTGCGGATGAAGGACGAGGGGCTCGTCCCGACCGGCGCGTTCAAGGCGCGCGGCGCCACGGTCGGCGTGTCGCGGGCGGTCGAGCTGGGCGTCACCGGGATCGCAATGCCCACCAACGGCAACGCCGGCGCGGCCTGGGCCTGCTACGCCGCGCGCGCCGGGATCGACGCGCTGATCGCGATGCCCGTCGACGCCCCGGTGATCACGCGGCGCGAATGTGTCGTCGCGGGGGCGGAGCTGTACCTCGTCGACGGGCTGATCGGGGACGCGGGCGCGATCATCGCCGACGCCGTCACCCGGCGCCCGGGGTTCCAGGACACCTCGACGCTGCGGGAGCCCTACCGCCTGGAGGGCAAGAAGACGATGGGCTACGAGATCGTCGAGCAGCTCGGCTGGCGCTGCCCCGACGTGATCCTCTACCCGACCGGCGGCGGCGTCGGGATCATCGCGATCCACAAGGCGCTGCTCGAGATGCGGGAGCTCGGCTGGATCACCGGCCCGCTCCCCCGGCTGGTCGCGGTGCAGGCGACGGGCTGCGCCCCGATCGTCGACGCCTTCCACGCCGGCCTCGACGCGAGCACTCCCCCGGCCGATCCGCGCACCGTCGCCTTCGGCATCACCGTGCCGAAGGCGCTCGGCGACTTCCTCGTGCTCGACGCCGTGCGCAGCAGCGGCGGCACCGCGATCGCGGTCACCGACGCCGAGCTGCTCGCGGCCCAGGGGGCGCTGGCCCGCGACGAGGGCACCTGGATCTGCCCGGAGGGCGCGGCCTGCGTGGCGGCGGTGGGGCAGCTGCGGGAGTCCGGGTGGCTCGACGGCACCGAGGACGTGGTGGTCCTCAACACCGGCAGCGGGCTGATCTACCCCGACACGGTGCCGGTCGAGGTCCCGACCCTCCCCCGGGGCGCCGTCGTCTAGGTGTCGTGACATCTAGGACGGGAGCGCCTCCTTCCACGCCGCCCCCGCCTTCCGCCCGCTGCGGACGTCGAACAGGCCGGTGACGGAGTGGGCGGGCACCGCCCCCAGCGACAGGACGACGGCGAGGGAGTGCGTGGCCTCCAGCAGCGACGGCCGCACCGGCGGCGCCCCGTTGGGCCGGACGAAGGTGATCGCGTACCGCTGCCCGTCGGCGACGAGGCGGCACCCGCCGCCGAACCAGTGCCACGGCCAGCGGACGTCGGTCACCTTCTCCAGAGGCACGGTGAACACCGGGCCGTCGTCGGTCACGAAGGCGAGCCGCCCCTCCCCCGCGGCGAGGACTCCGGGGACGTTGCGCAGGCCGCCGGCCATCCACCAGGCGGGCGTGACGAGTGAGGTCATGCCGTCCATCCCACCGCACGGGAGGCGACGCGGGCAGGGGTGCTGGCACCACCGTGCCCTGTAGCGTTCGCACCCATGCTCACCCTTGCCATCGACATCGGCGGATCCGGCCTCAAGGCCACGGTGCTGGACCCCGCGGGCGAGATGACCTCCGAGCGCATCCGCCGCGAGACCCCGTACCCGTGCACGCCGCCGGTGCTCCTCGACGAGCTCGACGCGCTCGCCGCCACCCAGCCGGCCTACGACCGCGTCTCCGTCGGCTTCCCCGGCGCGATCCGGCGTGGCCGCGTGCGCGAGGTGCCCGCGTTCTCCCGCCGTGGGCCCGGCCGGGACCCGGACCCCGAGCTCGTCGCCCAGTGGCACGGGTACGAGCTGGAGACGGCGCTGCGGGAGCGGTTCGGCCGCCCGGTGCGGGTCGCGAACGACGCCGACGTGCAGGGCTCGGCCGTCGTCTCCGGCCAGGGCCTGGAGCTGGTGATCACCCTGGGCACCGGCGTCGGCTGCGCGATCTTCTTCGACGGCGTGCTGCTGCCGCACATGGAGCTCTCGCACGGCCGCTTCGGCGAGGGGCTGTCGATCGAGGTCGCGTGCGGGGACAACCAGCGCGAGGAGGTCGGCAAGCACGAGTGGCGCAAGCGCGTGCTCGACGCGCTGGAGGCCCTCGAGGCGATGGTGCTGCCCGACCACGTCTACATCGGCGGCGGCAACGCGAAGAAGCTCGACGTCGACTCCCTCGGCCCGAACCGCACCATCGTGCCCAACATCTCCGGGCTGCTCGGCGGCATCGCGCTGTGGAACCAGCCGGAGAACGCCCCGACCCCCGTGCACAGCTGAGAGGCGGCAGGATGGCGGCGTGGACATCGCCGCTACCCCCGAGTGGGCCGCCCTCTCCGAGCACCACGCCGCCGTCGCCGGCCTGCACCTGCGTGACCTGTTCGACGCCGACCCGGAGCGGGCCGCCGCGCTCACCACGACCGGCGCCGATCTCGTCCTCGACTGGTCCAAGAACCGCGTCACCCGCGACACCCTCCCGCTCCTGACGGCTCTGGCGCGGGCCGCGGGCCTGCCCGGGCGCACCGACGCGATGTTCGCGGGCGAGCACATCAACACCAGCGAGGACCGGGCGGTGCTGCACACGGCCCTGCGCGCCCCCCGGGCCACGGCGCTCGCCGTCGACGGCCAGGACGTGATCGACGACGTGCACGCCGTCCTCGACCGGATGGGCGAGTTCACCGACTCCGTGCGCTCCGGGGCCTGGACCGGGCACACCGGGGAGCGGATCCGCGCCGTCGTCAACATCGGGATCGGTGGCTCGGACCTGGGCCCCGTGATGGCGTACGAGGCCCTGCGCGCCTACGCCCGGCGCGACATCGAGCTGCGGTTCGTGTCCAACATCGACCCCACCGACGTCGCCGAGGCCACCCGCGACCTCGACCCCGCGACGACGCTGTTCGTCGTCTCGTCCAAGACGTTCACGACGCTGGAGACGCTGACGAACGCGCGCGTCGCCCGGGCGTGGCTGCTCGCCGGGCTCGGTGACGACGCCGACGTGGCGAAGCACTTCGTCGCGGTGTCGACGAACGCCCCGGAGGCCACGGCGTTCGGCATCGACGAGGCCAACATGTTCGGCTTCTGGGACTGGGTGGGCGGGCGCTACTCGCTCGACTCCGCGATCGGGCTGTCGCTGATGATCGCGATCGGCAAGGAGCAGTTCGCCGAGTTCCTCGCCGGCATGCACGCGATGGACCGGCACTTCCGCGACACCCCGCTCGAGCAGAACCTGCCGGTGATCGCCGGGCTGCTCAACGTCTGGTACGTCAACTTCTTCGGCACCGAGACGCACGCGGTGCTCCCCTACAGCCAGTACCTGCACCGGCTGCCGGCCTACCTGCAGCAGCTGACGATGGAGAGCAACGGCAAGTCCGTCCGCGGTGACGGCACCCCGGTCACGACCGCGACCGGGGAGATCTTCTGGGGCGAGCCGGGCACCAACGGCCAGCACGCGTTCTACCAGCTGATCCACCAGGGCACGCGGCTGATCCCGGCCGACTTCATCGGGTTCGCCTCGCCCAACCACGAGTACCCGGTGGACGACGAGACCGACATGCACGACCTGTTCATGTCCAACCTGTTCGCGCAGTCCTCGGCGCTGGCGTTCGGTAAGACCGCCGAGGAGATCGCCGCGGAGGGCACGCCCGCGGAACTGGTGCCGCACAAGGTCATGCCCGGCAACCGGCCCAGCTCGACGATCCTGGCGCGCAAGCTCACGCCGTCGGTGCTGGGGCAGCTGATCGCCTTCTACGAGCACGTGACGTTCGTCGAGGGCACGATCTGGGGCATCGACTCGTTCGACCAGTGGGGCGTCGAGCTCGGGAAGGTCATGGCCAAGCAGCTCGGCCCGACGCTGACCGAACCGTCGCCGGACCTCTCCGGGCTCGACTCCTCCACCGCCGCCCTCGTGGGCCGCTACCGGGAGTGGCGCGGGCGGTGAGCGACCCCACGACCCCCGCCGGCCTCGACGGGCACCTGCCCGCGCCCCGCCCGCGACCGGGACGCACCGTGCTCCTGGCGGTGCTCCTGCTGCTCGCGGCGGGGGCGGCGATGTGGGCGGCGCTCGACTCGGTCGGCCCGGGCCGGCTCGACACCCGGTTCCTCGGCGAGGCGGTCGAGTCCCGGACGGGCGGGCTGAACAGCGTCGCCGTCACGATCACCGAGATCGGCAACACGTTCGCGATGGGGCTGCTGGCCACCCTCACCGGGATCTGGTGCTGGGCGCGCGGGCGGCGGGTCGACGCGGTGTTCGTCGTCGCCACGATGGCGGGGGCGGCACTGACCTTCCGGGGCATCAAGATCCTCGTCGACCGGCCACGGCCCCCCGCGTTCGCGCAGGTGGTGCGCGAGAGCAACGAGTCCCTGCCCTCGGGGCACGCCACGATGTCGATGGTCGTGATCGGGTCGCTGGTCGTGCTGTTCTGGGCCGGCCGGAGCACCGCGGCGCGCGTGACGATGGTCGTCGCGGCGGCGCTGTGGGTCGGGGCCGTCGGCTCGACCCGGATCTACCTGGGCGTGCACTGGTTCACCGACGTGCTCATCGGCTGGCTGCTCGGCGCGGCGTGGCTGGCGGGATGCGCGGCGACGTGGAGCTGGTGGCGCCGGCGCGCCGCCGTCACCGCGTGAGACGGGCCGCGATCGCCGCCGCCCGCCGCGCGGGGGCGCCGGTGCGGTCGCGCAGCGCCGTGACGATCACGCCGTCGACCAGGATCACCAGCTGCTCGCCGAGCTCCTCGTCGCCGGCCAGCCCGCCCAGGTAGGCCGCGAGCATCGTCTTGTGGTCGGCGGCGACGCGGTGCGCCGCGCTGTCCGGGTCGGCGGCCTCGACCATCGCGTTGATCGCCGCGCAGCCGCGGAACCCGGGCTCGGCGAGCTGGTCGGCGAGCGCGTCGAACACCGCGGGCACCCCGCCCCCGCGGGCGTCGACGGCGGCCGCGAGGTCGGCGCGCCAGCGGGCGAGCCGCTCCCCCAGCACCGTGACGACCAGGTCGTCCTTGCCGGGGAAGTGCCGGTAGAACGACGCGCGTCCGACGCCGGACTCGGCGAGCAGCCGCTCCACCCCCACCGCCCGGATGCCCTCGGCGTAGAAGAGGCGCTCGGCGGCGGCGATCAGTCGGTCACGGGCGGCGGTGGGCACGAACCGACCCTAGCGCAGAACGGCACCGATCGGTACCGTTTGCTCCATGAGTCGTTACGCGCAGCTCGCGTTCACCGATCCCGTCCGCGAGGTCCAGGCCGAGCGGGGCAGCGCCGCCGCCATGGCCCGGATGCTCGACGACGTGCCGATCGACGTACTGGGACCGGCCGAGTCGGAGTTCCTGAGCGAGCGCGACGGCATCTACCTGGCGACGGTCGGCGCCACCGGCTGGCCCTACGTCCAGCACCGTGGCGGCCCGCCCGGTTTCCTGCACGTGCTCGACGAGCACACGCTGGGCTTCGTCGACGTCCGCGGCAACCGCCAGTACGTCTCCGCGGGCAACCTGCGCCACGACGACCGCGTCGCCGTGTTCGCGATGGACTACGCACTCCAGCGGCGGCTCAAGCTGCTCGGCCGGGCCGAGATCCTCGCGCTGGACGCCGACGCAGGCCTGACCGAGCGGCTCTCCGACGTCGTCACCGACGGGAAGCCGGAGCGCGTCGTGCTGATCCACGTCGAGGGCGTCCAGCCGAACTGCCCGCAGCACATCACCCCCCGCTGGTCCGAGGCCGAACTGACCGACGCGCTGCGGCCCCTGCGCGAGCGCCTCGCCGCGCTGGAGGCGGAGAACGCCCGGCTCAGGGCGGGCTGAACGGCCCGCCGCGCACCGGCCTGCTCCGCGTGACGCGCCGTGCAGCACCACCCAGGTCCCGCCGCGGGAACGGACCCGCGCCACCGCCACGCCGCCGTCCCCGCTCGCCGCCCGCGCGGCCACCGTCAGCACCGCGGTGGGCAGACGGCCGGCGTCGACGTCGCCGTCGGGCAGCTCGGCGAGTCACATGATCGACGGCAAGGACACCGACGGCCGGTTCGCACTGGTCCAGCACCTCTTCGAGCCCCGCGCGCTGGCCGTGCCGATGCACCGCCACCACGACGAGGACGAGTACACCTACGTGCTCACCGGCCGGATCGGTGCGGTGCTGGGCGGCGAGGAGCTGGTCGCCGAACCCGGTGACCTGCTGTTCGAGCCCCGCGACCAGTGGCACACGTTCTGGAACGCCGGCGACGAGCCGGCCGCCGTGCTGGAGCTCGTCTCGCCCGCCGGGCTGGAGGAGCTGTTCCGGTCGTTCGCGACGCTCACCGCGGAGCCCTCGCCGGAGGAGCCGGCGGGGATGGCCGCCCGGTACGGCCGCGACCTGGACTTCCCGGCCACCGGCCCGGTACTGGAGCGGCACGGGCTGACGTTCTAGCGCTGCTCCTTCGCGCACCACCACGTGGAGCGGCCGCCGACGGTGCCGTGCAGCATGTGCGAGCCGCAGCGCGGGCACGCGGCGTCGGCGTTGCGGTACGGGATGACCTCGCCGGTGTGCACGCCGCCGTGCGCGATGGCCGCCTTCAACGAGGACTCCAGGCTGTCGTAGAGGCGGTCGAGGTCCTTGGGGCGCAGCTCGTCGGCGGGCTTCGCCGGGGAGATCGACGCCTGCCACAGCGTCTCGTCGGCGAGCAGGTTGCCGACGCCGGCGAGGACGGTCTGGTCGAGCAGCCGCGCCTTGACCGCGGAGTGCCCGCGCCCGACGCGGGTGCGGAACTCGTCGCGGGTGATCATCTCGGCGTCGGGGCCCAGCGCCTCGTGGTCCGGGTCGAGGCGGACGCGGCCGAGGCGGCGCTTGTCGAACAGCCGCAGCGAGCCGCCGTCGGCGAAGTTCATCGTGAAGCGGTCCCACTCGGGCTTGCGGGCGCCCGGGTTGCGGTGCTCGGGCCCGGTCGGCCCGACCTTCCCGTCGACGACGATCTGCCCGCCCATCCCCAGGTGGATGCCCAGCTCCGGCCCCGCGTCGCCGCGCACCGAGGTCTCGCACCACATCGTCTTGCCCCGCCGGTGCGCCGCGGTGAGCTCGCCGCCGACGAGCGCGGCCGCGATCTGGCCGGGCGGGTGGGGGCGGCACACCCAGTCGTCGTTGTCGTCGATCGAGGCGATCTCGCGGTGCAGGGCGTCGCGCAGGACCGTGCGGGCCAGCTCGACCTCGGGCAGTTCGGGCACGGCCCCATCCTGGCGCGCGGCGGGAACAGTCGCGCGGCGAGGCGGGTTGGGCCCGGAGTGGACCGCATGCGGGTACGCGCGCCCGAGCTGCGCGGGCGGCGCTGGCTGAACACCGGCGGCGCCGACGTCACGCTCGCCGACCTGCGCGGCAAGATCGTCCTGCTCGACTTCTGGACGTTCTGCTGCGTCAACTGCCTGCACGTCCTCGACGAGCTGCGCGAGCTGGAGGAGCGGTTCGCCGACGTGCTCGTGGTGGTCGGGGTGCACTCGCCGAAGTTCGTGCACGAGGCCGACCCGGACGCCGTCGAGGCCGCGGTGGAGCGCTACGGCGTCACGCACCCCGTCCTCGACGACCCCGAGCTGGGCATGTGGGACGCCTACGCCGCCCGCGCCTGGCCGACACTCGTCGTGATCGACCCGGCGGGGTACGTCGTCGCGCAGATGGCCGGGGAGGGGCACGCGCACGGGCTCGGGGTGCTGCTGGCCGAGCTCGTCGAGACCCACGCCGACGCCCTGCACCGCGGCGACGGGCCCTACGTCGCGCCACCGGAGCCGCAGACGGCGCTGCGCTTCCCGGGCAAGGTGATCACGCTCCCCGCGGGCACGTTCCTCGTCTCCGACACCGCCCACCACCAGCTCGTCGAGCTCGAGCCGGACCTCGTCACCGAGCGCCGCCGCATCGGTTCCGGGGAGCGCGGCGCGCCGTTCTCCGAGCCGCAGGGGCTGCTCCTGCTCCCCGACGGCGACGTGCTCGTCGCCGACTCGGTGAACCACACGATCCGCCGGGTCCACCTCGCCGACGGGACCGTCTCGACCGTCGCGGGCACCGGTGGGCAGTTGCGCACGAGGGTCGAGGTCGGGGACACCTCCGACGAGCTGTCGACGCCGTGGGACCTCGCGTGGTGGGACGGGCGGGTCGTCGTCGCGATGGCGGGCCCGCACCAGCTGTGGACGGTCGACCCGGCCACCGGTGTCGCGACCGTGCTCGCCGGCACGACGAACGAGGGCCTGCGCGACGGCCCGCCGTCCGACGCGTTCTTCGCCCAGCCCTCGGGGCTCGCGGTCTCCCCCGACGGCACGCTGTGGATCGCCGACTCCGAGACGTCGGCGCTGCGGTCCCTCGTCGCCTCCCCCACCGTCGGCGCGGAGGTGACCACCGCCGTCGGACTCGGGCTGTTCGACTTCGGCCACCGCGACGGCGACGCCGACCAGGCCCTGCTGCAGCACCCGCTCGGGGTGGCGGTGCTGCCCGACGGGTCGATCGCGGTCGCCGACACCTACAACGGTGCCCTGCGCCGCTACGACCCCGCGACCCGCACCGTCTCCACGCTCGCCCGTGACCTGCGCGAACCGTCCGACGTCCTGGTCGACGGTGACACGCTCGTGGTCGTCGAGTCCGCGGCGCACCGGCTGGTGCGGGTGCCGATCCCGGCGAGCACGCGCGTCGACGCCGGGGCTCATCGGGTCCGGCGGGCCCGGACCGATCTCTCCCCCGGCCCGCTGACGCTGCACGTCGACTTCGTCCCGCCCACCGGCCAGCACCTCGACGCCCGCTTCGGCGACCCGACCTCCCTGACGGTGGTGGCCTCCCCACCGGAGCTGCTGCTCTCCGGCGGCGGCACCTCCCCCGGGTTGACGCGCGACCTGGTGCTCGCCGCCGACGGGGAGGGCGTGCTGCAGATCAGCGTGGCCGCGGCGGCCTGCGACGACGGCGACGGCGTGTTCGCCGCCTGCCACCGCTACCAACAGGACTGGGGCATCCCGCTGCGCCTGATGCCGGGAGCCCCGGACACCCTGACCCTCCCGCTGCGTAGCACCTAGCCGCTGCGTAGCACCTAGCCCAGGAGCAACAGCGTCCACCGGCCGTCGGGGGCGGGCGCGACCAGCGCGGGCGCCGTCCGGTCGGCCACCCCGGACGCGGGGAGGTCGGTCCGGGAGAGCACCGTCAGGTCGTCCGTCACGTCGGCGACGGTGAGCTCGACCGGGTCGCCGACGACGAGCCCGTCGAGCAGCTCGGCGGGGACCCGGACCAGCTCCCCCACCCGCCCGGTCGTCGGGGGCAGGCCGTCCGGTCCGGGGGCGACGACCGGCACGACGACGCGCCGGTCACGGGTGGCGACGACGGTGTCGGAGGTCCCGACCGCGTCGACGGGCCCGACGGCGTCAGCGGGCGGCGCAGCAGGACCGGTCGGCGCAGCAGGACCGGGCGGCGCAGCAGGACCGGTCGGCGCAGCAGGACCGGTCGGCGCAGGCGCGGCCGCGAGCAGACCCGGCGACGGAGCCGCGTCGTGCGGTGCGGCCGGGTCCGACGGCGAGGGTGCGGCGGGCTGCGTGGCCCCCGCGCTGCCGGACGACGGGACGACGTCCGCCGGTGTTCCGGGGACCGCGGGACCCGGGACCCCGCGGCCGCCGTCGGACGGCTCCGCACCGCCGGCCCCCGCCGACGACCCGACGAGGCGACTGCGCCCCGCGGCGGGAACGGCGGCCGAGAGGCCGGCCGCGAGGATCTCCCCCTGCTCCGGGCCCGCCGCCCGGACCTCGTCGGGCACCGCGTCACGCAGCCCGTCGGGCAACGGGGCGGGCGGCGCGTCGAACACCTCGGGCACCGGGATCGGCGCGGGGGCCGGCGCGGGCCGCGCAGGCACCAGCCCGGGGTCGCCGAGGGCGGCGGGGCGGGTGGCACCCAGGTACTCGTCGCCGGGGTACCGGTACCGGGCGACCTGCACCGGCCGCCCGCGCGACGGTGCGTTGACCATCGTCCCGTCGCCCAGGTAGAGCCCGACGTGGTAGACGCGCTCGGGGACGCCGTAGAAGACGAGGTCGCCGGGCTGCAGAGGGGCGTCGGCGGGCACGCCGGGTCCCGCGTAGTACTGGGTGTGCGCGGTCCGCGGCAGGGCGACGCCCGCTGCGGCGTAGGCGTGGTGGGTGAGGCCGGAGCAGTCGAAGCCGGTGTCACCCGCGGCCGGACCGTCACCGCCCCACTCGTAGGGCGACCCGAGCTGCGCGAGCGCCGCCTCCACCGCCACCCCGGCGATCTCCTCCACCCGGTCCGCGGCCGGGGCCACGACCAGCGGCACGGCACCCGGCACGATCCCGGGCGGCGCGGCCGCCGGCAGCCCCGCGACGATCGCGGCCAGCACGAGCGTCCCGATCGCCGCACGCACCAGCGGGACCGGCGGAGCCTGCCGGCGGCGGTGGCGCCCCCGGTACGGGCGGTGACGGGACGCGGGCGGGATCGACACACCGCAGAGCCTCCCCCGACACCCCGGCCCGCCACATCACACGGACGGTGACGACTCAGGTACCCAACCAGGTGAGAACGGCCTTGACCCGACGGTGGTCGTCGCCCGACGGGGGCAGCCCGAGCTTGGCGAAGATCGACGAGATGTGCTTCTCCACCGCCCCCTGCCCGACGACGAGCGCACGCCCGATCGCGGCGTTCGTCCGGCCCTCGGCCATCAGCCCGAGCACCGCGCGCTCGCGCGGTGACAGCGTGTCGAGGGGGTCGCGGCGGCGGCGGTGCGCGAACAGGGCGGAGACCACCTCGGGGTCGAGCACGGTGCCGCCGTCGACGACGCGGACCAGGGCGTCGGACAGGTCATCGAGCCGCGCGACGCGGTCCTTGAGCAGGTACCCGACACCCCCGCCGCCGCTGAGCAGGTCGGCCGCGTAGGTCTCCTCGACGTACTGCGACAGCACCAGGATCGCCGTCCCGGGCGTCTCCCGGCGCACCGTCAGGGCCGCGCGCAGGCCCTCGTCGGTGAACGTCGGTGGCATCCGGACGTCGACGACCGCGACGTCGGGGCGGTGCTCGGCGACGGCCGCGACGAGTGCCTCCCCGTCGCCCACCGCCGCAACGACCTCGGCCCCCGCCTCGTCGAGCAGCCGGACCAGGCCCTCGCGCAGCAGCAGCGAGTCCTCCGCCAGTACGACCCGCACCTACACCCCCACCAGCGGGATCGCCGCCGTCAGCACCGTGGGCCCGCCGGCCGGGCTCACGAGGTCGAACGCACCCTCCACCGCGGCGAGCCGGTCGGCAAGACCCGCGAGCCCGTGCCCCTTGCCGAGGTGTGCGCCACCGCGCCCGTCGTCGCGGACCTGCACCAGCACGCGGTCGTCGTCGACGCCGACCGTCACGACGCACTGCGACGCCCGCGCGTGCTTCGCCACGTTCGTGAGCGACTCGGTGACGACGAAGTAGGCCGTGTTCTCCACCGCGGCGGCCATCCGGACGCCGTCGGGCAGATCGACGTCGAGGACGACCGGGGTCGGGCACCGGGCCGCCGCGGCCGCGAGCGCCGGGCCCAGGCCGCGGTCGGCGAGGATCGGGGGCGCGATGCCGCGGGACAGCGCGCGCAGCTCCGCGAGCGCCTCCCGGCTCTGCGCGAGGGCCTCGGCCACGAGCGGCCGGGCACGCTCCGGGTCGTCGTCGAGGCGGCGGGCGACGGTCTCCAGGTCCATGTTGAGCCGGACGAGCCGCTGCTGCGGTCCGTCGTGGATGTCGCGCTCGACGCGCCGCAGCGTCTGGGCCTCCGCCTGCACCGCGGAGCGCCTGCTCGACTCCAGCGACTCCGCCCGCGCCCGCAGCGCAGCCGTCTCGTTCGTGAGCAGGCCGCGGACGAGCCCGGCCTGCACCGCGACGAGCGCGCGCAGCATCCACGGCAGCGTCAGCAGGAGGACCACCCCGATCGCGGTGTTCAGTGCGATCTCGCCGAGCCGCGAGTCGACGCCGGTGATCAGCCCGAACAGCCCGTTCGGTTCGTCGTCGCGCGGCAACGCCCACTCCCACAGCACGTAGAGGACCCCGCCCGCCCCGCCCACACCCCAGACGACCGCGAGGGAGAACGTGATCACGTGCACCGGGAACGCGACGACGGCGTGCAGCAGGTCACGCCAGGACTGGGGGTCGGCCAGCCACGACCACCACCGGCGCGGGGTGCGGTAGTGGTGCGCCTTCAGCGTGATCCCGGCGGTCCGGACCAGCGCCCGCTCGGCCCGCGCGAAGCCGCGTGCGGCGGCCAGCACCCCGACCAGGACCGGCACCCCGAGCCAGACGACCAGCGTCCCCACCCCGGCCGACGTCCCCGCCACGGCGACGACGAACGCGGCGACCCCGAGGGGGAGGCCGGGCAGCAGGTAGGCGTAGGAGCGTGCGATCCGACTCATGGCACCACTCTCGCTCCCCCGCGCGCCGCACCCCAGCCTGCGCTCCTCCCGGCGCAGGGTAGGGCCAACCCCACCACCCGCCACCATGATCACCGGAAGTGGTGCGGCGAGATCACGGGCGGCATGTGTCGACCACTCCCGGCGATCATGGCCGGGTGTAACGGAATCGGGCCGGCCAGCGGTAGCGGTGCGTGACGCCCCGAACGCTCCCCGTCCTCGCCCTGCTCCTGACCGCCGCGGCCGCGTGCGCCGCCCCAGCTCCCGCCGCTCCCGCCCCGGCCCCCGCGGTCACGACCCAGGAGGCTCCCGCCGTCACGGCTGCCCCCGCGGAGGCCGAGCCCGCCGCCACGGCCTGGGTCATGCCCGACCTCGTCGGCGCGAACCTGCAGGACGCCCAGAACGCGATCCAGTCCCTCACCGGCTTCGGCATCGCGATCACCACCTCCACCGACGCCACCGGCGCCGGGCGCAACCAGGTGCTCGACGCCAACTGGACGGTCTGCGCCCAGAACATCGCCCCCGGCGAGACGATCACCCCCGACTCGGGGATCGACTTCGCGGCGGTGAAGCTCGAGGAGAGCTGCTGATGATCACCGGACGGCGATGCCGAGCTCGCCGGCCGCCTCGACCTGACCGACGTCGCGGCTGAGCAGGACCACCTCGTCGCCGAGCGTCGCCGCGGCGGTGAGCAACACCGCGAGGTGCAGCGCGTCGAGGGTCCGCGGCCGGTGCTCGGTCACCAACCGCCGACCGAGCGGCGGCACCTGCGCGGCGTCGAACCCGAGCAGCAGCAGCGGCCCGTCGTCGCCGCAGTCGGCGTCGAACCGGTCGAGCAGCCAGTAGCCCCCGGGCAGCCGGCCCGCCGGGTGACGGCACCGGCGATCTCGACCCGGGTCAGCTCGCTCGTCACCACCGGGTCAGCCGAACCGCGGCGCCCGCTTCTCCCGGTGGGCCGCCACACCCTCGCGCACGTCGTCGAGCCCGAACCCGTAGAACTCCAGGGCCAGTGACGCGTCGAAGGACGGGCCCGCGGCGCGGTACCAGTTGTTGAGGGCCTGCTTGGTGAACTGCACCGCGCTCGGTGACCCGGCGGCGAGCTTGCGGGCCACCTCCATCGCCTTGTCGTGCACCTGGTCGTCGTCGACGCAGACCGAGACCAGGCCGATCCGCTCGGCCTCCTCGCCGGTGAGGACGTCGCAGGTGAGCAGGTAGTACTTCGCCTTCGCCATGCCGCACATCAGCGGCCAGTTGATGACGGCGTGGTCGCCCGCGGCGACGCCGAGGCGGGTGTGGCCGTCGACGATCTTCGCGGTGCGCCCGGCGACGGAGATGTCGGCGAGCATCGCGACCGCCAGCCCGGCTCCGACGGCGGGGCCGTGGATCGCCGACACGATCGGCTTCGAGCAGTTGATGACGTTGTAGACGAGGTCGCGGGCCTCGCGCATGACGCGGGTGCGGACGGCCGGGTCGTCGACCATCGACTCGATCAGGTCGAACGAGCCGCCCGCGGAGAAGCCGCGACCGGCGCCGCGGATCACGACGACCCGGACGGACTCGTCGCGGTCGATCACGGGCCAGATGTCGGCGAGCTGGCCGTGCGCATCGGCGCCGACGGCGTTGAGGTTGGGGCCGTCGAGAACGATCTCCAGGATCGACTCCTCGGGCCGCTCGACTCGCAGGGCGGGGAAGCGGTCGTAGTCCACGGGGACCGACCCTATCCGCGGAGCTCCTTGGGGGTGTCGTCCAGCTCGGGCCCCGCCCGCTTGACCTCCACGCCGCCCATCAGCGCGACCCCGGTGATCCGCACGCGCGGCCCGCCCTGGCGGACCCCGGCGCCGCGCCCGTCGAACCCGCCCATCAGGCCGATCCCGTCGACCTCGACGTGCAGGTGCTCGGGCACCGTGATCTCGATGCCGCCCATGATCGCCACCGCGGTGATCGTGGTGTCGGGCCCGGTGAACCGCGCGTGCCGCAGGTCGAGCTCCACGCCGCCCATGAGCGCGACCGCGGAGTGCCGCGACGGGACGACCCACTCGCCCGAGCGGTGGCACCCGCTCATGATCGCGACGGACGCGGACGGCCCGGTGACACCGTCGGGGACCGTGGAGGCGGCCGGCTGCACCACCCGACCGACGGCGTCGACGGGCAGGTCGCGCGTCAGCGGCACCAGCTCGCCGTAGGTGCGCGCCGAGTACAGGGACTCGAGCCGTTCGCCCAGCTCGTCGAGGGTGATCCGGCCCTCCGCCGCGGCCGCGTGCAGGCGCTCGGCGACGCGGTGGCGGTCCTGGTCCGACGCCCGGAGGTCGTCCGGTTCCCGAGGTGCGGCCACCCCTGCAGGGTACCCACGCACGCGTGCGTCCGATCGGAGCAACCTCGGCACCCCTGACGTCCGGGCGACCGGTCCGCGGGCAGGATGCCGGTCGTGCTCCCCACACACCTGTCCCGTTCCCTGGCCGTGGCCGGGCTGCTCGCGCTGACGGCGTGCGGCGCCGCGCCCGCCCCCGCCGCTCCCGCCGCCGCACCCGCCGGGGCCCACTCCGGGCACACCGGGGGCGTCGGCCTCTACGCCGTGCAGAGCGGCCCGCTCGGCGTCGTCGCCACCGACACGGACGGCCACCTGCTCTACCGCTCCGACGCCGACTCCGCCGACCCGCCCACGTCGACCTGCACCGGTGCCTGCGCACAGACGTGGCTGCCGCTGACCGTGGCCGACGGGGCGGAGCCGGAGCTGCTCGGCGTCGACGAGGAACGGGTCGGGCGCCTGCCCCGCCCCGACGGCGACGACCAGCTCACGCTCGCCGGCTGGCCGCTCTACCACCACGTCGACGACACCGGCGGCCTCACCGACACCGGGCAGAACGGTGCGGACGGCACCTGGTTCGCGGTCACGCCCACCGGCGAGAAGGTGACGCCGTGAGCTGGGACGAGGTGGACGACTACTACACCGGCCTGCTCCTCGACGAGGATCCCGCCCTCGACGCGGCGCTGGAGGCCAACGCCGAGGCGGGCCTGCCCTCGATCGACGTGTCGCCCGCCCAGGGCAAGATGCTGCACCTGCTGGCCCGCGCGATCGGGGCGCGGCGGATCCTGGAGGTGGGCACGCTCGGCGGCTACTCCACGATCTGGCTGGCGCGCGCGGTGCAGCCGGAGGGCAGTGTCGTGACCTGCGAGATCGACCCGCACCACGCGCAGGTCGCCACGGCCAACATCGCCCGCGCCGGGCTCGCCGACACCGTCGACGTCCGGGTCGGCCCGGCGATCGACACCCTCGCCGGGCTCACCGGCCCGTTCGACCTGGCGTTCATCGACGCCGACAAGGCCTCCAACGCCGAGTACTTCGCGCACGCGCTGCGCCTGTCGCGGCCCGGCGGGGTGATCGTCGTCGACAACGTGGTGCGCGGCGGGCGGGTCGTCGACGGGGCGAGCACCGACGCCGCCGTCGTCGGCACCCGGCGGTTCGCGCAGGCGCTGGCCGCCGAGGAGCGCGTCGACGCCACGGTGATCCAGACCGTCGGCAGCAAGGGGCACGACGGGTTCGCGCTGGCCGTGGTCCGGTGACCGGCCCGCTCACCGGGATCACCGTCGTCGCGCTGGAGCAGGCGGTGTCCGCGCCGCTGGCCAGCCGGACGCTCGGCGACCTCGGCGCACGGGTGATCAAGATCGAGAACCCGCGCGGCGGCGACTTCGCCCGGCACTACGACGACGTCGTGCGCGGTTCGGCGGCCCACTTCGTCTGGGTCAACCGGGGCAAGGAGTCGGTCACGCTCGACCTCAAGGACCCCCGCGGCCTCGACCTGCTGCACCGGTTGCTCGACCGGGCCGACGCACTCGTCTCCAACCTCGCGCCCGGTGCCGCGGACCGCCTCGGCGTCGGACCCGACGACCTCGCGGAACGGCACCCGCACCTGGTCGCCGTCGAGATCTCCGGGTACGGGCCGGGCGGCCCGCTGTCGGACAAGCGGGCCTACGACCTGCTGGTGCAGGCCGAGTCCGGGGCGTGCTCGATCACCGGCACCGAGGGCGCGCCGGCGAAGGCCGGTCCACCGGTCGCCGACACCTCCAGCGGCCTCTACGCCGCGATCGCCGTGCTCGCCGGGTTGTTCCGGCGGCAGGCGGGCGGTCCCGGCGGATCCACCCACGTCGCCATGCTCGACGTGATGACCGAGCTCATGGGCTACGCGCTGACCCACACGCAGCACAGCGGCGTCGAGCAGCAGCCGCAGGGCATGGGCTCCCCCGCGGTCGTCCCGTACGGGGCGTTCGCCACCGCCGACGGCCACACCGTCGTCCTCGGCACCACCAACGACGCCGAGTGGCGACGGCTCGCCCGCGACCTGCTCTCCCGCCCCGACCTCGCCGACGACCCGCGCTACGCCACCGCGGCCGGGCGGGTCGCGCACCGCGCCGAGCTCGACGCGCTGGTGGCCGGCTGGTGCACCCGCACCGACCTCGCCGAGATCCAGGCCGCCGCCGACGCCGCGGGCATCGGCAACGCCCGCCACAACACCACCAGCGACGTGCTGGCGCACCCGCACCTCGCCGCGCGCGGCCGATGGGGCGAGGTCGACACCCCCGGCGGACCCGTCCCCGCACTGCTGCCCCCGCTCGGCGACCGCCTCGACCCGGTCCCGGCACTCGGCGAGCACACCGGCGCGGTGCTGCGCGAGCTCGGCGTGACCGACGTCGACATCGCCGCGCTGCGCGCCGACGGCGTCATCTGAGCGCGGACGCCGGTACCGGCCGGTAGGTTGCCGCCATGGACGCCGATGACCTGGCCGACGTGCTCGCCGCGGTGCGCACCTTCGTGCGCAACGAGGTGGTGCCGATCGAGGAGCAGATCGACGCGAACGACGAGATCCCCGCGGGCGTCGTCGCCGCCTGCAAGGACATGGGGCTCTACGGGTTCGCGATCCCGGAGTCCTACGGCGGGCTCGGCCTGAGCATGCACGAGGAGGCGCAGCTCGCGTTCGAGCTGGGCTGGACCACCCCCGCGCTGCGCTCGCTGTTCGGCACCAACAACGGCATCGCCGGGCAGGTGCTGATCCTGGGCGGCACCGAGGAGCAGAAGTCGTCGTGGCTGCCGCGGCTGGCGTCGGGCGAGGTCACGGCGTCGTTCGGGCTCACCGAGGCCGACGCGGGTTCCGATCCGTCGACACTCGCCACCACCGCGCGCCGCGACGGCACCGACTGGGTGCTCAACGGCTCCAAGCGCTACATCACCAACGCGATCGTCGCCGACGTGATCATGGTCTTCGCCCGGACCAACCCCGACGCCGTCGGCAACCGCGGGATCTCCACCTTCCTCGTCCCGGCCGGCACCCCCGGCCTGACCTGCGGCCCGCGCGACCACAAGATGGGCCAGATGGGCACCTGGACCTCCGACGTCTTCCTCGACGACGTCCGCGTCCCGGCCGAGGCACTCGTCGGGGGCGAGGACGGGCTCGACGTCGGCTTCCAGACCGCCGCGAAGTGCCTCGCCCACGGCCGCGCGCACATCGCCGCGCTGTGCGTCGGCATGGCGGGACGGCTGGTGCACGAGTCGGTCGAGTTCGCGAAGACCCGCGAGCAGGGCGGGAAGCCGATCGCGTCGTTCCAGCTGATCCAGGGCCTGATCGCCGACTCCGTCACCGACCACTACGCCGGCCGCGCCCTGATCCTCGACGTCGCCCGCGCCTACGACGCCGGGACCGACCAGGTGCAGGGGCCGTCGGCGGCGAAGTACTTCTGCTCGGAGATGGTCGGGCGGGTGGCCGACCGCGCGGTGCAGGTGCACGGCGGCGCGGGGTACATCCGCGGCGTCCCGGTCGAGCGCTTCTACCGCGACGCCCGGCTGTTCCGGATCTACGAGGGCACCAGCCAGATCCAGCAGGTGATCATCGCCAGGCAGGCGCTGGGCCGGGCCGCCCGCGCCTGACGCCCGCGCATCCTTCGGGGATTCGCGGGCGTCCGGGCGTGCGCGGGAGCCGGACGATGCGTGAGACCGGGCGGACGGCGCACACCGGGCGGTCCGGGCCGACCGGACGGACCTAGTGGGCCTCGGGCCGGATGTGGTACTCGAAGACCAGTCCACCGACGGCCATCAGCAGCATGATGCCCGCGATGACCAGCGCCCAGATGTAGAAGAACGCGAGCGAGATGCCGACGAGTGCGGCGCACGCGGCCACCGTGATCGGCCAGTAGCTGCCGGGCGAGAAGAAGCCGACATCACCGGCCCCATCGGACACCTCGGCGTCCGGGTTGTCCTCGGGGCGCTCCTCCAGCCGCCGTGAGACGAACCGGAAGTAGGTGCCGATGATCAGCGTCAGCCCGCCGGTGAGGAACAGCCCGGCGACGCCGACCGGCTCCTGGGCCAGGACCGCGTAGACGATCCCCAGGATGAAGACGGTGACGGTGACGATCTCGAAGAGTCGCGACTCGACCTTCATGTCCGGACCTCAGTTCCCGGCGGCGATCGTGCCGGACGGCTCGCGCGCGGCTCGATCGGTGTTGTACGGAACGGTCATCGTGGCGGCCGGCTCGCAGTCGACGCCGCAGCCGAGCTCGCCGAGCGCCTCGCCCGCGGTGTAGCCCGCGCCGGTGGCCGGGTTGATCTGGCCGCGCAGGGTGAGCCACTGGTCGAACAGGTCCTGCGGCAGCGCGCGGACCTCGAAGTTCATCTGCGAGTGATACGTGCCGCACAGCTCCGCGCAGCGCCCGACGAACGTGCCCTGGCGGTCGATCTGGTCGATCTGCCAGACGTTGTCCTGGTTGTTCTTCTCCGGCATCGGGAAGACGTCGCGCTTGAAGAGGAACTCCGGCACGAAGAAGCTGTGGATGACGTCGCTGGAGGCCTGCGTGAACTGGATGCTCGCCTCGGTCGGGAGCACCAGCAGCGGGATCGTGGCGCTGTCGCCCAGCGTGCTCACGGGCTCGCCGTCGGGACCCTGCGCGTCGGGGTAGGTGAACTCCCAGTTCCACTGGAAACCGCGGATGTCGACCGCGAGGTCCGGGTTCGGGTTGTCGGTGTCGACGTAGTTCTGCACGCTGACGGTGAACCCGAACAGCACCGCCACGATGATGGTCGGGATCACGGTGAACGCGATCTCGACGGGCAGGTTGTACTGGGTCTGGCGCGGCGGGGTGTCGTCGTCACCCTTCTTCTTGCGGTGGAACGCCACCGCCCAGAACATCGCACCCCAGGTGACGGCCCCGACGACGAGCGCCGCGATGGCCGACCAGGTCCACAGCTCGCGCATGGCCTCGGCCTGCGGCGTGACGCCGCCCGGCCACCCGAAGCGGATGACGTCCTGCACCGAACATCCGGTGGTCAGCGGCACGATCAGCGCGGCCAGAACGGCGAGCTTGACCGCCCGCGCCCGACCCGGGTGCGCTCCGTGGTGTGCTCGGCCCACTGCTCGCCGCCTCCCCTTTTTGCTCAGTGCTGGTACGTCTTTCGACCGCGCGTAGAGACTAGCCGAGCAAAGTCTCCGCGCGCCTGTCGGGTGCGTCGCCGCGGGGTCGGCGCCGGGCGTGGGCATACTGACGCGCTGTGTGCGGACTGCTCGGACTCCTGACCTCCGAAGCCGATGCCCCGGATCGGGTGGGCGCGGTGGGCGACGCCATGGCGTGCGCCCGGCACCGCGGGCCCGACGAGAGCGGCACGTGGCACGACGCCGACGTCGCGTTCGGCTTCAACCGGCTCGCGATCATCGACATCGAGCACTCCCACCAGCCGCTGCACTACGCCGACGGCCGGTACACGATCGTCTTCAACGGCGAGGTCTACAACTACCTCGAGCTGCGGGCGGAGCTCGCCGCCGAGCACGGCGCGGAGTTCGCCACCGACGGCGACACCGAGGCCGTCGTCGCCGCGTACCACCACTGGGGCCCCGACGCGGTGCGCCGCCTGCGCGGCATGTTCGCGTTCCTGATCTGGGACAGCCACGAACGGGTGGTCTTCGGGGCGCGCGACCCGTTCGGGATCAAGCCGCTGTTCGTCGCGTCCGGCCCGGCGGGCGTCGCGTTCGCGAGCGAGAAGAAGAGCCTCCTCGCGCTCGCCCCGGCCCTGGGTCTCGACGGTCACGGCGGGGTCGCCGCCGACATCGACCCGGTCGCCCTGCAGCACTACCTGACCCTGCAGTACGTACCCGAGCCCGCCACGATGCACCGTTCGGTGCGCCGGGTGGAGTCCGGGTCGCACGTCACGGTCCGCCCGGGCGGCGAGGTGGAGCACGAGCGCTACTTCACCCCGGTGTTCACCGGCCGCGGGCCCACCGGCCCCGCACTGCACTCCCGCATCGCCGACGTCCTGCGCGGCTCGGTGGCCGCGCACATGCGCGCCGACGTCACGGTGGGCGCGTTCCTCTCCGGCGGCATCGACTCCACCGCGATCGCCGTGCTGGCCAAGGAGCACAACCCCGACCTCATCACGTTCACGACGGGCTTCGAGCGGTCCGGCTACTCCGAGGTCGACGTCGCGGCGGAGACTGCGGCGTCGATCGGCGTGCGGCACGTCGTCCGCACCGTGAAGCCCGACGAGATGATGGACGCGCTGCCGAGCATCGTCTGGTACCTCGACGACCCGGTCGCCGACCCGGCGCTGGTCCCGCTGTGGTTCATCGCGCGGGAGGCCCGCGAGCACGTCAAGGTCGTCCTGTCCGGGGAGGGCGCCGACGAGCTGTTCGGCGGCTACACGATCTACCACGAGCCGGTGTCCCTCGCCGCGTTCGAACGGGTGCCCGGCTCGCTGCGGCGGCTGCTGGGCCGCACGTCGGTCCGGCTGCCGGAGGGCATGCGCGGCAAGGACCTGCTGCGCCGCGGCGCGATCCCGCTGGAACAGCGCTACTACGGCAACGCACGCATCTTCCGCGACGACCAGCTCGCCGGCGTGCTCCGCCGCTACGACCCCCGTCGCTCGCACACCGACATCACCGAGGGCCACTACCTCGCCTCGCGGCACTGGGACGCGGTCGCGCGGATGCAGCACGTCGACCTGTTCACCTGGCTGCGCGGCGACATCCTGGTCAAGGCCGACAAGATGACGATGGCCAACTCGCTCGAGCTGCGGGTGCCGTTCCTGGACCCCGAGGTGTTCGAGGTCGCGCGCGAGCTGCCGCGCTCGGAGAAGCTCGCCGGCGGCACCACGAAGTACGCGCTGCGCCGCGCGCTCGCCGATATCGTGCCGTCGCACGTGCTGAACCGGAAGAAGCTCGGGTTCCCGGTGCCGATCCGGCACTGGCTGCGCGACGAGATGTACCGGTGGGCCTGCGACATCGTCCGCGACTCCCAGGCCGACCACCTCATCGACCTGCACGCCGTGCGGGCCCTGCTCGACGCCCACCGCGACGGCCCGATCGACCACAGCCGCCGCATCTGGACGCTGCTGGTGTTCCTGATCTGGCACGGGATCTTCGTGGAGGACCGGATCCGGCCGGCCATCGCCGAACCGGTGCATCCCGTTCGCCTCTAGATCTCTCCTCGCGGGCACCGATGAGTCCGGGTGGTGTGCGACGTCTCCACCGTGACACCGACACAACGCCACGGAGGACCCCATGAGCAGGATCATCGCCGGACTCTTCACCTCGGTCGACGGCGTCGTCGAGGATCCGCAGGACTGGCACTTCCCCTACTTCGACGACGAGGTGGGTGCCGTGGTCGGCGGGCTCATGCAGCCGCGGATGCTGCTCGGCCGCGTGACCTACTCCGGCTTCGCCGAGCACTTCGCGCCGCTGGCCGGCGAGGAGTTCGCCGACCAGATGGCCGCTCCGCCGAAGTTCGTCGTCTCCAGCACGCTCGAGTCCGCGGAGTGGGGCAACGCCACGGTCCTCGGCGCCGACTGGGTCGATCGGCTGCGCGAGATCAAGGCCGGTGACGGACCCGACCTGGGTATGAGCGGAAGCGTCACCCTCATCCACTCGCTGATCGCCGAGGGCCTGCTCGACGAACTGCACCTGATCGTGCACCCCGTCGTGGTCGGCGGCGGGCGCCGTCGCCTGTTCCCCACCGGCACCGGGTCCTTCCCGCTGCCGGTGGCGTCGGTGACGCCGCTGAAGAACGGCTCCGTGCACGTCGTGCACACGCCGGCCACGCGCTGACCCTCCGGGCTCAGGGCTTGAGCTTGTCCCGCCACACGCGCTCGAACGGCAGCCGCCAGGCGTGCGGGGTGATCAGCTGGTGGATCGCGTTCGGTCCCCAGCTCGCCTCCCCGTACGGCTTCACCGGCGGCGGGTCGTCGAGCATCGGCTGCGAGCGCTCCCACAGGCTCTCGATGCCGTCGGCGGTGGTGAACAGCGTGTGGTCACCGCGCATGGCGTCGAGGATCAGGCGTTCGTAGGCCTCCAGCGTGTCGCCGGAGTGCTCCCCCTCCTGCGAGGAGAACTGCATGGAGAGCTTGTCGAGCTTCATCCCGGGCCCGGGCCGCTTGCCGTAGTAGGACAGCGAGACCTTCGACTCGTCGGCCAGGTCGAACGTCAGGTGGTCCGGACCCGACGCGCCCACACCGGAGTTCGCCGGGAACATCGTCCGCGGCGCCTCCTTGAACGCGATCGAGATGATCCGCTGGCCCTGGGCCATCTTCTTGCCGGTGCGCAGGTAGAACGGCACGCCCGCCCAGCGCCAGTTGTCGAGCTGGGCGCGCAGGGCGATGAAGGTCTCGGTGTCGGAGTCGCGCGCGACGCCGGGCAGCTCGCGGTAGCCGGTGAACTGCCCGCGCACCACGTGCTGCGGCTGGATCGGCAGCAGCGAGCGGAAGACCTTGTTCTTCTCCTCGCTGATCGGCCACGGCTCGAGTGCGGTGGGCGGCTCCATCGCGACGAACGCCAGCACCTGGAACAGGTGGGTGACCACCATGTCCTTGTAGGCGCCGGTGGACTCGTAGAAGTTGGCGCGCTCGTCCAGGCCCAGGGTCTCGGGCACGTCGATCTGGACGTGGTCGATGAAGTTGCGGTTCCAGATCGGCTCGAACAGCCCGTTGGCGAAGCGCAGCGCGAGGATGTTCTGCGCCGCCTCCTTGCCCAGGAAGTGGTCGATGCGGAAGATCTGCGACTCGGTGAACGTCTCGTGCACCTCGTCGTTGAGCCGGACCGCGCTGGCCAGGTCGGTGCCGAACGGCTTCTCCATCACCACGCGCGAGCGCTCGACGAGCTTCGCCTGGTCGAGCATCGTGATGACGTCGAGCGCGGCCTTCGGGGGCACGCTGAGGTAGTGCAGCCGCAGCGGGTCGTCGAGATCGGCCTCCGCTGCGGCGACGGCCTCGGCGAGCGCCTCCGGACCGGCCGTCACCGACACGTAGCGCAGGTTGCCCGCGAAGGCCTCCCACTGCTCCGGCGTGGGCTTGTGGGTGCCGAACTCGAAGACGGCCTGGCGGGCGAACGCGCGGAACGCGTCGTCGCTCATGTCCTCCAGCGACGACCCGACCACCCGGATCGACGGGGCCAGCGCCGACGCCGCGAGGTGGGTGAGACCCGGCAGCAGCTTGCGGCGCGCCAGGTCCCCCGTGGCCCCGAACAGGACGACGACGTGCGGGGCGATGAGCTCGGACCCCGGCCCGTAGGGCCGCGATCCGGTGGCGGGATACGCGATCGTCTGCGGACGATGTTCCGACATGCGGCGCATCCTGCCAGCCGGAGACGGCCCCGCGGTTACGCCGGGAGGACCGTTTCGATGTCGGTGGCCGCGTCGGGGCCGTAGGCGTCGCGCAGGCGTTCCAGGCCGTGCGCGCGGTCCCACGGCCACTCCTGGCCGCCGTCGTGCTCCAGCACCTGCACGGCGATCAGCGAGCCGAGCTGCGCGGCGCGCTCGAGCGAGAGACCGCCCGCGGTGGCGGCGAGGAAGCCGGCGCGGAAGGCGTCGCCGACGCCGGTGGGGTCGACCTTGCCGGTCTCCGGCACCACACCGATCTTCAGCTCGCCGACCTCGCGGCCGGAGATCTGCACGCCGTGCTCGCCGAGCGTGGTGATCCGGATGTCGACGCGCTCGGCGACCTGGGCCTCGGTCCAGCCGGTCTTCTGCTGGAGCAGCTCCCACTCGTAGTCGTTGGTCATGAGGTAGCGGGCGCCCTCGACGAGCTGCCGGATGCCGTCGCCGTCCATCCGGGCGACCTGCTGGGAGACGTCCGCGGCGAACGGCGTGCCCGCCTCGCGGCACTCACCGGTGAGCTGGACCATCGCGCCGGGGTCGCTCGCCCCGATCAGGACGAGGTCGACGCGGTCGGCGAAGTCGGCGAGGTGGATCTGCCCGGAGCGGGCCATCGCACCGGTGTAGAACGAGCCGATCTGGCGCATGTCGTCGTCGGTGGTGCAGACGAAGCGCGCGGTGTGCACGTCGTCGCAGACCAGGATCGCCGAGCAGTCGACGCCGTGGGCCTCCAGCCACTCGCGGTACTCCGCGAAGTCGGCCCCGACGGCACCGACGAGCAGCGGCGACTGCCCGAGCACGCCCAGACCGAACGCGATGTTGCCCGCCGAGCCGCCCTTCTTGATGACGAGCCCGTCGACCAGGAAGCTCAGCGACATCCGGTCGAGCTGGTCGACGACCATCTGGTCGGCGAACCGCCCCGGGAAATGCATGAGGTGGTCGGTGGCGATGGATCCGGTCACGGCGATGGGCACGGGAGGGGACCCTACCTCGCCCGGACGCACGGGACCCCGGTCGCGAAGGGCGACCGGGGTCCCGGGTGGCGCAGGACTCAGTTGAACGAGTCGCCGCAGGCGCAGGAACCGCCCGCGTTCGGGTTGTCGATCGTGAAGCCCTGCTTCTCGATGGTGTCGACGAAGTCGATGACCGCGCCCTGCAGGTACGGCGCACTCATCCGGTCCACCCCGACCTTGAGGCCGTTGTAGTCCCGGAACAGGTCGCCGTCGAGGGAACGGTCGTCGAAGAAGAGCTGGTAGCGCAGGCCCGCGCAGCCTCCGGGCTGGACGGCGATGCGCAGGTGCATGTCGTCCCGGCCCTCCTGTTCGAGCAGGAGGCGGGCCTTGAGTGCGGCGGCGTCGCTGAGTTCGACCCCGTGCGTATCGGTCTCGACGGCCGTGTCGGTCGTGACGGTGTTCTCGACGGTCATGGCTCTCCCAACAACGAACGATGCGGTGCGCATTCCAGTGTAGGCCCACTCGGCGGGATCTTCCGTCCGGTGACGGCGATCACCGGACACCGCGTCATCGACTCCACTGCCGCGCCACCCGGGCGGCCAGCGCGGCCAACGTGCCCGAGGGGTCGGCCATCGACGCCTCGACACCGCCCGCGTCCTCGGCGACCGAGTACGCGGAGTCGACGCCCGCCGCGCCCGCCTCGCGCCGCCCGACCGACACCTGCCCGGCGAGCACCAGGCACGGGATCCCGCGGTCGGCTGCGCCGCGGGCCACGGTGGTGACGAGCTTGCCGCGCAGCGACTGCCAGTCGAAGCTGCCCTCGCCCGTCACGGCGAGGTCGGCGGTGTCGAGCGCGGCGTCGAGGCCGACGAGGTCGCGCACCAGCCCCGCTCCGGACACCCGCCGCGCACCCAGCGCGAGCAGCGCCGCCCCCAGCCCGCCCGCGGCACCCGCGCCCGGTTCGTCGCGGACGTCGCGGGGCAGCAGGTCGGCGAACGCGGCGAGTGCGGCGTCGAGGTCGGCGACCGCGGCCTCGTCGGCCCCCTTCTGCGGTCCGAAGACCGCGGCGGCGCCGTGCAGGCCGAGCAGGGGGTTGTCGACGTCGGCGGCCGCGACGAGCCGGACACCGGCCAGGTCGGGGGCGCCGTCGAGCCGCGCCGCACCCACCGGGGCACCATCGGGTACCGGCTCTCCCCTGTCGTCGACCGTGCGGGCGCCCAGCGCGGCGAGCATCCCCGCGCCGCCGTCGGTGGTGGCCGACCCGCCGAGCCCCACGACGACCTCGGCCATCCCGGCGTCGCGGGCGTCGGCGATCAGCTCCCCCACGCCCCGGGTGCTCGCGCGGCGGGCCGTGGCGGGGGTCCGGTCGGTCACCAGGTGCAGACCGCAGGCGGCGGCCGACTCGACATAGGCGACGCCGTCGATCTCCAGCCAGCGGGCCTCGACGGGAACCCCCAGCGGCCCGGTGACGGTGCGCTCGTGCCAGGTGCCGCCGCGGGCGGTGTGCAGGACGTCGACGAACCCGGTGCCGCCGTCGGCGAGCGGGAGGAGGGTGAGCACGTCGTCGGGGGCGACGGAGCGCCAGCCCGCCGCGATCGACACCGCCGCACCCGTGGCGGTCAACGTCCCGCCGAAGGAGTCCGGGGCCACGACCACCTGCACGACGGCGACACTAGTGGCACGTAGTCTGGATATGTGAGGTTTCTCCGCTCGAAGCCGGCCGACTCCGACGACCCGACCGCCGGCGTGTCCGCGACCGGGCCCGAGACCGTCCGCGTCGGCGGCAAGGGCCGCCCCACGCCCAAGCGGCGCGAGGCCGAGACGAAGCGCCGCGGCCCGGCCCCGCCGCCGCCGCGCACCCAGCGCGAGGCGTCGAAGCTCGCGCGGGCCAACCGGCCCGACAAGTCCGTGCGCCGCGCCGAGGCGATGGAGCGCCGCGAGCGGATGGCCGCGGGCGACGAGAAGTTCCTCATGCCGCGCGACCGCGGGCCGGTCAAGGCCTACGTGCGCGACGTCATCGACTCCCGGCCGCACCTCATGGGCCTGTTCATGCCGCTGGCGATCATCGTGGTGCTCTCGCTGCTGATCCCGATCCCGCAGGTGCAGTCCTACCTGAGCCTGTTCAGCCTCATCGCGCTCACCACGATGATCATCGAGGGCATCTTCCTCGGGGCGTCGATCACGAAGAAGGCCCGCGCGAGGTTCCCGGAGGAGAAGATCGGCGGGCTGGGCACCGGCTGGTACGCCTTCACCCGCGCCTCCCAGCTGCGCCGTCTGCGCATCCCGAAGCCGCGTGTGGAGCGGGGCGCGAACCCCTGACCGCCGGGACGGTGATCGGGGGCCCGGTCCGGCACCCGTGATCAACGTTCTGGAACCGGCGGCGGGCTCCGGCCCGCTCCTCGTACCGAGACGGTGACCATGGCTGTGGCGGCGGCCCGGCCGGCCCGGCTCAGGTGCCGTCCTGCAGGCTCATCGGGCCGTAGACCTCGTCCTCGCCGTCGAGCAGGACCACCGCGTCGACGCCCGCCTCGCGCAGCTCGGGCCACAGGTCGGAGAACCACGCCTCGGCCTCCGCCTGGTCGTCGAACCGCTCGTCGGGACCGTCGACGGGCGACGCCTGCGCGTCCAGGTACCTCCACCGGAATGCCACGGGCCTATCGTGCACCGGTGATCACGCTGGTGCTCGGCGGGACGCGGTCGGGCAAGTCCGGGTACGCGGAGCACCTGCTGCCCGCCGACGCCCCCGTCCGCTACCTCGCCACCGCCGCCCGACGTCCCGGTGACGCGGAGTGGGACGCCCGGCTCGACGCCCACCGCGCCCGTCGCCCGGCCGCGTGGGAGACCGTCGAGTCGCCCGACGTCGCCGCACTCGTCCGCGCCGGGGGCGGGCCGCTGCTGGTCGACGACCTCGCCACCTGGATCACCGGGGTCCTCGACGACACCGGTGCGTGGGAGTCCCCCGTCGTGCCCCCGGCCGTCGGCGACCGCGTGTCCGCGCTGGTCGACGCCGTGGCCGCGGCCCCGGGGCGGGTGGTGCTGGTGTCGGCGGAGGTCGGGCTCGGGGTCGTACCCGCCACCCGCTCGGGCCGGGTGTTCCGCGACGAGCTGGGCGCGCTGAACGCCGCGCTCGCCGCGGTGGCCGACGAGGTCGTGCTGCTCGTGGCCGGGCTGACGCTGCGACTGAAGTAGCCCGGGTGATCGTTCCGAGGTGCGGACCGTGGCGCCGCCCACGACCGTCGGCAGCAGCTCGCGACGATCACCGTCGGACCTGCCCCCGGGTGATCGTTGCGAGGTGGGCGTGGGCGCCGTGGCGGCAGCGATCGGGCCCGGGTCGTCGCGATCACCGCCCCGCCCTGCGGTCCGTCGAGGGCGACCAGTAGGAAGTCTCCGTGGACATCCCCGCGATCACCCCGCCCGACGCCGAGTTCCACCGGGCCGCGGTCGCCCGGCACGCCGAGCTCGCCGTGCCGCTGGGCGGGCTGGGCCGCCTGGCCGAGCTGGGCTGCTGGCTCGCGGCCGCGCAGGGGGCGTGCCCGCCGCTGCCCCCGGCCCGCCCGCGGGTGGTCGTCGTGGCCGCCGACCACGGGATCGCCGCGGCCGGGGTCTCCCGCCACCCGGGCAGCGCCACGCTGGGCCAGGTGCAGTCGGTGCGTGAGCACACCGCGCCGGTCTCCGTGCTCGCGCCCGTGAGCGGGGCGTCGATCCGGGTCCTCGACGTCGGGCTCGACCACGACTCACCCGACCCGCACCACGTGCGCCGCGGCTCCGGGCGGATCGACCGCGAGGACGCGCTCACCGCCGAGGAGACCGAGCAGGCGTTCGCGGCCGGACGCGCCGTCGTCGACGAGGAGGTGGACGCCGGGGCCGACCTGCTCATCCCCGCCTCGCTCGGCGTGGGGGCCACCACGGCCGCGTCGACGCTGGTCAGCGCGCTGTCCGGGGCCGAGCCGGTGGCCGTCATCGGGCGGGGCAGCGGCATCGACGACCAGGGTTGGATGCGCAAGGCCGCCGCCGTCCGTGACGCCCTGCGCCGGGCCAAGCCGCACGTCCGCGACCCTCTCGCCCTGCTGCGCACCGCGGGCGGTACCGACCTCGCCGCGCTCACCGGGATCCTCGTGCAGGCCGCCGTCCGCCGGACGCCGGTGCTCGTCGACGGGCTGGTCGTCGGCGCGGCAGCGATGATCGCCGACGACCTGTCGCCCGGCGCCCGGGCCTGGTGGCTGGCCGCGCAGCGGTCCCCGGAACCCGCGATGGCGCTGGCCCTGACGCACCTGAGCCTGACGCCGGTGCTGGACCTCGACCTGCGCACCGGTGACGGCACCGGCGCGGTCGCCGTCCTCCCGCTGCTGCAGATGGCGGCGCGGGTGCTCGCCGAGACCGCCACCCTCGCCGACCTGGCGTGAGGGGGCTCGCCCTCGCGCTGAGCTGGTTGACGGTCCTGCCGGTCCGCACCGGTGCCCCCGACGCCCGCACCGCGGCGGGCGCGATCCGCTGGGCCCCCGTCGTCGGCGGGCTGCTCGGTGCGGCGGCGGGAGGGGTGCTGCTCGGGTCGACCGCGCTGGGCGTCCCGCCGCTGGTGGCGGGCCTGCTCGCCGTCGGTTTCCTCGGGCTCGCGACCCGCGGGATGCATCTGGACGGTCTGGCCGACACCGCCGACGGTCTCGGTTGCTACGGCCCGCCGGAACGCGCGCTCGCCGTGATGCGCGACGGCGGGGCGGGACCGTTCGGGGTGGTCGCGCTCATCGTCGCGCTCGGGGTGCAGGCGGCAGCGCTGGCCGCGCACCCGTGGCTCGACGCGGACCCGGCCGGCGGGCCGTGGCCCGCGCTCGGGGTGGTGGGGACCGTGGCACTGGCCGCCGCCGCGGGACGGGCCGGGTTCGGCTGGGTGTGCCGCCGCGGGGTCCCGGCCGCCCGCCCCGGCGGCCTGGGGGCGACGGTCGCCGGCTCGCAGCCCGTCTGGGTGCCGGGGCTGTGGTGGCTGGCCCTGGCCGGGGCCGGGTTCGCCCTCGCGGGCGTCCGCGGTGTGGTGGCGGTGGTGCTGGGTGCAGGGCTGGTCGCCCTGCTGTCCTGGCACACCGCCCGCCGCTTCGGCGGCATGACCGGCGACGTCCTCGGCGCGGCCACGGAACTGGCGACGACCGCGGCCCTGGTCGTGCTCGCCACCGCACCCTGACGGGGTCGTGCGTGTCAGCGCACCAGTGTGTGCATCCAGCTGTGCGTGTCGGGGGCCGTGCCGCGCTGGATCCTCGTGAGGAGGTCGCGCAGCTTCATCGTGATCGGGCCGGGCTCCCCGGCGCCCACCGTGACCTCGCCCTCGTTGTGCTTGACCTTCCCGACCGGCGTGATCACCGCGGCGGTGCCGCACGCGAAGACCTCAGTGATCGCCCCGGACGCGCAGCCCGTGAGCCACTCCTCGGCGGAGATCTTCCGCTCGGTGACCTCGCAGCCGAGCTCCTTGGCCAGCAGGAGCAGCGAGTCGCGGGTGATGCCGGGCAGGATCGAGCCGCTCAGCTCGGGCGTGACGACCTCGACGGAGTCGCCCGACCCGAGGACGTAGAACAGGTTCATCCCGCCCATCTCCTCGACCCACTTGTGCTCGGCGGCGTCGAGGTAGGCGACCTGCGCGCAGCCGTGCTCGGTGGCCTGGGCCTGCGGCAGCAGCGACGCGGCGTAGTTGCCGCCGCACTTCGCGGTGCCGGTGCCGCCCACCGCGGCGCGGGTGAAGTCGGTGCACAGCCACACGTCGACGGGCTGGACCCCGCCCGGGAAGTAGGCGCCGGCCGGCGAGGCGATGAGGCAGTAGAGGTACTCCGCGGACGGCCGTACGCCGAGCCCGACCTCGGTGGCGACCATGAACGGCCGCAGGTACACCGACTCCTCGCCGCCCGCGGGCGGCACCCACGCGCGGTCGGCGGTGAGCAGCTCGGTGAGCGAGGCGAGGAACAGCTCGTCGGGCAGCTCGGCCATCGCGAGGCGACCCGCGGACGCGCGGAAGCGGGCGGCGTTGGCGTCGGGCCGGAAGGAGGCGACGGAGCCGTCGGGCTGCTGGTAGGCCTTGAGCCCCTCGAAGATCTCCTGGCCGTAGTGCAGCACCATCGAGGCCGGGTCGAGCAGCAGCGGCCCGTAGGGCACGACCGAGGGGTTGTGCCAGCCCTGCTCGGCGGTCCACGGGATCGTCACCATGTGGTCGGTGAAGTGGCGTCCGAAACCGGGGTCGGCGAGGATCTCGGCACGCCGGTCCTCCGGCACCGGTGACGGGTGGGGGGTGCGGGAGAACTCGGTCATGGCCGTGACGGTAGCAAGAGTCAGCGCACGTGTGACGCGACGAACGGCGGCTTCACGACGACGCACTCCAGAGCCCGCCCGCGGACGTCGACGGAGACGGTGTCGTCGAGTCCCACGCCCGATGCGGAGTCGATCAGGGCGAGCGCGATCCCGCACTTCAGGGTGGGTGAGAACGTGCCCGAGGTGGTGCCGCCGACGCGGACCCCCCCGGCCAGGACGTCCATCCCGGCCCGTGGCACGCCGCGTCCGGTGGCCCGCAGGCCGCGCAGCCGCCGGACGGGTCCGGCCGCCTTCTCCGCGGCGAGCGCGTCCTTCCCGCGGAAGGACTCCTTCGCCCAGCCGACGGCCCAGCCGCTGCCCGCCTGCACCGGCGAGATGTCGACGGAGAGGTCCTGGCCGTGCAGCGGGTAGCCCATCTCGGTGCGCAGGGTGTCGCGCGCGCCGAGGCCCGCCGGGCGGGCACCGGCGGCGACCAGCCGGTCCCACACCGCGGCGGCCCCGTCGGCCGGGACGAGCAGCTCGTAGCCCCGCTCGCCGGTGTAGCCGGTGCGGCAGACCCGCATGCCGTCGACGTCGGCGAAGGCCATGTAGTCCAGCTCCGGCACCTCCGGCAGCACGTCGCCGACCCGCGGGCCCTGCGCGGCGAGCACCGCGAGGTCGCGGTGCCGGTCGGTGACCGTGACGCCCGCGGGGGCGTCGGCCCGCAGGATCTCCGCGACCGCGGCGGCGTTGGCGGCGTTCGGCACGGCCAGCACCTCGTCGGGCCCGACCAGGTAGACGATGACGTCGTCGACCACGCCGCCGTCCTCGGTGCAGCACAGCGTGTACTGGGCCTGACCGGGCGCGATCTTCCCCAGGTCGGCGGTGAACGTGCGGTTCACCAGGTCGGCCGCGCCGGGCCCGGCGATCGTCAGCTTGCCGAGGTGGCTGACGTCGAACACGCCGACGCCCTCGCGCACGGACGTGTGCTCGGCGACCGTGCCGTCGGGGTAGGACAGCGGCATCGACCACCCGCCGAACGCCCCGAGGGTGGCCCCGAGTGCGAGATGGCGGTCGTGCAGCGGGCTGGTGAGGAGATCGTCCACCCCCGGGACGCTACCGGGCGCGGTCGCCGCCCAGCATCGTGCAGAGGGTCCAGCCGATCACGAGTACGAGCACCGTGATCGCGACCTGGGGGAAGGGCAGCAGAGCGGCGAGGGCCAGGCACAGCACGAAGCCCGCCCAGGACGTCCACATCGGCCAGCGGCGCTCGGCGGGGGCCAGGCGCAGCGCCGCGAGGTTGATCACGGCGTAGTAGACGAGGACCGAGCAGGCCGACAGCGCGATCGCCGCGGCGGGGCCGGCGACCAGCGCGATGCCGATCGCGACGACGCCGCCCGCGACGTCGGCCCGCCACGGGGTGCCCGTGCGTCCGATGACGGCGAGCGCCCCGGGCAGCTCGGTGCGCCGCGCCATCGCCAGCGCGGTGCGGCTCACGCCGACGAGCACCGACAGCAGTGCGGAACCGGCCGCCACCGCGGCCCCGACGCGGACGAGCACGCCCAGTGACGGTGACGGCCCGGTGTCGACGAGCGTCACCAGCGGGGCGGTCTCGGTGGCGAGCCGGTCGATCCCGAGACCGACGACGAGCGCGATCCCGACCAGCAGGTACGTCACGAGCGCGATCGCGAGCGCCACCTCGATGGCGCGGCGCAGGGTGCGGGAGGGGTCGCGGACCTCCTCACCGAGCGTGGCGATGCGCGCGTAGCCGGCGAACGCGAAGAAGATCAGCCCGGCCGCGGTGAACGCGCCCAGCGGGCCCCCGGCCACGGGTTGGAGGATCTCCCCCGTCGGCACGGCCGCGGTGGGCACGTCGTCGCCCGCCCCGACCAGCCCGCTGACGACGACCAGCACGAGCACCGCGAGCGTGCCGCCGACCAGCGCGTACGCACCGCGGGCCGTCCAGCGGATCCCCGAGATGTTCAGCGCGGTGACCGCCACGATCACGACGACCGCGGCCGCCACCGGCTGCGACGGCAGCACGTAGCTCCCGAACACCCCTGCCGCCGCCGCGGCCGAGGAGGTCTTGCCCGCGAGGAACGCGACCCCGGCGAGCCGCCCGGCCCCCGGAGCGAGGCGCTCACGGCCGTAGACGTAGCCGCCGCCGCTCTCCGGGTGCGCGACGGCGAGGTCGGAGGTGGAGGCCGCGTTGCAGATCGCGACCACCGCGGCGATGACGACGGCGACCAGCAGCCACGGCCCCGCCGCGGCCGCCGCCGGGCCCCAGACGGCGAACACCCCCGTCCCGAGCATCGCCGCGAGACCGAGGACCACCGCATCCGGTGTCCCCAGCCGTCTCTGCACGCTCTCTGGCACCGCGACACCCTGTCATCCGCCCCTGCCGGTTCGGCGATCGCGGCGGTGTCATTAGCATCTCGAACCGGTCTCACCCGAGGAGTCCGTCGAGAGGAACACCGTGCCCACCGAACTGCAGCTCGGCAGCGGCGACCCCGCCACCGCCACCGTCGACGCCGTCGTCGTCGGCCTGTCCGCCTCCGAGGGGGACCTGGCCCTCGCGGACGGAGCCGTCGAGATCGACACCGCCTTCGACGGGGCACTCGCCGAACTGCTCGCGGTGGCGGGCGCGACCGGCAAGCTCGAGGAGGTCCTCCGCATCCCGACCCGCGGCGCGATCACCGCACCGCTGCTCGTGGCCGTCGGCCTCGGGAAGGGCGACCCCGGACCCGACGCCGTGCGCCGTGCCTCGGGGGCGGCGGCCCGTGCGCTCGCCGGCACCGGGCACGCGCTGTCGACGCTGGGCCGCATCGACCTCACCGCGGCCGCCGAGGGCACGCTGCTCGGCGCGTACGCGTTCACCGAGTTCCGCAGCGACGCCGGCGGCAAGGAACCGGTCGGGCGGGTCGACCTGCTCTCGGCCGACGCCGACGCGGCCGACGCCCTGCGCGTCGCCACCGCGGTGGCGACCGCCGTCACCACCGCCCGCGACCTGGTGAACACCCCGCCCAACGCCCTGTACCCGGAGTCGTTCGCTGCCCGGGCGCGGGAGCTGGCGGAGGCCGCGGGCGTCGAGGTCGAGGTGCTCGACGACGTCGCGCTCGTCGAGGGCGGGTTCGGCGGGGTCTCCGGCGTCGGACAGGGGTCCGCGCGCAAGCCTCGGCTCGTCCGGCTGAGCTGGGCCGGCGGCGCGTCCCCGCGGAAGAAGGTCGCGCTCGTCGGCAAGGGCATCACGTTCGACACCGGCGGCATCTCGATCAAGCCTGCCGCGAGCATGGACCAGATGACCTCGGACATGAGCGGGGCCGCCGCCGTCATCGCGACGACGGTGCTCGCCGCACGGCTCGGGCTGCCGGTCGCCGTCACCGCGACCGTCCCGATGGCGGAGAACATGCCGTCGGACAACGCGTACCGGCCCGGTGACGTGCTGACCATGTACGGCGGGAAGACCGTCGAGGTGCTCAACACCGACGCCGAGGGACGCCTGATCCTCGCCGACGCGATCGTCCGCGCCGCCGAGGACGAACCCGACTACCTGATCGAGACCTCCACCCTGACCGGCGCGCAGATGGTGGCGCTCGGCACGCGCACCGCGGGCGTCATGGGCACCGAGGAGCTGCGCGACCGCATCGCCGCCCACGCGCAGGCCACCGGCGAGGGCGGGTGGGCCATGCCGCTGCCCGAGCACCTGCGCGCCGACCTCGACTCCCGCGTCGCCGACCTCGCCAACGTCTCGGGCACCCGCTGGGGCGGCATGCTCGTGGCCGGGGTGTTCCTGTCGGAGTTCGTGCCCGACGGCGTGCCGTGGGCCCACATCGACATCGCCGGCCCGAGCTTCCACACCGGCGGCCCGTACGGCTACACCGCCAAGGGCGGCACCGGCGTGCCGGTCCGCACGCTGTGGGCCCTGCTCACCGACATCGCCGAGAACGGCTGACCGCCGGGTCAGAGCCGGTCTCGGCGGGCGCGTTCCCCGCGGATCCTCTCGCGGGCGTCGTGGTCGCGCATGCGCTGCGGGTAGCCCATCAGCTGCGTGTCGTAGACCGGCATCCTCAGCGACTTCCCGAGCTTGCGGGCCGCGTCGGGGCCGGTGACACGGCGGCGCGTCCACGCCCCGTCCTTGTCGACGAGCAGCATCGTGGTCTCGGTGACCGCGGTGCGCGGCTCGACGAACCCCTCCACGCCCTCGTGCGCGGCGAACCACTCCCGCAGGTGCGCCTCGTCCTCGCGGCCCCCGGTGCGCGTGGTACCCGCGCGCCGCCCCCGCAACCTGTCCAGCAGACCCATCACCGACCACCTCCCGTGATTCCCAACGCTCGGGGACCCGGATCGTCTCCCGACCCGACCAGGGCTCACGCGACGGCGCGCCGGATGACAGGATGGCCGCAGGCGGCGTGACATGCCGCGACGGCTGACCTCGATAGGGAGTTCTCACGTGCCCGAGCACAACGCGGACCTGGTGATCCTCGGCGGCGGGTCGGGTGGCTACGCCTGCGCGCTGCGCGCTGCGGAGCTGGGGATGTCGGTCGTGCTGATCGAGAAGGACAAGCTCGGCGGCACCTGCCTGCACTACGGCTGCATCCCGACCAAGGCCCTGCTGCACGCGGCCGAGGTGGCCGACTCCGCCCGCGAGGGCGAGCGCATCGGCGTGCGGAGCACGTTCGACGGGATCGACATGGCGGGCGTCAACTCCTACAAGGACGGCGTGATCGCCAAGCTCTACAAGGGACTGCAGGGGCTGGTGAAGTCCCGCAAGATCACCCTGGTCGACGGCACGGGCCGCTTCGAGGGCCCGAACGCCGTCGTCGTGGGTGACGACCGCTACGTCGGGAAGAAGGTGGTGCTCGCCACCGGCAGCTACGCGAAGTCGCTGCCCGGTCTCGACATCGGCGGCCGCATCGTCACCTCCTACGAGGCGATCCACCTCGACGAGGCCCCCAAGCGGGTCGTGGTGCTCGGCGGCGGCGTCATCGGTGTCGAGTTCGCGAGCGTCTTCAAGAGCTTCGGCGCGGACGTCACGATCGTCGAGGCGCTGCCGCACCTGGTGCCCAACGAGGACGAGTTCGCGTCCAAGGCCCTGGAGCGCGCGTTCCGCAAGCGCAAGATCACCTTCAAGACCGGCGTGAAGTTCACCGGGGCGAAGCAGACCGACGACGCCGTCACGGTGTCGCTGGAGTCGGGCGAGGAGATCGAGGCCGACCTGCTGCTCGTCGCCATCGGCCGCGGCCCGAACACCGCCAACGCCGGTTACGAGGAGGCGGGCGTCACGATGGAGCGCGGCTTCGTCCTCACCGACGAGCGGCTGCGCACCAACCTCGAGAACGTCTACGCGCTCGGTGACATCGTCCCCGGCCTGCAGCTCGCGCACCGCGGCTTCGCGCAGGGCATCTTCCTCGCCGAGGACCTGGCCGGGCTCAACCCGCCGGTCATCGACGAGGCCGGCATCCCGCGCGTCACCTACTGCGAGCCCGAGGTCGCCTCCGTCGGCCTCACCGAGGCGCAGGCCAAGGAGCGCTACGGCGAGATCGAGACGCTCACCTACGACCTGGCCGGCAACGGCAAGTCGCAGATCCTGCAGACGCAGGGCGCGATCAAGCTGGTCAAGACCGGCGCGAAGGGCACCGAGGGCCCGGTCGTCGGCATCCACATGGTCGGCGCCCGCGTCGGCGAGCTCATCGGCGAGGCCCAGCTGGTCTACAACTGGGACGCCCAGGCCGAGGATGTCGCCGCCCTGATCCACGCCCACCCCACCCAGAACGAGGCGTTCGGCGAGGCGTTCCTGGCGCTGGCCGGCAAGCCCCTGCACAGCCACTCCTGATCGCTCCCCCGAACCGCGTAGAAGAAGGAGCCCCGAGAGCCATGGCGTTCTCCGTCCAGATGCCCGCGCTCGGTGAGAGCGTCACCGAGGGCACCGTCACCCGCTGGCTCAAGCAGGAGGGTGACCGGGTCGAGGTCGACGAGCCGTTGCTCGAGGTCTCCACCGACAAGGTCGACACCGAGATCCCCTCCCCCGCCGCCGGTGTGCTGCAGCGCATCGTCGCCGGTGAGGACGAGACCGTCGAGGTCGGCGGCGAGCTCGCCGTGATCGGCGACGGCGAGGAGTCCGGCGGCGGTGACTCCGGTGGCGGCGACGCCTCCGCGGAGCCCGCCGCCCAGGAGGAGCCCGAGCCGGAGGAGGCCCCGGCCGAGGAGCCCTCCACCGAGCAGGAGGAGCCGGCGGAGGCCCCGAAGGCCGCCACCGCCTCGTCGGGATCGGGGAGCTCCGGCACCGCGATCACCATGCCCGAGCTGGGCGAGAGCGTCACCGAGGGCACCGTGACGCGCTGGCTCAAGGAGGTCGGCGACGAGGTCGCGGTCGACGAGCCGCTGCTCGAGGTCTCCACCGACAAGGTCGACACCGAGATCCCGTCCCCCGTCGCCGGCACGCTGCTGGAGATCACCGCGGGCGAGGACGCGACCGTCGAGGTCGGCGGCCAGCTCGCCGTCATCGGTGACGGATCGGCCGCCCCGGCGACGGCGGAGGAGAAGCCGGCCCCGGAGCCGGAGAAGGAGCCGGAGCCGAAGAAGGAGCCGGAGCCCGCCCCGAAGGCCGAGGAGAAGGCCCCCGCGGAGGCCCCGAAGGCGCAGGAGAAGGCCGAGCGCGAGGACGTCGTCGCCGAGCAGCCGTCGCGGCCCGAGTCCAACGGTTCCTCCGGCGGCTCCTCCGGTGCCGCGGACGCCCCCACCGGCGCCCCGTACGTCACCCCGCTGGTCCGCAAGCTGGCCACCGAGCACGGCGTCGACCTGTCCACGATCACCGGGTCGGGCGTCGGCGGGCGCATCCGCAAGCAGGACGTGCTCGCCGCGGCGGAGGCCGCAGCCCCCGAGCCCACCCCGGAGCCCGCAGCGGCCCCGGCCGCGTCGGCCCCGGCCGCCCCGCAGGCGGTCGCGAAGCCGGCGAAGGGCGCCCCGGAGCCGGGCACCACGGTGAAGCTGCCGCGCCTGCGCCAGGTGATCGCGCAGCGGATGACCGAGTCGCTGCAGATCTCCGCGCAGCTCACGACCGTCCAGCAGGTGGACATGACGCGCATCGCGAAGCTGCGGACGCGCGCGAAGGCGGAGTTCGAGCGCCGCGAGGGCGTCAAGCTCACCTTCCTGCCGTTCTTCGCGAAGGCGGTCGTCGAGGCGCTCAAGGCGTTCCCGCAGGTCAACGCGTCGATCAACGACGAGACCAAGGAGGTGACGTACCACGCCAACGTCCACCTCGCGGTCGCGGTCGACACCCCCCGCGGCCTCCTCGTCCCGGTCATCAAGAACGCCGAGGACCTCAACATCGCCGGGATCGCCCGCAAGATCGCCGACGTCGCGGCCCGCACCCGCGACAGCAAGATCGGCCCCGACGAGCTGTCCGGCGGCACGTTCACCATCACCAACATCGGCAGTGCCGGTGCGCTGTTCGACACACCGATCATCAACCAGCCCCAGGTCGCCATCCTGGGCACGGGCGTGATCACCAAACAGCCGATGGTGATCACCGGCGCCGACGGCGACGACGTCATCGCCGTCCGTTCGGTCTGCTACCTGCCGCTGACCTACGACCACCGCCTGGTCGACGGCGCCGACGCCGGCCGGTTCGTCTCGGCGATCAAGGCCCGGCTCGAGGAAGGCGCGTTCGAGGCCGATCTGGGCCTGTAGACCCCGCTGCACGGAAGGCGCGCGACCCCGGGTCGCGCGCCTTCCGTCGTTCCGCGAGTATTCACCGCGTGCGCGTCCTCATCGCCGGTTCGTCCGGTCTGATCGGAACAGCCCTGGTCTCCCACCTGCGGGAGGCCGAACACGACGTCCTGCGGCTCGTCCGCCGGACGCCGGCCGCCCCCGACGAGCGGGGCTGGGACCCACCCGCCGGGCATGTCGACGCAGGCACCTTCGACGGCGTCGACGCGGTGATCAACCTGGGTGGCGTCGGCATCGCCGACCGCCCCTGGACGGGCGCGCGCAAGCAGGAGGTGCGCGACAGCCGGCTGGTGCCCACCGAGGTGCTGGCCGCCGCCGTCGCCGAGCACGGGGTGCCCGCGTTCCTGTCCGGGTCGGCCACCGGCTTCTACGGCGACACCGCGGGCCGGGCCGTCGACGAGACCGCACCGCACGGCGCCGGGTTCCTCGCCGAGGTGTGCGCCGAGTGGGAGGCCGCCACGGCGAAGGCGCAGGAAGCCGGGGCCCGCGTGGTGCTGCTGCGCACCGGTCTCGTGCTCTCTCCCGCCGGTGGGCTGCTGGGCACGCTGCGCCCGCTGTTCAAGGCGTTCCTGGGCGGGCGGCTCGGCTCGGGCCGCCAGTACATGCCCTGGATCTCCCTCGACGACGAGGTGGGCGGCATCCGGTTCGCACTGGAGACGCCGGCGGTCACCGGCCCGGTCAACCTCGCGGGCCCGACGCCCGCCACCAACGCCGAGTTCACGAAGGCGCTCGCCGCCGCGGTCGGCCGTCCCACGTCGATCCCGGTGCCGGCCGTCGTGATCAAGACGGTGATGGGCTCGATGGGCGAGGAGATGCTGCTCTACGGGCAGCGCGTCGTACCCGCGCAGCTGCAGGCCCA
This sequence comes from Pseudonocardia abyssalis, assembly GCF_019263705.2. NCBI lineage: Bacteria > Bacillati > Actinomycetota > Actinomycetes > Pseudonocardiales > Pseudonocardiaceae > Pseudonocardia > Pseudonocardia abyssalis. The sequence continues at coordinate 2,782,800 of NZ_JADQDK010000001.1, forward strand.
CGGCTACCAGTTCCGTCACCAGGCGATCGGCGAGGCGCTCTCCGCCGCCGTCGGCTCGTGAACCCCGACGTCCTCGTCGTCGGTGCCGGGCTCGCCGGGCTGCGCGCCGCGCAGGTGCTCACGCGCCGCGGGCTCGACGTGCGGGTCCTCGACGCGGCCGACCGGCCCGGTGGGCGGATGGCCACCGACGTCGTCGACGGGTTCCGCTGCGACCGGGGCTTCCAGGTCCTCAACACCTCCTACCCCGCGCTGCGGGCCGCGGCGAACCTCCCCGCCCTCGACCTGCGCGCGTTCGAGCCCGGTGCGGCGATCCGCGGCGCCGGTGGCCGGCTGCACCGCTTCACCAACCCGGCGCGGCGCCCGTCGCAGGCGGTCGCGACGGCCGTCGACGGGCTGTTCGGCGTCGCCGACAAGGCGAAGCTGGTCGCGTGGACGGCCCGCGTGCTGGCCTCCCCGCCGTCGCGCACGGCCGGGATGATCGACCGGTCGGCCGCGCAGGACCTCGCCGCCGCCGGGCTGGACGGGCCGGTCGTCGAGCGGTTCCTGCGCCCGTTCCTCTCGGGCGTGCTCGGGGAGTCGGCACTGGAGACGTCGGCGGGCTACGTGCGGCTGGTGTGGCGCAGCTTCGCGCTCGGCACGGTCGCGGTGCCCGCCGACGGCATGGGTGCGCTGCCCGCCCAGCTCGCCGCGGGCCTGCCCGACGGCGTGCTCCGGCTCGGGCGGCGCGTCACGACCGTGCGGCCCGGGGTCGTGCACACCGCCGACGGCGAGCTGACGGCGCGGGCGGTGCTCGTCGCGACCGACCCGGTCACCGCGGGCACCCTGCTCCCCGGCCTCGACGTCGCGCCGATGCACGCGCTCACCACCTACTACCACGTCACCGACACCCCGCCCGCCGAGCTGCCGGTCCTGCACCTCGACGCCACGCGCGGCCCCGTCGCCAACACCGTGGTGCTCACCCGCGCCGCCCCCGACTACTCCCCCGACGGCCGGTCGCTGATCTCCTCGACGGTGCTCGGCGCCCCGCTGCCGGAGCCGGAGGTCCGCCGCGAGCTGGCCCGGATCTACGGCCGCCCGGCCGGCGACTGGGAGCACCTGCACACCGCGGAGGTCCGCGCCGCCCTCCCCGCGTTCCGCCCTGCCCACCCGGTGCGGCGCGACGTCGCGCTCGGCGACGGCCTGTTCGTGGCGGGCGACCACCGCGACACCCCGTCGACGCAGGGTGCGCTGGTCAGCGGGCGGCGCGCGGCGCAGGCGGTGCTGGCGCACCTGGGGGTCTGACCGGGCGTCGCGGGCAGGACGGGGACGTCCACCCGCGCCCGGCGTACCGTGCAGGCGTGATCCACCGCATCAGCTGCCGGCGCAGCACCGACCCCGTCCGCGTCGACCGGCTCGGCCTGGTCGACTACCTCGCCGCATGGGACGTGCAGCGGGCCAACGCGGCCGCCCGGCGCGAGGGCGGCGACGACGTGCTCATGCTGCTCGAGCACCACTCGGTCTACACCGCGGGCAAGCGCACGCAGCCCCAGGACCGGCCCGTCGACGGCACCCCGGTCGTCGACGTCGACCGCGGCGGGCGCATCACCTGGCACGGCCCGGGCCAGCTCGTCGGCTACCCGATCACGGGGCTGGCCGAGCCGCTCGACGTCGTCGACTTCGTCCGCAGGCTGGAGGAGGCCCTGATCCACGTCGTGCACGGGCTCGGGGTCACCGCGGCCGGGCGGATCGACGGGCGCAGCGGCGTCTGGCTGCCGGCCGACGACCGGCGACCGGAGCGCAAGGTCGCGGCGATCGGGGTGCGCGTGCAGGGCGGCGTCACGCTGCACGGGTTCTCGCTCAACTGCAACCCCGACCTCACCGCGTTCGACCGCATCGTCCCCTGCGGCATCACCGACGCCGGCGTGAGCTCGCTGTCCGGCGAGCTGGGCCGCCCGGTGCGCGTCGACGACGTGATCGACGACGTGACCGCCGCCGTCCTCGACGCCCTCGACGGGCGGCTGGCCGTCACCGAGCACGCGGTGGCGCGGGCCGCCGCACCGGCCGGTCTCGACCTGAGGCTGCACCCCTCCCTGCAGTAGCCCTACACTCCTCCGTAATTCCGGAACTACGGAGGAACGATGACGCTGACCCGACGCCGCCTCCTCGGCGGCACCGCCCTGCTCGCCGTGGCCGCCGCCTGCGGCTCCCCCGCGCCCGCCCCGGCCCCCGCACCCGCGGCCGGGCCGATCGACGGGCCCGATGCGCTGGTCGACTGGATCGCCGCGCACCCGGAGCACGCCTCGGTCCTCGCCGACGACGGCCGCGGCGTCGCCTTCGCCCACCTCGCCGACCGGCCGCGGCCGATCGCGTCGTCGGTGAAGGTGGCGCACCTCGTCGCCTACGCGCAGGCCGTCGAGGCGGGCCGGATCGACCCGGCGGGCCCGGTCGCCGTCGCCGACTGGGAGCGCTGGTACCTCCCCGGTTCCGACGGCGACGCCCACCCGCAGGCACTCGCGGCCCTCGGCGCCCCCGTCACCGTCACCTGGGACGACGTCGTCGCCTCGATGATCGACTACAGCGACAACGCGGCGGCCGACCTCGTCCTCGCCACGCTCGGCGCGGACGCGCTGACCGCTGCGGCGCAGGCGGGCGGCTGGGACGGGCTCGACGTGCCGCACATCGTCGGGGAGGGCCTGTGGGTGCTGCAGCCCGACCCGGCCGCCGACCGCCGCAGCCGCGCGGCGGAGCTGGGGCGGGCCTACGCCGACGGGGACCCGGCCGCCCGCGCACTGGGCGCGGTCTACGGCGGCGGCCCGCTGCCCGGAGGTGGGGGCCCGCTGCCCGGAGGTGGGGGCCCGCTGCCCGGAGGTGGGGGCCCGCTGCCCGGAGGTGGGGGCGCGGTGGCCGCACCGGTGCCCGAGGACACCTGGAACGCGGTCGTCGGGCTCTGGGACGGCGCCTGGGCCGGCTCCGCGACGCAGCTCGCGGCGCTGCACCGCGCCGTCGCCACCGACGCGCTGGGCCCGGTGGCGTCCGGCATCGCCCGCGGGCACCTGGAGCGGGCCGTCGCCGACCGCCTCCCGCCCGGGGTGCTCGGGCTCGGCCAGAAGGGCGGTGGCCTGCCCGGCATCCTCAGCCACGCCGCCACGATCCGCCGCGACGACGGCACCGTCGGGGTGTCGGTGCTGACCCTGTCCGGGCTGCCGCAGCAGGCCTACCAGGAGATCAACGCCTCCGGTGCGCTGCTGCTGGGCCAGCAGGTGCTCGTCGACGACGCGCTGCGGGACCGGCTGGCAGCGGCGCTGCCGCAGTGACCATCCTGAGCGGGTGACCGACACAGAAGCCCGCCTCGCCGACCTCGAGCGGCGCGTCGCGGCGCTGGAGGGCGGGGGCGCTCCGGAGCCCGGCGACACCTCCGGGACGGTGCGCTACTCCGGCGAGGTCCACCTGCACGGCGACGTCTCGTGGACGATCGAGTACGACGTCGGCAGCGCGCTGCGCCTCGGCGACGAACCGCGCCTGGCCGTGCTCGCCGCGCTCGGCCACCCCGCCCGCGCCGGGATCGTCCGGGCGCTGCTGGCCGGCGGCCCGTGCGGCACGGCCGACCTGCAGGAGGCGGCCGGCCTGGCATCGACGGGGCAGCTCTACCACCACCTGCGCTCGCTGACGCACTGCGGACTCGTCGAGCAGGACGGCCGCGGCTCCTACCGGGTGGCGCCTCGGGTCGTCGTGCCCGCGCTCGTGCTGCTCACGGCCGCGGCCGACATCGCCGGGCAGCTCCGCTAGCCCTCGCGCTGCCCCGTGCGGGGCCGGGCCGACACCAGGACCGCCGCCACCGCGACCCCGACGCCCACCACCACGATCGCCAGGACCGCCGGCCCGGGCAGCTGGAGCGCCCCGACCACCGTGGTGAGCACCAGTGCGGTGACCGCCGCGGCGGCGGTGGCGCGGATCAGGGTCGGGTTCCAGCGCAGCACCTACAGCCGCCCGATGACGTCGGAGGCGATGAGGTCGATCTGGTCGAGGTCGGCCAGGTCCATGACCTGCAGGTACAGCCGGGTGACACCGGCCTTCTCCCGCCAGGTGCCGATGCGGTCGACGACCTCCGCGGGCGAGCCGGCGAGCCCGTTGGCGCGCAGCTCGTCGACCTCGCGGCCCAGGGTGAGCGCGCGGCGGGCGACCTCGGCGTCGTCGCGGCCGACGCACACGATCTGCGCGACGGAGCGCACGAGCTCCGCGGGGTCGCGGTCGACCGCGCGGCACGCGGCGTCGACGCGCTCGAACTGCCCCGCCGCGGTGTCGACGTCGGAGAAGGGCACGTTGAACTCGCTCGCGTACCGCGCGGCCAGCTCGGGCGTGCGCTTCTTCCCTCGGCCCCCGATCACGATCGGTGGGCGCGGCTGCTGCACCGGCTTGGGCAGGGCCGGGGAGTCGGTGACGGTGTAGTGCGCGCCGTCGAAGGAGTAGCGCTCGCCCGACGGCGTGCCCCACAGCCCGGTGATGATCTCCAGCTGCTCGGCGAGACGGTCGAACCGCTCCCCCAGCGCCGGGAACGGGATGCCGTAGGCGGCGTGCTCGGCGTCGAACCAGCCGGAGCCCAGGCCGAGCTCGACGCGGCCGCGCGACATCCGGTCGACCTGCGCGACGGACACCGCGAGCGGGCCGGGCAGCCGGAACGTCGCGGACGACACGAGTGTGCCGAGCCGGATGCGGGACGTCTCGCGGGATAGCCCGGCCAGCGTCAGCCAGGCGTCGGTCGGCCCGGGTTCGCCGGAGGCCTCGCCCATCGCGAGGTAGTGGTCGGAGCGGAAGAAGGCGTCGTAGCCCGCGGCCTCGGCGGCCTGGGCGACCCGGAGCAGATCGTCGTAGTCGGCGCCCTGCTGGGGCTCGGTGAAGATCCGGAAGTCCACTCGTCGAGGATAGGGACATGGGCTGGACGACGTCGGGCGTACCGGACCAGACCGGGCGCACCGTGCTGGTGACCGGAGCCACGTCCGGGCTCGGGCTCGCCTCCGCGGTCGCCCTGGGCCGGGCGGGGGCGCGGGTGCTGCTGGGTGCCCGCGACGCCGGGCGCGGCCGCGACGCGCTCGCCCAGGTGCCGGGCGGTGAGCTGGTGACCCTCGACCTCGCCGACCTCGACTCGGTGCGCCGCGCCGCCGCCGACGTGCGCGAACGCACCGGCGGCGCGCTGCACGTGCTCATGAACAACGCCGGCGTGATGGGCACACCGCCGGGGTTCACCGTCGACGGGTTCGAGACCCAGATCGGCACCAACCACCTCGGCCACGCGGCATTGACCTGGCTGTTGATGCCGGCGCTGCGCGGGGCGGGCGGGGCGCGGGTGGTGACGCTGTCGAGCATCGCGCACCGCGGGCCCGGTCTCGACGTCGACGACCTGCACTTCGCCCGTCGCTCCTACACGGGGTCGCAGGCCTACAGCCAGAGCAAGCTCGCGAACCTGCTGTTCGCCACCGAGCTCGACCGGCGGCTGCGCCGCTCCGGCGACGACGTGATCTCCGTCGCCGCCCACCCCGGCCTGACCGACACCGCCCTGCTGTCGTCGTCGGTCCGGGCCCGCAGCGGCGCACGGCTGGTGCTGCCGCTGGCGCGGCTCGTCAACCTCCTCACCACGCAGCGGGTGGAGCGCGGGATGCTGCCGCAGCTGTTCGCGGCGACGTCGCCGCAGGTCAGCGGCGGCGACTACGTCGGACCGGGCGGTCTCGGCGAGACGCGCGGGCTCCCCGCCCCGGCCCGGCGCTCCGCGCGGGCGCGCGACGCCGACCTCGCCGCGCGGTTGTGGGACGTCACCGCCGCCGAGACGGGCGTGGATCCCGACCCGGCGTAGCCTGAGGGCGTGACGATCGCACCCGAAGGTCGCAAGCTCCTGCGCCTGGAGGTCCGCAACAGCGAGACCCCCATCGAGCGCAAGCCCGCCTGGATCCGGACGAAGGCGAAGACCGGCCCGCAGTACACCGAGCTCAAGGCCCTGGTGCGCTCCGGTGGCCTGCACACCGTGTGCGAGGAGGCCGGCTGCCCCAACATCTACGAGTGCTGGGAGGACCGCGAGGCCACCTTCCTCATCGGCGGCGAGCAGTGCACCCGGCGCTGCGACTTCTGCCAGATCGACACCGGCCGCCCCGCCGACCTCGACCGCGACGAGCCCCGCCGCGTCGCGGAGTCCGTGCAGCAGATGGGCCTGCGGTACTCCACCGTCACCGGTGTCGCCCGCGACGACCAGCCCGACGGCGGGGCCTGGCTCTACGCCGAGACCGTCCGGTTGATCCACGAGCTGAACCCCGGCACCGGCGTCGAGCTGCTGATCCCGGACTTCAACTCGATCGACGCCCAGCTGGACGAGGTCTTCCAGACCCGTCCCGAGGTGCTCGCGCACAACCTGGAGACGGTGCCGCGGATCTTCAAGCGGATCCGCCCGGCGTTCCGCTACGACCGCTCGCTGGAGGTCATCACCAAGGCCCGCGCGGCGGGGCTGGTGACGAAGTCGAACCTGATCCTGGGCATGGGCGAGACCCCCGAGGAGGTCGTGTCCGCGTTGCGTGACCTGCACGACGCGGGCTGCGAGATCATCACGATCACCCAGTACCTGCGCCCCTCGACCCGGCACCACCCGGTGGAGCGGTGGGTCAAGCCCGAGGAGTTCGTCGAGCACTCGCAGGCCGCGCAGGAGATGGGCTTCGCCGGGGTCATGGCCGGTCCGCTGGTGCGCTCGTCCTACCGGGCGGGGCGGCTCTACGCCCAGACCGTGCGGCACCGCGGCGAGGAGCTCAGCCCCGCACTGGCCCACCTGGAGTCCGAGGGGGCGGCGGCGCAGGAGGCCAGCAGCCTGCTCGCCCGCCGCTAGGCCGCGCCGCCCGTTGCAGCAAGGCCACCTTCCCGCCGTCTCGTGGCGGCAAGGTGGCCTTGCTGCCATCCGGGACGGGGGGTCAGGGGCGGGCGGACAGGATCGTGTCGACCAGCTCCACCGCACGGCCCGTGGACGGGTCGGACGGGAGTGCCGCGGCCATCCGGTCCGGGTGCACCGTCAGCCCCTCCAGGCTGACGCGCAGGCGGGCCGCGGCGCCGCCCGTCGCTCGGAGGAGGTCGGCGAGGGTCTCCCACTCGCTGTGCCACGCCCCCGCCGCCCGCTGGTGCTCCCCGTCCATCGCGGCGAGCAGCACCGCGACGAGGCCGGGGGCGCGGCGGGCCGAGGCCCGGGCGGTGACGGCGGCGATCGGGTTGCGCTTGTGCGGCATCGACGACGAGTCGCCCGGCGCGGCCTCGCTCACCTCGCCGAGCTCGGTGCCCGCGAGCAGCACCACGTCGGTGGCGGGCTTCGCGCACGCCCCGGCCGCGACGCCGAGCGCTCCCGCCAGCTCGCCGATCCGGGTCCGCTCCGTGTGCCACGGGACGCCGGGGTCGGCCAGGCCCAGGCGCGCGGCCAGGTCGGCGACGACGGGGACGGGAAGGCCGCGGAGCGTGCCCGCGGGGCCCCCGAGCTGGACCGGCAGCCCGCCGAGCACCGCCGCGAGCCGGGTGCGGGCGCGATCGACGCCGGCGCACCACCCCGCCGCCACGAGCCCGAACGTCGTCGGCAGCGCCTGCTGGCCCAGCGTCCGGGCCATCGTCGGGGTGGCGCGGTGGGCCGCGGCGAGCCCGGCGGCGGCGTCGGCGGCGGCACGCAGGTCCTCGAGCAGGACCTCCCCGGCCCAGCCGGTGAGCAGCACCGCGGCGGTGTCCATGACGTCCTGGCTGGTGGCGCCCGGGTGCACCGAGGGCCCCACCTCGGGTCCGACCGCCGCGCGCAGCGCCCGGACCAGCGGGATCACCGGGTTGCCCCCTTCGACGGACGCGAGCCCGAGCGCGGCCGGGTCGAGGTCGAGGTCGACGGCGGCGATCGCCTCGGCGTGTCTGGCGGGGATGACCCCGTGAGCCGCGGCGGCCTGCGCGAGCGCCACCTCGACGGCGACGAGTGCGGCCACCCACGCGGCGTCGTCGAGCCGGGCGGCGACCCGGTCGCCCCCGAACAGCGGGTCGAACAACGCTCCGCGCGTCACGGACACCTCCGGGTCGACGTGCGAACGGCCCGTCCGCACGCTCTCATTGTGCGAACGGGCCGTTCGTCGGGGACGGGCGGGGGCGGGTGGGCACGGGCGGGGCGCACGAACGACCCGTCCGCCCGGTGTGGCCGGACGAACGGGCCGCTCGCCCCGGACCCGGCGGGGCAGTCGACCGGGGCGTGCTGGGTCGTTCAGGCGGTGGCGCCGGGCTCCACCGGGAGCGTGCGCAGGCCGCGGATCAGGGTGCTGTGGCGGTACACCAGCTCCGCCGGGTCGACGGCCAGGGCCAGGTCGGGGCGGCGGGTCAGCAGCAGCCCGATCGCCTCCTGCGCCTCGATCCGGGCGAGCTGCGCGCCCAGGCAGTGGTGCAGGCCGTGGCCGAACGCGGTGTGACCGCTCGCGTCGCGGTCGATCCGCAGGTCGGCGGCGTCGGGCAGGCGCTTGTCGTCGCGGTTGGCCGAGGCGAGCGAGAGCGTCACGATCGAGCCTGCCGGGATCGTCACCCCCCCGTACTCGACGTCCTCGGCCGCGAAACGAACCGGCGCGCTGTGCACCGGGGAGTCCCAGCGCAGGAACTCCTCGACCGCCGACGCGATCAGGTCGGGCTGCTCCACCAGGAGCGCGCGCTGCTCGGGGTGGGTGAGCAGGGCGAGGACGCCGTTGCCGATGAGGTTGACGGTGGTCTCGTGCCCGGCGATGAGCAGCAGCATCGCCATGGCGACGAGCTCCTCCTGGGACAGCACGTCACCGTCGTCGGCGACCGCGATCAGGCTGCTGATCAAGGCGTCGTCCGGGTTCTCGCGCTTGGCGTCGATCAGCGTCGACAGGTAGCCGTGCAGCTTGCCCGCCGCGGCCGTCGACTCGTCCTGCGTGGACTCGTCGACCATCACGTTCGACCACGCCGCGAAGTCGTCGCGGTCCTCGGCCGGCACGCCGAGCAGCTCGCAGATCACGAACACCGGCAGCAGGAAGGCGTAGGAGGACATGAGGTCGACGGGCCCGGAGGTGGGCAGGTCGTCGATCAGCCGGTTCGCGAACTCGGCGACGCGCGGGCGCAGCTCCTCCATCCGGCGCACCGTGAACGCCCGGGAGACGAGCTTGCGCAGCCGCGTGTGTCCCGGGGGGTCCATCAGGATCATCATCGGGATCGGCGTGGCCGGCTGGCCCTCGCGCGCGTCGGCGGGGAGGGTGTAGCGCCAGTCCTTGCTCAGCCGCGGGTCGGTGAGCGCGGCGCGGACGTCGGCGTGGTCGAACATCATCCAGACCGGGCCGTCGGGCTGCTGGACCTGGCGGACCGGCGCACCGGCCCGCTGCGCCTCGTAGGCCGGGTAGGGGTCGTTCCAGAAGGCGCCGTCGAACAGGGCGGTGGCGTCGTGCGTGGTTGTCACGGTGCTCCCATCAGCGATGTAAGCGCTAGCTTACGTGAAGTCGGGACGGGGCCAGATCGACCGGGGCGGGGGCCCCGCGGACGACCGACGCGGCCAGCACCGACAGCGCGGGGGCGGACTCGATACCCGAGCCGCCCTGCCCCGCGACGAACCAGAAGCCCGGGTGCTCCGGCCACGCGCCGACCACCGGACAGCGGTCGGGCACGAACGAGCGCAGCCCGGCCCAGCTCGTGCGGACCGAGCGCAGGCCCAGCCCGGTGACGGCCTCGACGCGCTCCAGTGCGAGCGCCACGTCGACGTCGTCGGGTCGGGCGTCGCCGGGCGGGGAGGGGGTCTCGTCGGCGCGGGAGACCAGCAGGTCCTCGCCCTCGGACTTGAAGTAGAACCGCTCCGCGGCGTCGATCACCATCGGTCGGCCCAGCCGCGACGGGTCGGGCACGCGGACCATCGCGATGGTCCGGCGCAGCGGCGTGAGCCCGGTCCGGGGGACGCCGGCGAGTGCGGCGACCTCGTCGGCCCACGCGCCCGCGGCGTTCACCACCGCACCCGCCCGCAGCACGTCGCCGCCCGCCTCGACCCGCCAGCCGGAGCCGTCACGGGTCATCGCGGTGACCGGGGCGGCGGTGCGAACGGTGCCGCCGCGGGCCCGCAGGCCGCGGACGTAGCCCTGGTGCAGCGCGTCGGTGTCGATGTCGCCCGAGCCCTCGGTGAGCGCTGCGGCCCGGACCGCACCCGGGGCCAGTGCGGGGCAGAGCCGCCGCGCGTCCCCGGCGTCGATCGCGACCGGGGCGCCCGGCTCGCCCGCGCGCTCGGCGAGCACGTCGACCAGCGCGGCCTCGCCCTCGTCGTCGCACCCGACCCAGAGCACGGGGCGCGGGGTCAGCAGCGGCGGCGTGCCGAGCTCGTCGGCGAGCGCGGCGAACCGCGGCCCGCTGCGCTCGATCAGCGCGCGCACCGCACCGACACCGTGCCCGGGTACGTAGATCGCGGCCGAGCGGGCGGTCGAGTGCGTGGCCAGCGCGGTCTCGGCCTCGAGCAGGAGCACCGAACGGTCGGCCGCCAGCTCGTAGGCCACCGACGCCCCGGCGATGCCGCCCCCGACCACCACGACGTCCACCACGCGACCCACTCTAGAAACTCGGTGGCAGACCCGCGCGCTGCGCCGTTACCGTCCTGCGCATGCGCAACTGAGACGCCCGCCGCGAGCCGCGGCCCCGCGGCCGGTCGACCCCTCTGGTCCCCGCCGCCCCGTCCCCGTCCCGTCCGAGGGCCGTTCTCCCGGCCCCGGCGCTGCCCTCAGGAGACCCGCATGCGTGAACCGAACCAGAACCCGCCGCAGAACCGCGCCGCCCGCCGCGGGAAGCGCACCGAACCCGTGCCCCCGGCCGCCCGCTACCGCGGTTCGGCGGCACCCGCCCGGCCCGCCCAGGGCCGCCGGGTCACGCCGATCCGCCGCTCGGCCTGATCCCGGTTCCACCGCGCCGCCGGTCCCGCGTCCACGGGACCGGCGGCGCCTACCATCTCCCGTGTGGGTATCTGCACGGTCTGGTGGGCGACGCCGCTGGCCCCCGGTGACGCTCCCGGGCTCCTCGATCTCCTCGACGCGCACGAGCGCGGGCGGATCGGCCGCTTCCGCCGCGACCTCGACGCCGCCCGCTACCTCGCCGCTCACGCGCTCACCCGCCTCGTGCTCGCCGCCCGGCTCGACGCCGACCCCGCGGCGCTGGCCTTCGACCGCACCTGCCGCTGCGGTGAGCAGCACGGCAAGCCCCGTCTCGCCCAGGACGGTCCGGGCTTCTCGATGACGCACGCCGGCGACCTCGTCGGGCTGGCCGTGCACGACGGTCCGGTCGGTCTCGACGTCGAACAGGCCCGCCCGCTCTCCGACCTCGCCGGGATGACCGCGCACGCGTGCTCGCCGCACGAGAGCGTCGCCGACGAGGCCTCGTTCTTCCGGCTCTGGACGCGCAAGGAGGCCCTGCTCAAGTCCACCGGTGAGGGCCTGTCCACCCCGATGTCGGCGATCACCCTCACCCCCGACGGCGGCGTCGACTGGCCAGGGCGGCAGGTGTGGCTGCACGACCTCTCCCCCGCCCCCGGGCACCCGGCTGCGCTCGCCGGGCCCGGCTCCGTACCGCCGGAGGTGGTCGAGGCGGACGGGGACGCCCTGCTGCGCACCGGTCCGTGAGCGTGGACCGCTGGGTGCTGCACCTGGACATGGACGCCTTCTTCGCCTCCGCCGAGCAGCTCACCCGCCCCACGCTGGCCGGGCGGCCGGTGCTTGTCGGGGGTCTGGGACCGAGGTCGGTGGTCGCCGGGGCGAGCTACGAGTCGCGCGTGTTCGGCGTCCGCTCGGCCATGCCGATGGGCCAGGCCAGGCGCCGCTGCCCGCACGCGGTGACGGTCCCGCCGCGGTTCGTGCTCTACCAGGCACTCTCCGAGCAGGTCATGGGCGTGCTCGCGGAGGCGGCCCCGGTGCTGGAGCCGGTGTCGGTCGATGAGGCGTACCTGGAGCCTCCCGTCCTCGCGGGGGCCGGGGCCGACGTCGTCGAGCGGTTCGCGGTCGACCTGCGCGCCGCGGTGCGTGCGGCGACCGGGCTGCCCGCGTCGGTCGGGGCGGGGACGGGCAAGCAGCTCGCGAAGATCGCCTCGGAGCTCGCGAAGCCGGACGGGTTCCGCGTCGTCACCCCCGAGGAGCAGCAGGAGGTGCTCGCGCCGCTGCCGGTGCGCGCGCTGTCCGGTGTGGGCCCCGTCGCGGAGACGGGCCTGCACCGGTTGGGCATCCGCACGGTCGGCGCGATCGCGGCGATGGACCTGCGCGAGCTGACGGGGCTGCTCGGCACCGCGATCGGCACGGAGTTGCACCGCCTGGCCCGGGGCGTCGACGAGCGGCCGGTCGCGCCGCGCGGTGCGGCGAAGCAGGTGAGCGCGGAGACGACGTTCGACGCCGACCTCACCGCGATGCGCGCGGTCCACGAGGCCGTCGCGCGGATCACCGAGTCGGCGCACCGCAGGCTCGTGGCGTCCGGGCGGGCCGCGCGGACCGTCACGGTCAAGGTCCGCAGCGCCGACTTCACCACCCACACCCGCTCGGAGACCGCAGCCATCGGCAGCACCGACCTCGGCGCGCTCACCGCGACCGCCCAGAAGCTCGCGCGGACCGCGGTGCCCGAGGGCGGCGTCCGGCTGATCGGGGTGTCACTGGCCGGGCTGGGCGACGACCCGCCGCCCGCGCTGTTCGAGCCACCCCGCGCCGTCGACGTGCTCGACTCCGGCGAGACCGCCGCCGACGAGCCGGAGGAGACGGCCGAGGCCGACCGGCCGTGGCGCCCCGGCGACGACGTCCGCCACGACGAGCACGGCCACGGGTGGGTGCAGGGCGCCGGGCACGGGCGCGTCACCGTCCGCTTCGAGACCCGCACGACGGGGCCCGGTCGCGCGCGCACCTTCCCGGCCGACGACCCGGCCCTGACCCGAACCGACCCGCTCGGCAGCCTGGCCTGAGCCGGTCCCACCCCCGGGGACCCGCGCACCGGGTCGCCGCCCGCGCACGTCCGGACGTGCGCGGACGGCGAGACGATGCGCGGAACCACGCCGAGGTCAGCTCCACCTGTCGGCGAGCGCCCGCCGGACCGGGCCCGGGGCCGCGGCCCGCGGGAGGACCGGGAGCGCGACGTCGAGGCCCCCGCGCACCACCTCCTCGGCGAACCGGTGCAGCAGCGCGGCGCCGTCCGCGTCGCACCAGGTGCCCGCGAGCACCCGGGCGAGCGCGGCGAGGTGGTGGGCGTCGCGGGCGGGATCGGCCGGACCGGGCCGGACCATCACTAGCAGCGGCGCACCCGCCGGGTCGAGCAGGACGGCGTCACCGGCGATCCGGCCGTGGTGCAGCCCGCGGGCGTGCAGCGCCCGGACGACCCGGGCGACGCCGCCCAGCACCGCCACGGCGTCGGAGGAGTCCAGGTCCGTGCCGGTCAGCAGGTCGACGAGCATCGGGCCCGGCGGCTGCGGCGTCCGCAGCCACACCCCGCCGTCGCGCACGACGACGTTGCCGATCGGCAGCAGCCCGCCCACGCCGGCGTCGCGGATCCGGCGGACCGCCTCCTCCGGCACCCCGTCGGCGACCCGCAGCAGCGCACCGGCCCCGCCGTCGGACGGGCGGAACCAGGTGGCGTCGGGGGTCGCCCGAACCGGCTGCGTCATCGGTCCCCCTCGGCACCGGGGCTCCCGACCCGGGGAGGTACTCGCCGCTGCCCACCCGTCGCGTTACACCTGTTCCCGGGCCGCGTCGGTGACGCTGGCGTCGCCGAAGGTCGCGACGTCGTGCAGGGCCCGGACGGCCGCTCGGAGCAGGGGCAGCGCCAGCACCGCACCGGTGCCCTCGCCCAGGCGCAGGCCGAGGTCGAGCAACGGGTCGAGACCGAGGTGACCGAGGGCGAGGCGGTGCCCGGGCTCGGCGGAGCGGTGTCCGGCGACGCAGTACGCCACCGCCTGCGGAGCGAGCGCGGCCGCGACGAGGGCCGCCGCGCCGGTGCTGACGCCGTCGAGGAGGACCGGGATCCGCCGGGCCGCCGCGCCGAGGACGAGCCCGGCGATCGCCGCGTGCTCCAGCCCGCCGAACGCCGCGAGGACGCCGATCGGGTCGGCCGGGTCGGGGTGGTGCAGGGCCAGCGCGTCGCGGACGACGGCGGTCTTGCGGGCCAGCGTGGCATCGTCGATGCCGGTGCCACGACCCGTCGCCTGCTCGGGGTCGGCCCCGGTGAACGCACAGATCAGCAGCGCGGCGGCGGTGGTGTTGGCGATGCCCATGTCACCGGTGAGGACACACCCGTGCTCCGGCACCGCGGCGATCCCGGCCTCGATCGCGGCGACGACCTGCCCGCGCGTCAGCGCCGGGCCGACCGCGAGGTCGGCGGTGCCGTCGGCGACGCGGCGGGCGAGCACGCCGTCGAGGGCGGGCAGCGGTGCGGCCACTCCGACGTCGAGTACCCGCACCTGCACGTCCGCCGCCCGGGCGAACGCGTTGACGACGGCACCACCGGCGGCGAAGTTCGCGACCATCTGCGCCGTCACCTCCTGCGGCCACGGCGTGACGCCCTGCGCGTGGACGCCGTGGTCACCGGCGCAGACCACGACGACCGCCGGGTCCGGCAGCGGCGGCGGGCAGGCGCCGGCGATGCCGGAGAGCGTGACCGCGAGGTCTTCGATGCGGCCGAGCGAGCCGGCGGGCTTGGTCATGCGGTCGAGGCGGTCGGCGGCCTCGGCGCGCGCGGCGGCGGCGGGCGGGGTGATCGCGGCGAGGGTCGCGTCGAGCAGGGTCACAGCGTCCGAGGTCACAGCGTCCGAGGTCACAGCGTCCGAGGTCACAGCGCGCCTCCGCGGCCGGTGCGGGCGGGGGGCACGATCAGGGTCGACAGGTACGGGCCCGGTTCGTCCGGGTCCAGGTCCGCGGCCGGGCGCACGTCCTCGTCGGCGAGGCCGAGTCCCGCGCCGTACACCGCTCCGTCGAGGCGGCCGGTCTCACGCAGGACCGCGAGGGTCTCGGGGAGCCTGCGCCCGAACTTGTAGGCCACCACGGAGTCGCCGCGGGTCAGTGCCTCGCGGAACAGGTCGGCACCCGCCGTCATCGGGAACAGCGACAGCGTCTCCTTCCCCTCGACGAGCGGGGTGCCGCTGCGGGCGGCGAGGTCCTGCATGGCGGTGATGCCGGGGATCAGCTCGACCGCCACCTCGCCGACGAGGTCGCGGACGGTGGCGGCGAGGTAGGTGAAGGTCGAGTAGACACAGGGGTCGCCGATCGTGGCGAAGGCCGCCGTGCCGCCGGGGTGCTCGGCGAACCAGCGCGCCACCTGCTCGGCCGCGGCGTCCCAGGCCTGCTCGCGGCGGGCGGTGTGTTCGCGGTCGTGCAGCGCGAACACCACGCGCTCGATGCGCCACGCCTCGGCGTAGAACAGGACGGTCTGCTCGGCGCGGCCCGTCTCCAGCGTGTCGGCGACGGGCACGAACACGACGTCGGCCTTGGCCAGCAGGTTCGCGGCCTTGACCGTGACGAGGTCCGGGTCGCCGGGGCCGACGCCCACTCCCACGAGCGTGCTCATTCCTGGCCCTCCAGGTCGCCCTCGAGCTCGAGGTAGGTCTGCTTGAGCCGGTCGAGCACGGCGTCATCGGGCTTGGCCCACATGCCGCGGTCGGCCGCCTCCAGCAGGCGCTCGGTGATCCCGCGCAGCGCCCACGGGTTCGACTTCTCCATGAACGCCCGGTTGGTCTCGTCGAACACGTAGCTCTCGGCGAGCTGGGTGTACATCCAGTCGTCGACGACGCCGGCGGTGGCGTCGTAGCCGAAGAGGTAGTCGACGGTGGCGGCGAGCTCGAACGCGCCCTTGTAGCCGTGCCGCTGCATCGCGGTGATCCACTTCGGGTTCACCACGCGCGCCCGGAACACCCGCTTGGTCTCCTCGGCCAGCGTGCGCGTCTTCACGGCGTCGGTGACGGCGGAGTCGCCGACGTACGCGGCGGGCGTGCGGCCGGTGAGCGCGCGGACCGTGGCGACCATGCCGCCGTGGTACTGGAAGTAGTCGTCGGAGTCGACGATGTCGTGCTCGCGGGTGTCCTGGTTCTTCGCCGCGACGGAGATGCGCCGGAACGACTGCTCCATGTCGGCGCGGGCCTCGCGCCCGTCGAGGCCGCGGCCGTAGGCGTAACCGCCCCACACGGCGTAGACCTCGGCGAGGTCGGCGTCGCTGCGCCAGTTGCGGGCGTCGATCAGCGGGAGCAGGCCGGCCCCGTAGGCGCCGGGCTTGGAACCGAAGATGCGCGCGGTGGCGCGGCGGCGGTCGCCGTGGGTCGCGACGTCGGTCTCGACGTGCTCGCGGAGGAAGTTGTCCGGCTCGTCGAGCTCGGCGACCGCGGCGAACGCGTCGTCGAGCAGCGCGATGACGTGCGGGAACGCGTCGCGGAAGAAGCCGGAGATGCGGACCGTGACGTCGATGCGGGGGCGGCCCAGCTCGGCGCGCGGCACGATCTCGAAGCCCGTGACGCGGCGCGAGGCCTCGTCCCAGACCGGGCGGGTGCCGATCAGGGCGAGGATCTCGGCGAGGTCGTCGCCCTGGGTGCGCATGGCGGACGTGCCCCACACCGTGAGGCCGACGCTGCGCGGGTACTCGCCGGTGTCGGTGAGGTGCCGCGCGATCAGGGAGTCGGCGAGCATCGTCCCGATCTCCCACGCGCTGCGCGACGGGATCGCCTTCGGGTCGACGGAGTAGAAGTTGCGGCCGGTCGGGAGCACGTTGACGAGCCCGCGCGTCGGGGAGCCGGAGGGGCCGGCCGGCACGTAGCCGCCGTCGAGGGCGTGCAGGACGCCGGAGACCTCGTCGGTGGTGCGGTCCAGCCGCGGCACGACCTCGGCGCAGCCGAACTCCAGCACGGCGACGACGTCGGGGACCTCCTCCCCCAGCAGTTCTGCGCACACCGACGCACCACCGGACCAGCCCCGCTCCTGCACGGCGGTGACCAGGGCCCGCCCGACGCCCTCGAGCACGTCGACGAGGTCGGCGCCGGTCCGCGAGGGCCCCGGGGCGACGGAGACGAGCCGGGCGAGCCGGTCGGCGGACGCCTGCGGTGGCGTTGCAGTGGGGTGGCTCTGCTCCAACCCGGTTGCAGTGGAGCCACCCCACTGCGATTCGGGGGCGGGGGATGTGGGGGGCACTGCGGCGCCGGGGGTCGCGAGGAGCTGCTGCTCGTCCAGGCCCGCCCACGCCGCCAGCGCCGCGCGCAGGCCGGGCAGCGCGCGCTTCCCGCCCCACACCTGGGTGGCGCGCAGGATCGCGAGCACCAGGTTGACCTGGGCCTCCCCCTCCGGGACCCCACCCAGGATGTGGAGCCCGTCGCGGATCTGGACGTCCTTGACCTCGCACAGGTACCCGTCGATGTGCAGGACGAAGTCGTCGAAGTCGTCCTCGCCCGGCGCGGTGTCGACGTGCAGGTCGTGGTGCAGCTGCGCGGCCTGCACGACCTCCCAGATCCGGGCGCGGAGCGCCGGCATCTTGGCCGGGTCCATCGCCTGGACGGTCGCGTACTCGTCGAGCAGCTGTTCCAGCTTCGCCATCTCGCCGTAGGTGTCGGCGCGGGCCATCGGCGGCACGAGGTGGTCGACGACGACGGCGTGCCCGCGGCGCTTGGCCTGCGTGCCCTCACCGGGGTCGTTGACGATGAACGGGTACACCAGCGGCAGCTCGCCCAGCACGGCGTCCGGCGCGCACTCCGCCGACAGCCCGAGTCCCTTGCCCGGCAGCCACTCCAGCGTGCCGTGCTTGCCCAGGTGCACCACCGCGTCGGCGCCGAAGGAGTGCTCCAACCAGCGGTACGCGGCGAGGTAGTGGTGCGACGGCGGCAGGTCCGGGTCGTGGTAGATCGCGATCGGGTTCTCCCCGAACCCGCGTGGCGGCTGGATCATCAGCATGACGTTGCCGAACGTGAGCGACGCCAGCACGATGTCCGACCCGTCGACGTAGAGCGAGCCCGGCGCCTCCCCCCAGTGCTCGCGGATGCCGTCGGTCAGCGTTGACGGCAGGGAGGCGAACCAGCGCTCGTAGTCGCTCAGCGCCACCCGGGCCGGGGCCGCGGAGAGCTGCTCCTCCGTCAGCCACTCGACGTCGTGCCCGCCGGCGGCGATGAGGGTGTGGATCAGCTCGTCGGAGTCCTGCGGGAACTCCCCCACCGCGTAGCCGGCCCGGCGCAGGGCGTTGAGCAGGACGACGGCGGACGCCGGGGTGTCGAGACCGACCGCGTTGCCGACGCGCGAGTGCTTGGTCGGGTAGCTGGACAGCACGACGGCGAGCTTCCGGTCCGCGACGGGCGTGCGGCGCAGCGACGCATGGCGCACCGCGAGGCCCGCGAGCCGGGCGGCGCGCTCCGGGTCGGCGCGGTAGACGGGCAGGTCGTCGCCGGGCGCGGTCTCCTTGAACGAGAACGGCACGGTGATGATCCGGCCGTCGAACTCGGGGATCGCGACCTGCATCGCGGCGTCCATCGGCGACAGCGCGGCGTCGGAGTCGTCCCAGGTGGCGCGCGAGGTGGTCAGCGAGAGTCCCTGCAGGACCGGGACGTCGAGCGTCGCGAGCGCGCCCGCGTCCCACGCGTCCTCCTCGCCCCCGGCCGACGCCGACGACGCGACGGTCCCTCCCGCCGCGAGCACCGTCGTGACCAGCGCGTCGACGCCGGAGAGCAGCGCCATGAGCTCGGTGTCGGCCTGGCGCAGCGACGCGCAGAACACCGGCAGCGCGTTGGCCCCGCGCGATTCGATCGCGTCGCAGAGCGTCTCGACGAACGCGGTGTTCCCGCTCAGCGCGTGCGCCCGGTAGAAGACGACGCCGACGGTCGGCCGCCCGGGGTCCCGCACCCGGTCACCGAGGACACCGAACTCCGGCGTCGCCTCGGGCGCGGCGAACCCCTCGCCGGTGAGCAGGACCGTGTCGGAGAGGAAGCGGTGCAGCTCCCGCAGGTTCGCGGTGCCGCCCGCAGCGAGGTAGGCCAGCGCCTCCGACGTCACGCCCGCGGGCACGGTGGACGCGGCCATCAGCTCGGCGTCCGGGGCCGCCTCACCGCCCAGCAGCACGACGGGGCGACCGGAGGCGACGAGCGCGTCGACGCCGAGAGGCCAGGCCCGGCGCCCGCCGAGGAGGCGGAGCACGACGACGTCGACGCCGTCGAGCAGCGCCCGGAGTCCCTCCGGCTCCACCCGCGCGGGGTTCGCGGTGCGGTAGAGCGCGCCCGACCCTCTGGCGGCGAGCAGTTCGGTGTCGGCGGTGGACAGCAGCAGGACGACGGGCGCCATCTTCGGCTCCTCCTCCGAGGGTCCGCGCCCTCGACTCGGGGTGATGACGGCAGCGAGTCTCCTGGCTCCCGGATCGACACGGTGCGCCCGACCTTCCCGCCTCTCGGCAGTGGTCACGACGGCTGGGCGGCCGCTCCCCGGTGACAGTGGCGGGACCGCGTCGGACTCGCACCGACTTCCTCCACTGCCGTCGGACACACAGGACCACACAGCACGGGCGGGGGTCAACGAGAGGTGCCGCACCGGCGGGTTTAGCGACGACCCGCCTTCGGGCACCCCCCGGAAACGGTTCACTCGTTCGAGTGTGTCGTCCGCCACACAGAGAGGTGTCCGGTGGAACCCACCGTGATCGTCCTGATCGTCGTCGTCGTGGTCCTCGTGATCGCCCTCGGCGTCGCCGGCGTCCTGCTGTCCCGTCGGAAGCGGTCCGAGCGCCTCCAGGAGCGCTACGGCTCCGAGTACGACCGCACCCTCGCCGAGACCGGCGACCCCCGCGAGGCCGAGGCCCGCCTCGTCGAGCGCGAGAAGCGCCACGCCTCGCTCGACGTCCGCGACCTGCGACCCGAGGAGCGCGACCGGTTCGACGCGTCCTGGGCCGCGATCCAGCGCGGGTTCGTCGACGACCCGGTGCACTCGCTGCGGCAGGCCGACGGGCTCGTCGTGGAGATCATGCGCACCCGCGGCTACCCGGTCGACGACTTCGAGCGGCGCGCGGAGGACATCTCCGTCGAGCACCCCGACGTCGTCGCGCACTACCGCGAGGCCCGCGCCGTCCGCGACGCCACCGAGCGCGGCGGCGTCGACACCGAGCGGCAGCGCCACGCCGTGACGTCCTACCGGTCGCTGGTGGAGGCCCTGCTGGGCCGGGACACCCGCCAGGCCGACCCCCACAGCAACGGCCGCCACCACAGCGCCAGCACCGAGGAGCAGAGCCGATGAGCACCCCCGACCGATCCGACGACCGACCCCGCGGCGGCGTCCGCGGCGTCATCGACGACCTGCTGGGCCGCAACGACGACGAACCGCGCCAGGACGAGCACCGGGCCGAGGAGCTGCGCCGGCAGCAGGACGCACAGCCGGCCGTCCCGGGCCAGACCGGGCCCGGCCAGGCACCCGACGCCGGTGTGCCCGACGCCGGTGTGCCCGGCCGCCCGCCGCAGGGCTCCGCCCTCCCGGGTGACCACTTCGGCACACCTCAGGGCCGGCCCCCGGCCCCGACGACCCCGCTGGCCGGCGGTCCCGCCGAGGCGCGGACCGAGCAGATCCGCGACGGCTCCGGCCCGGGCGCCGGCGCCGCGGGCGCGGCTGCGGCCGCCGGGATCGCGGGCGCGGGCGTGCCGGGCACGCGGCAGGGCGACGAGGGCCGGCCGGGCAGCGGTCACGTCACGGGCGACCGGCACCTCACCGACGACCGGAGCGGGAACGAGCGCCTCGACCGGGCCCCCGCGGGCGGCGTGGGCGACGCCGCCGGGCACCCGGGTGGACAGCAGGTGCAGAGCCGGGTCCAGGGCGGCCAGGCTCAGGGCGGCCAGATCCGAGACGACCGGGCCCCGGTCGGTCAGGTGCAGGGCGGCGGCCCGGTGCAGGGTGATCGATCCCTGAGCGGCCAGTCGCAGGGTGCTCAGACCCAGGATGCCCGGACCCAGGGCGGTCCCGTCCAGGGCGGTCCCGTCCACGGCGACCGGACGCCGGACGGACCGGCCTACGCCGGTCCCGCCCACTCCGCGCCGACCCACGCCGCGCCGACCCACGCCGCACCGACCCACGACGGACCTGCCCAGCCCGGCACCGCCCAGCCCGGCACCGCCCGGTCCGGCGCGGGTCACGCCGAGCAGGACCACGCGGGATCGACCCGTGACCACGACGCCGGCCGCACCGGCTCGGCCCCCGCCGCCGGAGCAGCCGTGGCCGCAGGCGCGGCGGGCTCCACGATCGGTTCCGCGGCCGAGGGCACCGCACCGCACCAGGCCGGATCCGGCATGGGTGACGACGCCAGCGGCCGCGAGCGGTTGTTCCCGCAGGACCGGGCACAGGAGTACGGGTCGCGCTGGGACGCGGTGAAGGGCGCCTTCGTCGACGAGCCGCGCCAGGCCGTCCGCCAGGCCGACGCGCTGGTCGGCGAGGTGCTCGACGAGCTGGAGCGCCTGTTCCGCGAGCAGCGCAGCGGGCTGGAGCACGGGCTCGACACCGACGACACGTCCACCGAGGACCTGCGCCTGGCCCTGCGCCGCTACCGCAGCTTCTTCGACCGGCTGCTGTCCCTGTAGCGCGTAGTCGTACGGATACCGGGCTCCGCGGGCGCACCTAGACTGCGGCCGTGGAGCCCGTACCCGTCGACCTGGGCATCCCCGGCCTCACCGGCGCGCGGGAGCTCGGCCGCGGCGGCTTCGGCTCGGTGTACGCCGTGCAGGAGCCGGAGTTCGGGCGCTCGGTCGCGGTGAAGGTCCTGCGGCAGCGCCTCGACGACGCCGCCGTGCGCCGGGCGTTCGCCCGCGAGTGCCAGGCGATGGGCGCACTGTCCGGGCACCCGCACATCGTCACCGTCCACCGCGGCGGCACGACCGGGCACGGGCAGCCCTACATCGTCATGGACCTGATGTCCGGTGGGTCGCTCGCCGACCGCGCCGCGACGCCGTGGCCGGAGGTACTCGAGACCGGGATCCTGCTCGGCGGCGCGCTGGAGACCGCGCACCGCCACGGGATCCTGCACCTCGACCTCAAGCCGGCCAACGTCCTCGTCTCCCGCTACGGCGAACCCAAGCTGGCCGACTTCGGCATCGCCCGCCTCCCCGGCATCGCCGAGACCTCCGGCGACATCCGCCTCAGCCCCGCCTACGCCGCGCCCGAACGGCTCGCCGAGGGCGCCAGCACCGTCCGCACCGACCTCTACGGGTTCGGCGCCACCCTGTTCACGCTGCTCACGGGCTCGTCCGCGTTCGGCCGCGACACCCCGGAGGAGCTGCTGGTGATGCTCGCGCGGATCGTCCGCGAGCCGGTCCCGGACCTGCGCACCCGCGGTGTGCACGACGCGGTGTGCCGGGTCGTCGAGCGGCTGATGGCCAAGGAGCCCGCGGAGCGGTACGCGTCCGCAGCCGACGCCGTCGCGGCACTGCAGGACGCGCAGCGCGCCACGGGGCAACCGGTCACCCGGGCCGTCGTCGAGGGGGCGGCGACGGCGGCGCAGGAGTCGGCGGCCCCGACCGACCTCGCCCTGGAACCGGCGCCCCTGACGGCCCGGTCCTCGTCGACCGCCCAGTGGCCCCCGGCGGTCCGGCCGGGGGCGGTCGCACCCTGGCCCACGTCGGCGCGACCGGTTCCGGCCGCGCAGCCGCCCACGGCCACACCCCGGCCCGCCGCGGTGCACCGGGCCCCGTCACCGCCGTGGCCGTCGACGGCCGCCGGGCCTGCACCCGCGCCGCGACCGTGGGCCGGAGCCGCACCCCCGGCACCCCCGGCACCCGCGAAGCGGTCGCGCCGCGGACCGCTGATCGGGATCGTCGCGGTCGTACTGGTCGCGGCGGTCGGCGTGGGCACCGCCGTCCTGTCGGGCGGGACCGGCGGGGCGATCACCCCGACGACGGACCCGGTCCCGACCTCGTCCGCCACCACCGCACCGCCGGTCGGCTCGGTCGTCGTCGCCCCGGGTGTGAGCGGGGCCGGGGTCCCGGCGGCCCTCGCCACGATGGACGCCTACGTCTCCTCGATCAACGCCGAGCGCTACGCCGACACGTTCGCCCTGTTCAGCAGCGACTCCCGCACCGCGCAGAACGGCCTGCAGGCCTGGCTGGACGTCCAACGCCCCCGCACGATCAGCGACGCGCGGATCACGTCGGTGACCGCCGACGCGACGGTCGTGATGACCTTCACCAGCCGCCAGGCCCCCGCCGACGGACCCGGCGGCGACCAGGACTGCACCGAGTGGGAGCAGTCCTACACGCTGACCGGCCCGGACCGGTTGATCCGCAGCAGCGAGACGCTCACCTCGCGGGCGTGTGCGTGATCTGCTCGGCCAGCCCGGCCACCGGCCCGATCACGACGACCGCGGGCGGGCTGATGCCCTCGTCGCGCACGGCATCGGCGACGGTCGCGAGCGTGGCGCGCACCGAGCGCTGGATGCGCATCGTGCCGTCCTGCACGACGGCGACGGGGGTGTCGGCGGGGCGGCCGCCGTCGATCAACGCGGTGGCGAACGCGGCGACCCGCTCCACGGCCATGAGCAGCACGATCGTGCCGCGCAGCCGCCCGAGCGCCGGCCAGTCGACGAGCGAGCGCGGGTCGTCGGGGGCCACGTGCCCGGACACCACCACGATCTCGTGCGCCACGCCGCGGTGCGAGACGGGCACGTCGGCGACGGCGGGCGCGGCGAACGCGCTGGTCACCCCGGGGACGACGGTGACCGGCACCCCGGCCTCGGCGCACGCGAGCGCCTCCTCGAAGCCGCGGCCGAAGACGTACGGGTCACCGCCCTTGAGGCGCACCACGAACTTCCCGGCCCGCGCGTGCTCGATGAGCAGCTCGTTGATCCGCGCCTGGTTCATCGCGCGGCCGTAGGGGATCTTCGAGGCGTCGATGACCTCGACGTGCGGGTCGAGGTGGTCGAGCAGGTCGCGCGGCCCGAGCCGGTCGGTGACCACGACGTCGGCGCGCGCGAGCAGCCGCCGCCCGCGCACGGTGATCAGCTCCGGATCACCGGGACCCCCGCCGACGAGTGCGACGCCGGGGGTGACGGGCTCCGCGGTGTCGTCGACGAGCCCGGTCTGCAGCGCCTCGACCAGCGCGGTGCGCACCGCGGCGGAGCGGCGCGGGCGGCGTCCGGCGAGCACACCGAGGGTGATCCCGTCGTGGTGGCCGACGGCCGGGGTGACGGCGGTGCCGCCGGTCGCGTCGTCGGCACGGACGCAGAACACGCGGCGCCGCTCCGCCTCCGCGGCCACGGCGGCGTTGACCTCGGCGGCGTCGGTGCAGGTCACGACGTACCAGGCGCCGTCGAGGTCGCCGTCGCGGTAGGGGCGGGCCTCCCAGGTCAGCTCGCGGGCCGTCGCCATGCCCTCGACCGCCGGGGTGACCTCCGGGGACACGACGAGCACGTCGGCCCCCGCCGTCAGCAGCCCGGCGATCCGGCGCTGGGCGACCGTGCCACCCCCGACGACGACGACGCGACGACCGGCCAGGACCAGCCCGGCGAAGTAGGGGTCCACGGCGATCACCCGGCGTGGCCGTGCGCGTGGCCGTGCCCGTGACCGGTCGACGGGTCGTCGGGGTGGTGGTGCGGGGTCTGCGGGGCGCCGAGCTTGTCCTCGAAGCCTGGGAGCAGCACGCGGTACGCGCAGGTGTCGCAGTTCATCCGGATGTCGCCGTGCAGCGCCTCGCGGTAGCGCTCGACCACCAGCGCGGCGAGCTCGTCGGTGTCGCCGAGGTAACCGGCGGTGCGGACGTCGAGATCGGGGTGGTCGGCCGCGAACGCCTGTGCCTGGGCGACGACGCGGCGCGGCAGCACCCCGTCGAACAGGAAGTAGGGCGCGACGACCACGCGCGTCGCCCCCAGCGCCCGGCAGCGGGCGAGACCGGAGGCGACGTCGGGCTTCGCCAGGGAGACGAACGCGGTCTCGACGAAGTCGTACCCGCGGCCTTCCTGCAGCAGCCGCGCCACCTTGGCCACCTCGGCGTTCGCGTCCGGGTCGGTGGCCCCGCGCCCGACCAGCAGCACCGCGGTGCCCTCGGCTGGGGCGACCTCGGCGATGCGCGTCGCCAGGATCTCCAGAAGTACCGGGTGCGGTCCGAGCGGGCGGCCGAAGACGTAGCTGGTGCCGGGCTCGCGGCGGACCTCGCGCTCGAGCGCCGCGGGGATGTCGCCCTTCGCGTGTCCGGCCCCGACCAGCACCATCGGCACGGCGGCGCGGCGGGTGTGGCCGCGCGCGGTGAGCCGCATCCACGCCTCGTGCACGGTCGGCTGCGAGAGCTCGATGAACCCGCCGTCGACGTCGACGTCCTCGGCGGCGAGCAGCGTGCGCACCCGGTCGGTGAAGGAGACGAACTCCGCCACCCCCGCGGCGTCGACCGTGCCGTGGCCGGCGAGCATCAGGGGTGGGTTCACAGTGCGTCCTCCGAGTACAGCAGGGCGTTGACGGCGGCGGCCGCCGCGGCGGCCCCACCTCGTTCGGAACGGTTGGAGACGGAGCCTGCTACCCGCCCACCCCGTCCCGCGTCACGGAGTGCGGCCTTCGCGGCGACGGAGCCCACGAAGCCGACCGGGAGCCCGATGACCAGCGGGGACCGCACGCCGGTGCGGAGCAGTTCGTCGAGTGCGGTGGGGGCGTTGCCGATCACCCAGACCGCGCCGTCGGGATGCTGCCGGGCCGCGGCGCGGATGCCGGTGGCCGAGCGCGTCAGCCCCGCGTCGGCGACCGGGGCGAGGTCGAGCGCGACCGTCGAGGGGCGGGCGGTGATCCCGACGGCGACCATCCGCACGTCGGTGATCAGCGGCGCGCCCGCGAGCAGCGCGGCCCGGCCGGCGCGCAGGGCGTCCTCGTCGCAGACCAGGTCACCGGCCCAGGTGGGGTCGGCGGTGGTGTGCACGATCCGCTCGACGACCGCGCGGGTGAGCGGCGGGAGGTCGGCGGTGTCGAGCCGGGTGCGCAGGATCGCGTAGGACTCGGTCTCGATGGGGTGCACGGTGCGCACGGCTGCTCCTCCCCGGGTTTCCTCGCCCGGTGCGGCGGTGGTGGTGGCGACGCGCGGGGTCTGGCTCCCCCTCGATCAGGGGTCACAGTGGCGGGACCGCCCCGGAGTGGCACCGGGTTCCCACGCAGTCGGATCGCGCCGAGCATAACCCGGGCCCGGCGACGGGGCCGCCGGTCGTGAGGCGGGCGACAGGATCGTGCGATCAGCTCCAGCGGTATCCCCGTGGCGTGACCATCCTCCCTGCCACCATCCGCGTGGTGCTGGACCCCACGACCACCGTCGTCAGCATGTCGACCTCGGCCGGGTCGAACTCCGACAGGGGCGCGGTCCACACCCGCTGCCCCGCCCGGCCGGACTGCCGCACCGCACCCACCGGGGTCTCCGGGGGCCGGTGGGCCCGGAAGGCGTCGAGGGCGGCGCCGAGCTGCCAGTGCCGGTCGCGGCTGCGGGGGTTGTAGAAGACCGTGACGAGGTCGGCGGCGGCCGCGGCGGCCACACGCTGCTCGATCACCGGGTACGGCGTGTGCAGGTCCGAGAGCGAGATGAGCACGTGGTCGTGCCCGAGCGGGGCCCCGAGCAGCGCCGACGACGACAGCGCCGCCGTCACCCCCGGCACCCCGACGACGTCGATGTCGGCGCCCGCCCCCTCCAGCGCGGGGCTCGCCATCGCGTAGATCCCGGCGTCGCCGGAGCCGATCAGGGCCACCGCGTGTCCCTTCGCGGCCAGTGCCACGGCGTCGGCGGCGCGCTGCTCCTCCTCGCCCAGCCCGCTCACGCGCAGCTCGGTGCCTGGGCGCAGGAGGTGGCGCACCTGGTCGACGTACTGGTCGAGCCCCACCACGATCGACGCCCGCCGCAGCTCGGCGTCGGCGCGTGGCACCCGCAGGTCCGCCGCGCCCGGACCGAGGCCGACGATCGCCAACCGCCCGCGCGGGCGCACCCGGGCGACGGCGACGGTCACGTTGTCGCCCTTGACCTTCTCGACGACGAGCTCGGCACCCGGGCCCGCGTGGTGCAGCGCGGCGGCCTCGGCCACGCTCGCCGTGCCGACCTCGGCGCGCACGACCTCGCTCGGGTTCGGCACCTCGACGCCCGCGAGCACGTCGGCCGGGTAGGTGTGCAGCTCGAAGGGGGCGATCGCGGCGAGGATGCCGGCCTCGTCGGCCTTGAGGTCGACGGACGCGACCGCGCGCACGGCCCGCAGGTCGAACCCGAACTCGGTCTCGACGCGACGCAGCGTCGCGGCGACGACGTCCGGGGTCACCCCGCGCGCGCTCCCGATGCCGACGACCAGCGTCTTCGGCACCAGCACCGTCCAGGCCGGGGCGGCTCCGGGCGCGGCGCGGTCGCTGATCGTGATGGTGTGCCGGGGCTCGCCCACCAGCGGCGGGAGCGGGGGCAGCGGGAAACCGAGCGGGTTCTCGACGAGCGCGGCGCCGTCGAGCAGGGCGGTGCCTGCGGCGGCCGCGTCGCCGTCGATCTCGGCGTCGAGGACCGCGGCGAGCTCGTCGAGGCCGGTCGACCCGGCGGCGTCGGAGGCGGTGGTGATCACCGGTTCGGCACCCAGCACGGTCGCGACGCGGACGGCGAGCGTGTTGGCCCCGCCCTCGTGGCCGCCGCACAGCGCGACCGCGAAGCGGCGGGCCTCGTCGACGCAGACCACGCCCGGGTCGGTGCGCTTGTCGGCGAGCAGCGGCGCGACGAGGCGCACGGTGGCGCCGGTGGCGAGGAAGAACACGGCGCCGTCGAGGTCGGGCCACAGCGCCGGGAGGGCGTCGAGCGGGTGGATCTGCGCACCGAGGGCGGGCGCGACCTCCGCGGCGGCGCGGCGACCGGCGTCGGTGACGGCGAACAGCGCGATCATGTGGTCTCTCCCCAGAGCAGGACTATCGGGTTGGTGGCGGCGAGGCGGACGGTGCCGTCGGGCAGGTCGGCGAGCCGCGACGCCGCGAGCTGGACGCCCTCGACGCGGTGCGCGCGCAGGGCATGGCGGGTGGGCGCGATGCGGTCCAGGGCGGCGAGCGCGACGACGACGCACGGCGCACCGGCCACCGCCTCCACCACCTCCGGCCCTCCCCCGCCGACGAACACCGCGTCGGGGTGCGGGAGTCCGGCCAGCACGGCCGGGGCCTCTCCCTCGACGACCCGGACGTCGACGCCGTGGGCCTCGGCGTTGGCCCGGATGCGCCCGACGTCGTCGGTACGGCGCTCGACCGCGATCACCGCGGCCCCGAGGCGGGCGCACTCGACGGCGACGGACCCGGATCCGGACCCGACGTCCCAGATCAGCCGGCCCGGGGCCGGGGCGAGCCGGGCCAGCGCGAGCGCCCGGACCTCGGCCTTGGTGATCATCCCGGCGCGGTGCTCGAACGCGGACTCGGGCAGGGCCCACCCGGCCGAACCCGCCCCGTCCGGCCCCGGCCCGGGGCCGGCGGACGGCCGTCGGCCACCGGGACGCGGGTCACCGCCGGCGATCCAGCCCGCGTCGGGCACGGCGTGGGGGTCGCGCAGGCAGAGCACGACGTTCGGGTCGCGCCAGGTGCGGGCGGCGGCCTGCCCGGGGGTCACGGTCGTGACCCGCTCGTCCGGCCCGTCGAGGTCCTCGGCGACGACGAGCGTGCGCTCCCACCCGTGCAGCGCCGCCCCGATCTCCGCGGGCCCGGCACCGGGGGCGGTGAGCACGGCGACGGCGGCGCGGGCGCGGCAGACGTTGACGGCCGGTCCGAGCGCGCGACCGTGCGCGCTGACCACGGCGACGTCGTCCCACGGCCGCCCGATCCGCGCGAACGCCCGCTGCACCGCCGAGCACGCCGGCAGCACGACCGGGGCGAGCCCGCGGGCGCGCAGGAGCCGGACGATCCCGAAGAACCCCGGATCCCCGCTGGCCAGCACCACGCCGCGGCGGCCGCCGAGCCTGTCCAACGCGGGGTCGACGGGCCCCATCTCGACCCGCTCGGCCGTGGCGGGGGCGAGGTGCAGGTAGCGGGCAGCGCCGGTGACGACCTCCGCACCGGCCAGCGCCTCCACCGCCCCCGGCGGCAGCGGCCCCCCGTCGATCCCGACGACGGTCAGCACGAGGCGCTCCCCCGGCCCGACGCGCTGACCCGGGTCCCAGTCCTGACACCGTCCCGTGCCCGCCGTGCGATCACCGACCCCGGACCCCACATGATCAGCGTCTCGGAACCGACAGCGGACTTCCGCGCACCGGCCCGTACCCAGCCGGTGATCACCGATCCCCGACGTCGCAGCCGCCCGGCCATGATCGACGTTTCGGTACCGGCAGCGGGCCCCACCCCGCTCGTCGTTCCCGGACGCCGATCATGAACGCGCGGGCGGGAGGGCCCGCCCGGCTCCCGCCCAGTCACGGGGTGGCGGATCGGGCGGCGCGCAGTGCGCGCCGGGCCTCCGCGTCGGGCTTGCGGAAGGTGTGGAAATGGCCCGCGTGGTAGAGGTGGCTCCGCGTCCCGGAGGACCCGAGCGCCGCCCCGACCAGGAAGAGCGTCTGGCGCCAGAGCTTGCGCTCCTTGCACACGGCCTCGACCTCGTCGAGCCGGCAGCGGATCGTCAGCTCGTCGGGCCAGGTGGTGCGGTAGGCGACGACGACCGGGGTGTCGTCGGGGTAGCCGCCCGCCCGCAGCTCGTCGACCATCTGCGAGGTCCGCGCCGCGGACAGGAAGATCGCCATCGTGGTGCCGTGCCGGGCGAAGTCGCGCAGCTTCTCGCGCTCGGGCATCGGGGTCTTGCCGCCCTCGAGCCGGCACAGCACGACCGACTGCGCGACCTCGGGGATCGTCAGCTCACGACCGGCCGCGGCGGCGGCCGCCCCGAACGCGGAGACGCCGGGCACGATCTCGACGTCCAACCCGATCTCGACGGCCGCGTCGTACTGCTCCTGCACCGCGCCCCACAGCGACGGGTCTCCGGAGTGCACCCGCGCGACGGCGAGTCCCTCGGCAGCGGCGCGGCGGTAGAGGGCGAGGACGCCCTCGTGGGCGATCTGGGAGGAGTCGACGAGCTCGGCGTCGGCACGGGCGTGCTCGACCACGCACTCCTCCATCACCAGCGACGCCGCCCAGATCACGACGTCGGCCTCGGCAATCCGCCGCGCACCGCGCAGGGTGATGAGATCGGCCGCCCCGGGCCCCGCTCCGACGAAGGACACACTTCCCTGCTTCACGCCGAACAGTGTCACCCACCGCGCGGGCCGGTGAGGCCGTCGGGGGCATGAGCCACCGCACACGTCGCCGACGGCGGGGCCGGGTTCCCGCGACTCGCGGGCGCAGAACTCGCGACTCGCGGACATGGATCTGGCGACTCGCGGGCGCGGAAGCAGCGACTCGCGGGCGCGGGTCTGGCGGCTCGCGGGTGGGTCAGGCGGCTGTCGCCGGGGCCGACAGGGCCGCGACCGACGTCCCCAACGACGTCTCCAGCACCCGGTCCCGCCGGCGGGGGTTCATCAGGTTGCCGCCCATCGCGGCGAGGTCGGCCGGGCCGGGGGTGAGGACCGTGACCCGCGCACCCGTCGCCCGCAGGTCGGCGACCTCGGCATCGAGCCAGCGGGTGAGCACCCGGCGCACCGCGCGCTCGGCGACGGCGAGGGGGTCGCGGGGGCGGTCGACAACGTGGCTCGCCATCGGGGCCAGCACGTAGACCTCGTCCAGCTCCGGGGCGCCGGGACCGGCCAGCAGCGCGACCGACGTGCTCGACGACACCGCCCCGTCGACGTAGCGGCGCCCGTCGATCACCTGCGGGGTGAACCAGCCCGGGATCGAGCACGACGCGAGCACGGCCTCCCCCACCGTCGACGGCGGCGCCCCCTCCCGGCCGAACACGACCCGCCGGCCGGAGTCGTAGTCGACCGCGGCGATCCACAGCGGCGGGCCCGGCACCCAGCCGTCGGTGGTGACGCCCGCACGCGTCTGCAGGCCCGCGACCATCCCGATCAGCGACCCCATCCGCCCCCGCCCGGCCGGGAGCAGCCCGGACGCCGCGACGACCGGGTCGACCGTGCCCGGGCGGGTCAGTGCGGTGGCGAGCAGCCGGGGCGACCCGATCCACGGCCGCGGGAGCGGCGGGAGCCCGTCACCGGACTCCCGTTCGAGGACGGCGGCGTCGGGCACGGCGTCGGTGACGTGGTCACCGTGCTGGTGCGCGAGCAGTTCCTCGACGGTCATCCCGCAGCGCAGGGCGGCGGCCAGGATGCTGCCCGCGCTGGTGCCGACGACGAGGTCGAGGTCGCCGAGCGGCCGGTCGAGGCGCGGGGCGAGTGCGGCGAGCATCCCGGTGGTCCAGGCCGAGCCGAGGATGCCCCCGGCGCCGAGCACCAGCCCGACCGTGCGACGACGTGACCTGCGCATGGCGACCTCCTCGTCGAGTGTCTACTCAACGGTAACCCCCAGCGAGACGCACGTCACCCCCTGCGCCGCGGACGAACCGCGCGACGGCGTCCGGGTGCCCGGCCGGGTGCGTGTGCAGGAACGACGCGTGCACGCCGCCGTGGACCCAGCCCTCCGGCTCGCCGCCCCGCCAGCCCCAGGCCGGGGCCACGCCGGCCCGCGGGATGACCGTGCAGCGGTGGAACTCGTGCCCGCTCACCCGCGCCCCCGCCGCGAACAGCGGCGACCCGGACAGGGCGACGGCGTCGCGGTAGCCGAGCGTCAGCCGCGGCGTCATCGCGGCGTCGGCAGGCAGTACCCCGCACATCGGGGAGCCGTCGAGGGCGTCGCACAGGTAGAGCAGCCCGGCGCACTCCGCGTGCACCGGTGCACCGTTGTCGGCCAGCGCCCGCACCGCCGCCCGCAGCGGGGCGTTCGCGCTCAGCGCCGCGGCGTGCTCCTCGGGGAACCCACCGGGCACCACGAGCGCGGCGGTCCCGTCCGGCAGTCCCTCGTCGCGCAGCGGGTCGACGGTGACGACCTCGGCCCCCGCGGCCGCCAGGAGCTCGACGTGCTCGGCGTAGCCGAACGTGAACGCCGCTCCCCCGAACACCCCCACCACCCGCGAGTTCTCCCCTCCCCCCGGCGAGTTTGCCGCCCCCACCCAGCGAGTTTGCCGATCGCGCCCGTCGTGTCGTCCGTCGACGCCGGACACCTCGGCCGCCGGGTCCCACGACGGCCCGATCGGCAGCGGCGCGGCCAGCCCGGCCACGGCGTCGAGGTCGACGTGCTCCGCCACCAGCTCCGCCATCGCGTCGACGGCGGCGTGCGCGGCCGCCCCGTGCTCCGCGGCGGTGACCAGCCCGAGGTGGCGCGAGGGGACCGCGAGCTCGTCGCGCCGGGGCAGGGCCCCGAGCACCGGCAGCCCGACCTCGTCGGCCGCCGCCCGCAGGACGTCCTCGTGCCGGGGGCTGCCGACCCTGTTCAGGACGACCCCGCCGATCACGACGTCCGGGTCGAACGACCGGAACCCGTGCAGCAGCGCGGCGAGGCTGCGCGACTGCCCCCGCACGTCGACGACCAGCACCACCGGCGCCCCGAGCAGCCCCGCGACCTGCGCCGTCGACCCGGCCCCGTCCGCCAGCCGCCCGTCGAACAGGCCCATCACGCCCTCGACGACCGCGATCTCCGCGCCCGCCGCGCCGTGCCGGGCTAGCGGGAGGATCCGGTCGGCGCCGACGAGGACCGGATCGAGGTTCCGGCCCGGCCGGCCGGCGGCGAGGGTGTGGTAACCGGGGTCGACGTAGTCGGGGCCCACCTTGAACGGGGCCACCACCGTGCCCCGGCGCCGCAGCGCGGCCGTCAGCCCGGTGGCGACGGTGGTCTTCCCGGACCCGGACGCCGGCGCCCCGACCACCAGCGCGCGGGCCGTCATGATCGCCGGAAGTGGCCGGTGGGTGCCACGGGTGACACGTGTCGACCACTCCCCCCGATCATGAGTGGCCCAGCACCGGGTGCGGCACGTACGGCGCCTCCAGCGCCGCGATCTCGTCGTCGCTCAGCTCCACCTCGACGGCCGCGACCGCGTCCTCGATGTGCCCTGCCTTCGTCGCCCCGATGATCGGTGCGGTGAGGGCCTCCCGGTGCAGCAGCCAGGCCAGTGCGATCTGCGCCATCGGCAGGTCACGGGCCTTCGCGACCTCGGCGACGGCGCGCACCACGGCGTCGTCGGCCTCCCCGTACATGCGGTCGGCGATCGGGTCGCTCCCGGCGCGGACGGTGGTGCGCTGCTCGGGCAGCCGCGTCAGCCGGCCCCGCGCCAGCGGACTCCACGGGATGACCCCGACGCCCTGGTCGAGGCACAGCGGGTGCATCTCCCGCTCCTCCTCGCGGTAGAGGAGGTTGTAGTGGTCCTGCATGGAGACGAACCGCGTCCAGCCACCGAGGTCGGCGGTGTGCTGCGCCTTCGCGAACTGCCAGGCGAACATGCTCGACGCCCCGATGTAGCGCGCCTTCCCCGCACGCACCACGTCGTGCAGCGCCTCCATCGTCTCCTCGATCGGCGTCTCCGGATCCCAGCGGTGGATCTGGTAGAGGTCGACGTGGTCGGTGCCCAGCCGGGTCAGCGACGCGTCGATGCTCGCCAGGATGTGCTTGCGCGAGAGCCCGCGGTCGTTCGGCCCGTCGCCCATCGGCATGAAGACCTTCGTGGCGAGCACGTAGTCGTCGCGGCGCGCGAACAGCTCGCGCAGCAGTGTGCCCGTGACCTCCTCGCTCGCGCCGAGCGAGTACATGTCGGCGGTGTCGAAGAACGTGATCCCGGCGTCGACGGCGGCGCGCACGAGCGGACGCGACGCGTCGAGGTCGAGCACCCAGTCGCGCCAGTCCGGCGTGCCGTAGCTCATCATCCCCAGGCAGATCCGCGAGACCTGCAACCCGGTACTTCCCAGCCTGACCTGCTGCATCACCACTCGATTCCCCGCTGGCCCTTCTGGCCGGCGTCCATCGGATGCTTGATCTTGCCCGTCTCCATGACCAGGTCGGCCGCGGCGATCAGCTCCGGCGCGGCGTCCCGTCCGGTGATGATCACGTGCTGCCTGCCCTCGCGCGCGGCGAGGACCTCGACCACCTCGTGCACGTCCACCCACCCCCACTTGAGCGGGTAGGTGAACTCGTCCAGGACGTAGACGTCGTGCACGCCCGCCTCGATCCGCCGCCGGATCTCGCGCCATCCCTCCTGAGCGGCGGCGGCGTGGTCCTCCTCGGTGCCCGGCTTGCGCACCCAGGACCAGCCCTCGCCCATCTTGTGCCACTCGACGGGCCCGCCCTCGCCGGTCTCCGCGTGGACGCGGCCGAGCGCGCGGAACGCCGTCTCCTCGCCGACCTTCCACTTCGCCGACTTCACGAACTGGAACACCCCGATCGACCAGCCCTGGCTCCACCCGCGCAGGGCCAGCCCGAACGCCGCGGTCGACTTGCCCTTCATCGTCCCCGTGTGGACGACGACGAGTGGCCGGTTGCGGCGCTGCCTCGTCGTGAGCCCGTCGTCGGGCACGGTCTCGACCTGTCCCTGCGGCATCCGTCTGCTCCTAAGCTGCTCGGGCGGCGTGCACGACGCCGGTGACGCCGTCGGCCGACAGCGCCCCGATGGTCACGATCTCCCCGCCGGCGGCCGCGGCGATCCGGGCGGCGAGGCCGAGACGGACGGGGCCGGACTCGCAGTCGACCACCACCGTCGCGACGCCGTCGGCCGCGAGCAGCGCCGCGGCCCGGCACGCGTCCGACACCGGCTCCCCGGACCGGCCGACCGTCGCGCGGCCGTCGGTGAGCAGGACGAGCAGCGCGCGGCGGCGGGGGTCGCGGAGCCGCTCGACGCGCAGGACCTCGCGGGCGCGCAGCAGTCCGTCGGCCAGCGGGGTGCGGCCGCCGGTGCGCATCGACGCCATCCGCGCCTGCGCCGCCGGCACGCTCGACGTCGGGGGCAGCACCAGTTCGGCGCCGCCCGCGCGGAAGGTGACGAGTCCGACCTTGTCGCGGCGCTGGTAGGCGTCGCGCAGGAGCGACAGCACCGCTCCCGACACCGCCGACATGCGTGCACGGGCGGCCATCGAGCCGGAGGCGTCGACGGCGAACAGCACGAGGTTGCCCTCCCGGCCCTCGCGCTCGCCGCTGCGCAGGTCGCCGTGGCGCAGCACGAGTGCCGGCCCGGTCCGGCCGCGCGAGCGCTGGTGCGGGGCGGCCGCGGTGATCGACGCGGGGAGGTGGACGTCGGCGGCCCGGCGCGGGGTGGTCGCGACGGCCCGCACGACGCGGCCGGAGTCGGTGCGGGCCCGGGAGCGGCGGCCGGGGGCCCCCTCACCGAGCCCGGGGACCTCGAGACGGCGTGCCCGGAACGTGTCCGTGGGGGCGGGGGCCCGAACACCCTCCCGGTCGGACGGCCCGTCCGCCCGGCCGGTGGGCGAGCCCTGCGGCTGCGGCCCGTCCTGTGTGGGCCCCCCGTCCGGGTCGGGAGCACCGTCCGGTCGATCCGAGGCGAGGTCCCCGCCGCCGTCCGGGCCGGCGGCGTCGGGGTCGCGGGTCTCGGGGCCACCGTCATCCGGGCCACCGTCATCCGGGCCACCGTGGTCGGGGCCACCGTGGTCGGGGCTGCGGTCCGGGCCTACCCCGCCGGGTCCTCCGCCGGGTCCTCCGTCGGGGCCGTCGTCGTCCGGGCCGTCCCCGTCGGCTCCTTTCTGCTCCGCCGCGTCGCGCAGGGCGTCGTCGAGGGCGCCCTCGTCCATGCCGGGCTCGTCGAACGGGTCGCGGCGGCGACGGTGCGGCAGGGCGAGGCGGGCGGCGACGCGCACGTCCTCCTCCTCCACCGCCCCGACCCCGCGCCACGCGGCGTGGGCCACCGCGGCGCGGGCGATGACGAGGTCGGCGCGCATGCCGTCGACGTCGAACGCCGCGCACACCGACGCGATCCGGCGCAGCTCGGCGTCGGGCAGCACCACCGCGGCCACCCGCGAGCGGGCGGCGACGATCCGGGCCGCGACCTCGGCGTCGGCGGCCCGCCAGGCGTCGGTGAAGCCCGCGGGGTCGTCGTCGAACGCCATCCGGCGGCGCACCACCTCGACGCGTGTCCCGACGTCGCGCGCCGCCCGCACCTCGACGGCCAGCCCGAACCGGTCGAGCAGCTGCGGGCGCAGCTCGCCCTCCTCCGGGTTCATCGTCCCGACCAGCAGGAACCGCGCCGCGTGCGACACCGACACCCCGTCGCGCTCGACGTGCGCACGGCCCATCGCGGCGGCGTCGAGGAGGAGGTCGACGAGGTGGTCGTGCAGCAGGTTGACCTCGTCGACGTAGAGCACGCCGCGGTGCGCGTCGGCGAGCAGCCCCGGCTGGTACGCCCGGACCCCCTCGGACAGCGCGCGCTCCAGGTCCAGTGACCCGACGAGCCGGTCGTCGGTGGCCCCCACCGGCAGCTCGACGAGCCGGGCCGCCCGCGACTCGCCGACCGTCGCGGCGTGCGGGCCGTCGGGGCAGGCGGGGTCGGGTGCGGTGGGGTCGCAGCCGAAGCGGCAGCCCGGCACCACCTGCAACGCGGGCAGCAGCGCGGCCAGCGCGCGCACGGCCGTCGACTTCGCGGTGCCCTTCTCCCCCCGCACCAGCACCCCGCCGACGCCCGGGTGCACGGCGTTGAGCAGGAGCGCGAGGCGGAGGTCGTCGTGGCCGACGACGGCGGAGAACGGGAACTGCGGGGAGGTCACGAGGGGGACACTGCCAGACCGGAGGTCACCGTCGGGAGGTCCCGTGCCGCACCGTGACTGATCACATGTTCAAGTGAGCCGATATCGAGATTCTGTTCGACGAGGTCGCCGAGCAGGTCGAGCTGGCGTTCGCGCTCGTCGGCGAAGCAGGTGTCGGGGGCGGCGACGAACCCCGCGCGGCCCACCCGCTCCAGCAGGCGGCGACGGAACCCGTCGTTCTCCAGAAGGCCGTGCCAGTGGGTGCCCCACACGGTGCCGGTGTCCGAACCCTCCGAGGAGTCGATCAGGCCGGGGTCGCCGGACCGCACCACGCGCCCGTGGTGGATCTCGTACCCGCGCACCGGCTCGCCCCAGGCCGTGCCCACGGGGTTGCCGAGGTGCTTGTCGACGTCGAACTCGATCTCCAGGTCCAGCAGGCCCAGCCCCTCCGCGTCGCCGGACTCCACCCCGTGCGGGTCGGCGATCCGCCGCCCGAGCATCTGGTAGCCGCCGCAGACCCCGAGCACCGGACGCCCCGCGCGGGCGTGGGCGAGCACCCCGTCGGCCAGGCCGGACGACCGCAGCCAGGCCAGGTCCGACACCGTCGACTTCGACCCCGGCAGGACGACCAGGTCGACGTCGGCCAGGCGCGAGGCCTCCGTGACGTACCGCACGGCGACACCCGGCTCGCAGGCCAGCGCCTCGGCGTCGGTGGCATTGGAGATCCGCGGGAACCGGACGACGGCGACGCGCAGCCACGCCGACCCGTGCGGCGGTGCGGGGCGCCCGAGCACGCCGTCGGAGACGACGGAGAGCGAGTCCTCGGCGTCGAGCCACAACCCGTCGGCCCACGGGACGACCCCGAACGTCGGGCGGCCGGTGAGCGCGCGGAGCTGGTCGAGACCGGGCGCGAGCAGCGACGGGTCGCCGCGGAACTTGTTGATCACGAACCCGGCGATGCGGGCCTGGTCGGCGGCGTCGAGGACCGCGACGGTGCCGAAGAGGTGGGCGAGCACGCCGCCGCGGTCGATGTCGCCGACGACGACCACCGGCAGGTCCGCGGCCTGCGCGAGCCCCATGTTGGCGATGTCGGAGCGGCGCAGGTTGATCTCCGCGGGCGACCCGGCGCCCTCGCAGACCACGACGTCGTACCGCCTCCGCAGATCGGTGAGGGTGTCGACGACCACCTCCAGCAGCGCCGCCTTCCGTGACCGGTACGACCGTGCGCTGACCGTCCCGTCGACGCGTCCGAGCACCACGACCTGTGAACTGCGGTCGCTGCCCGGCTTGAGCAGCACCGGGTTGAACGCGGTGCTCGGGGCGAGCCCGCACGCGTGCGCCTGCATGGCCTGCGCGCGGCCGATCTCGCCGCCGTCGGGCGTCACGACGGAGTTGTTGCTCATGTTCTGGGCCTTGAACGGCGCCACGCGCACCCCGCGGCGTGCCAGCATCCGGCAGATCCCCGCGACCAGCGCGCTCTTGCCCGCATCCGAGGTCGTCCCGGCCACCAGCAGTCCTCCGCGCACGACGACTACCGTAAGGGCGTGCGGTTCCTCCTGCGTCCGGGCTGGCTGGCCCTCATCGCCGCGGTGCTCGCGTTCGTCGTCGCCTGCTACACGTTCCTCGCCCCGTGGCAGTTCGGCCGCGAGGCCCAGCGCGAGGCGCAGCAGCAGGCCATCGACACCGCGACCGCGACGCCCCCCGTCCCGATCGCCGAGCTGACCTCGGACGGCGTGACCCCGGACGTCGAGTGGCGGCAGGTCGAGGTCACGGGCAGCTACCTCCCCGAGGCCCAGGGCCTCGTGCGCCTGCGCGTCGTCGACGGGCGCCCGGCCGTCGAGGTGCTGACGCCGTTCCGCACGTCCGACGGGCGGCTGCTGACGGTCGACCGCGGCACGGTCGAGACCTCCAGCGGCTCGGTGACCCCGGACATCCCCGCACCCCCGGCCGGGGAGGTCACGCTCACCGCGCGTCTGCGCGTCGACCAGACCGATCCCGAGGGCCGGGTGCTCGACGAGGCCGGCTTCCAGCAGCTCTACGTCGCCGACTCGCGGCTGCTCGCCACCGCCACCGGGCTCGCACTGGAACCCGGCTGGCTGCAGCTCGCCCCCGGCCAGCCCGGCGTCCTCGCCCCGCTGCCGGTCCTGCCGAGCAGCGGCGGGGCACCGTTCACGAACCTGTCCTACGCCCTGCAGTGGATCACCTTCGGCGTGATCGCCCTGCTCGCGCTGGGGTACTTCATCCGACTGGAGCTGCTGCAGCGCCGGGGCAAGCCCGACCGCACCGCCCTGCGGCGCGCCCTGTCCGGCGAGGACGACGAGGCCCCGCTCCCCCGCTGAGCGATCGCGCGGCCTCCCGGGCACGCCGCGCCGGCCGAACATGATCGTTCCGAGATGACCCTCCCGGTCGTCGGCGCGACCGCCGCCCTCACCTCGGAACGATCACCGCCGCCAGTACCCCCGCCAGCACCGCGGCCGCGGCCCCCACCAGGCGGGAGAGGCGGGCGGAGCGGTGCAGGTCGACAGGGGTCGGGGTCGGGCCGATCCCCAGGCGGGGCCGCTCCTCGACGCCGTGCGCGTACACCGTCCGTCCGCCGAGCCCGACGCCCAGCGCCCCGGCCGCGGCGGCCTCCACCGGACCGGCGTTCGGGGACGGGTGCCCGCCCGAGTCCCGGCGCCACGCGGCGAGCGCGCCGGACGGCGAACCCCCGACGGCCGGCGCCAGCACCGTGAACAGCGCCGCGCAGACCCGGGCCGGGACGAGGTTCGCGACGTCGTCGAGCCGCGCCGAGGCCCACCCGAACCGTCGGTACCGCGGCGACCGGTAGCCGACCATCGCATCCAGGGTGTTGACCGCGCGGTACCCGAGCAGACCCGGCACCCCGGCGACCGCCCCCCAGAACAGCGGCGCCACGACCGCGTCGGAGGTGTTCTCCGCCAGCGACTCCACCCCGGCCCGCGCCATCCCCGCCGCGTCGAGCGACTCCGGGTCGCGCCCGCACAGCGACGGAAGCCGCCGCCGCGCCGCGGCGAGATCGACCCCGTCCGACACCGGAGCCGGGTCCACCGCCGCGGCCCCGGGCCGCACACCCGACCACGGACCGTCGGTCGCCGTCGCACCACCACGGGCCCCCAGCTCCCGCGCCAGCGCCGCCCCGTGCCCGGCCAGCGACGACCCGCCGAGCACCGTCCACGTCGCCAGCGCCGTCAGCCCGGTCCCGAGGACCGGACGCCGCCGCCCGAGCGCCTCGGCGGCGACCCCGAGCCCGACCGCGCCCCCCAGCAGCACCGCGGTGTACCCGACGCCGGCCAGACGGCAGTCGGCGTACGTCCGCCGCTCCAGGGCCGCGGCGAGGGTGCCGAACCCGGCGACCGGGTGG
Organism: Pseudonocardia abyssalis; assembly: GCF_019263705.2. Taxonomy (NCBI): domain Bacteria; kingdom Bacillati; phylum Actinomycetota; class Actinomycetes; order Pseudonocardiales; family Pseudonocardiaceae; genus Pseudonocardia; species Pseudonocardia abyssalis. The sequence goes on from NZ_JADQDK010000001.1 coordinate 2,822,713, forward strand.
CCACGTCGCGGGTCGCCGAGGACGGCGTCGGCCAGCGTTCCGATCACCAGGCCGACTGCACGCGATCTCACGTCCGCGAACCTACGTCGGGCCGGGCGCCGACCCGGTACCCGGGGGATGATCGCGACATGCGCACCGACCTGGACCCGACCGAGCTCGGCGCGGGTGCCTTCTACCGCCTGCTGACCTCCGTCGTCGTTCCCCGCCCGATCGCCTGGGTGAGCACCCGCTCGGCCGCGGG